>DASQXS010000126.1:0-7004 GCA_035639615.1 Gaiellales bacterium | reverse complement strand
CGACAACCACGGCCCTTCTCATGGAGCCTCCTTTCGCTACGTCGAGTTCCGGGCTAGGCCGGAACCGGCGGCGCCCGCGGCCGAACTGGGGTCCCGCTCAACGGCGAGAGGAACGGTGGGCGCGGCGGAGGAGCCAGGAGCGCGCACGGGGCGAGCCCGAGGCGTGGGCGCAGGAGCTCCCGGACGGCCGCCCTCAGCCAGGCGAGCAGGTACCGGGCCGCCTCGGCCAGAGCCGCGGCCACGAGCGCGAGCGCGGCCAGCAGCGGAATCGCGTTCCGGTGAACCGGCCCGACAAGACAGGAGAGCCCGTGAAACCCGATCCCGGCGCGCCAGTGCAGGTACGACTCGAACATCGCAAACGAGACCGAGCTCGCGGCATAGAGACAGACGGCCGTCAGCGCCAGCCGGCGCAGGCGCAGCCTCGGCGGCGTCCGCTCCGGGCGCAACCGCTGCCGCTCGCGCACGCCGGTCACCGCGAGCCAGAGGACGGCGGCCGAAAGCGCGGCCGCAAGCCCGACGGAGATGAGGGTGACGACGACGAGTCGCGGGCCGCCCGCGGAGGCCGCGAACTGGTTCGCGAGCGGGCTCGGGGTGGCGAGCGCATAGGCGAGCCAGCGCGCCGCAAGCACGAGCAGCGCGACGACGCCGAGCCAGACGGAGCCGATCGCGGCGCGCCTCGTCACTGCACCCGAAGCGTAAAGGGCGCCGTCAGGATCCGGCCCCGATCGCGGAACTGGAGGAAGAGACGCCAGGTTCCCGCAACCGGCAACAGCACGCCGACGTGGAGCTGGCCTGGCCCTGCCGGCCGGCCGACTACGCGGGCGCCGCCGAAGATGCTCGTGCACCCCGGAGTCGAGGGCCCGCAGACGTGCGTGTGGAAGTAATCGAGCGAGCCGGCCCGGAAGAAGATCGCGTGCGCGAGGGCGCCGTACCACGGCTTGAAGCGGACCGGATGACCGCTCGGATCGGCCACCCTGGCGGTCAGGGTCGTCGCCTCGATCGGGTGGATTCGCTTCGGTCCTCGGAGGCTCACGTGATAGCCGTGGGGCGCGGCGACCGGCGAGAAGGGCGGGAGCGGCCGGGGCCGATAAGCGCCGCCAACGTGGATGTCCTCGTGGAGCTGGAAGTTCCGCGGCGCGCCCTTGACGGCCGGGTAGGCGTCGACGAGCACGCGGTACGGACCGGGGGAGGGGAAGTACACCGTCTGCACCGCCTTGCCGCCGGACCCGACCGGCGGGTGGCGGTGGATGATCACGCCGAGATCGTCCCGCACGACGATCAGGTGGATCCCCGTGTGTGGGCCGGCGCCGCGGCGGTACGAGGTGAGCGGCGCGCCTGAGGGCTGGCGGATCGTGAACGAGAGCCGGGCGGGGCCGGGATGCGCCAGCCGCACCGGCCTGAATCCGGCCAGCTCGAACTGCCGCGCCGCCTGGATCGTCGGCGCCTTCGGCCCGGACGAGGAAGAACAGCCGGCGACCGCCAGCAGGGCGCCGAAGGCGAGCAGTGCGCGCCCCGCGGCACGCCGGCGACAACGGCCCATCTGCAGCCAGGATGGTGAACGCGCCGACGGCGTGTCAAGCGAGAGGTGTCGGATACTCTGAGCCGGCCGTGCTGATCGCGCACCTGAGCTTTCAGTGGCAGGCGCCGCCGGTCGTCCTTGCCGGGGCCGTGGTCGCTCTCGCATTCTTCGTCCAGGCCTTCGTCCGGCTTCGTCGCCGCCGGTCCGAGCTGGCGCCCTGGACACGGGTGCTCCTCTTCGCGGCGGGCCTGGCACTGCTCGTTCTGCCGCTCGTCTCGCCGCTCGACGAGGCGGCCGACGACAAGCTGCTCTCGGCCCACATGCTCCAGCACGTGCTGATCGGCGACGCCGCCGCGGCGCTGTTGGTCGTCGCCGTGCGCGGCCCGCTCCTCTTCTTCCTCCTGCCCCCGGCCCTGCTGCGCCCCGCCGCCGCGCTGCGCCCGGTGCTGTCGGCGGCCACGCGACCACTCGTCGCGCTCGGCCTCTGGGCAATCGCGATCTACGCCTGGCACGTCCCATCCGCCTACGACTACGCCGCCGGCCACCCGCTCGTGCACGACCTAGAGCACCTGAGCTTCGTCGTCGCCGGGATGCTCGTCTGGATCCAGCTCGTCGACCCTGCCCGGCACGGGCGCCTCCGCCGGCCGCAGCGGATCTTCTTCGCCCTCGCGGTTGTGGCCCTGATGCAGCCGCTCGTGGACGCGCTCCTGTTCAGCTCGAGCCCCGCGTACGCCCGCTACGCCGACCAGCCCGACCGGCTCTTCGGGCTCTCGCCGCTGACCGACCAGCGCCTGGCCGGCGTGGTGATGATGACCGAGCAGCTCCTGACGATCGGCATCTGCGTCGGGCTTCTGCTGCGGCCCTACGTGCGAGAGCGGCGCGAGCGGCTGGGTGCGCCGGTCGTGCCTCACGGCTCGCGGTGAGCGCGCCGGCCTCGTACTCGTTCAGCTTCGAGCCGATCTTCCTCGCGCTGTCCGCCGCCGCGGTGTACGGCTACGTCCGCCTCGTCCGGACGGTGGAGCGCCCGGGCCGCCTTCGGGTAGCGCTGTTCGGCACCGGGATCGTCCTGATCGCGGCCTCGCTCAACTCGCCGCTGGAGACGATCGCGATCCACTACCTGCTCCTGATCCACCTGCTCCAGAACGTGATGATCGCCGACTGGGCTCCGCCGCTGCTCGTGCTCGGCCTGACGCCCGCCATGCGGGCGGCGGTCGCGGCGAAGGGCGGCCGACCGCTCGCGCTCCTGACCCGCCCCCTGGTCGCGCTGCCGGTCTGGCTCGCGGTTTGGTACGGCGTCCACCTGCCGACCTTCTACGACTACGCGCTGCGCCACCCGTGGCTGCTGAACCTGGAGCATGGAGCGCTGATCTTCGCCGGGCTCGTCTTCTGGTGGGCGGTCTTCTCGTACGAGCCGCAGCGCCTCACGACGCCGGTGCGCCTGGCGTACCTGGGAGCCGCGTATGTCGGCTCGGCGTTCCTCTCGCTCGCGCTGATCTTCTCCGGCCGCGCCTTCTACGGCTTCTACGAGGCGGCGCCCCGGCTCTGGGGGCTCTCGGCCAGCAAGGATCAGAACCTCGGCGGCATCCTGATGAACGCGGAGCAGATGATCGTTTTCTTCGCTGCGCTCTCGTACTTCCTGCTCAGGCTGCTCTCCGAGGAGGAAGAGGCACAGCGGGCGCTCGAGGGCCGGTGAGCCGCGCCGCGCTCTTCCTGCTCGCCCTGGCCGCGCTCGCGCTTCCGGCGAGCGCCGGCGCCAACGGCGACCCGGCGAGCGACGTCCTTCTCACCGGCGAGGTGTTCCTCCCGTACGAGGCGCCCATCTCGAAGTCGGCGGCGGACGAGCTTAAGCAGACCGTCGCGGCGGCGAATCAGCACGGCTACAAGCTCCGCGTCGCCCTGATCGCCTTCACCGGCGACCTCGGCACCGCGGTCAGCCTCTGGGGCCACCCTCAGGACTACTCGAAGTTCCTGTGGAGCGAGATCGCCTTCGTCTACCAGGGCCAGCTCCTCGTCGTGATGCCGTCCGGATTCGGCTTCTACAACGGCAAGAAGCCGATCGCCAAAGAGCGGCGCGTGCTCGCGGGGATCCCGCCGGGAAAGACGCCGACGCCGCTGGCCCAGTCGGCTGCACGGGCGGTTCGAGCGCTCGCCGCGTCCGCGGGGATTACGCTCCCGAAGCAGTCCGGCAGCTCGTCGTCGCGCGACCGGTTGATCATCCTCGGCGCGGCAGTGCTCGCGTTCCTGGTGGTGCTGCTGTTTCCGGCCAGGCTGGTCAGGCGAGGCCGAGGTGCCGCGCGATCACCATCCGCTGAACCTCGTTCGTCCCCTCACCGATCTCCAGAATCTTCTGATCCCGGTACAGCCGGGAGATCGCAGACTCCTCCATGAAGCCGTAGCCGCCGTGGATCTGGAGCGCGGCGTTGACGACCCGGTGTGAGAGCTCGCCTGTGTAGAGCTTCGCCATCGCCGCCTCCTTCGCGAACGGCCGGTTCCGGTCCTTGAGCCAGGCCGCCTTGTAGGTGAGCCCGCGGCCGGCCTCGATCTCGACGGCCATGTCCGCGAGGGCGAACCGCACCGCCTGGAACTGCGCGATCGGCTTGCCGAACTGCTCACGCTCCTTCGCGTAGGCGACCGCGAGGTCGTACGCGCCCTGCGCGAGACCGACGCCCATCGCCGCCACCGAGATCCGGCCACCGTCCAGCACCTCGAGGAACTGCTGGAAGCCCTGGCCGCGCTCGCCGAGCAGGTTCTCCTCAGGAACGACGGCGTCCTTGAAGGACAGCTCGCGCGTATCCGAGGCCCGCCAGCCGAGCTTGTGCATCTGCGGCGAGATTTCGTAACCGGGCGTGCCGTTCGGGACGATCAGGTTCGAGATCTCGTTCTCGCCGGTGCGCGCGGTGATGGTCACGCAGGAGGTGATGTCGGTGCCCGCGTTGGTGATGAAGATCTTCGAGCCGTTGATCACCCACCCGCCGTCACGCAGCTCGGCGGTCGTGCGAGAGGCGGCGGCGTCGGATCCGGCGCCCGCCTCGGTCAGCCCGAAGGCGGCGAGTTTCTTCCCCGAGGCGAGCTCGGGCAGCCACTGCCGCTTCTGCTCCTCGGTGCCGAACATCAGGATCGGCATCGTCCCGAGGGAGGTATGTGCCGCCATCGTGATCGCCACCGACGAGTCGATCCGCGTCAGCTCCTCGACCGCGATCGCGTAGGAGAGGGTGTCGGCCCCGGCGCCGCCGTACTCCTCCGGCACCGGCATGCCCATCAGCCCGAGCCCGGCCAGGTCCGCCACCAGCTCGTAGGGGAACCGGTGCTCCCGGTCGAGATCCTCGGCCAGCGGTGCGACCCGCCGCTCCGCGAACTCGCGCACGGTCGAGCGAACGAGCTCGTGCTCGGGCGAGAGGTCGAAGTTCACGAAAGCCGAGAGGCCAGCTCGACGATGAGGCGGACGCCGTAGCCGGTGCCGCCCCGCTGGGTGAGGTAGTCGCCGCGCGAGCGCTCGAGGAACGCGGGTCCGGCGATGTCTGCGTGCGCCCACGGCCCCTCGCCGACGAACTCCTCCAGGAACGCGGCCGCGAGCACAGGTGAGGCCTGGCGCAGGTCCGACGAGTTCTTCATGTCGGCGAAGCTCGAGTCGACGTAGCGCCGGTACCGAGGGTGCATCGGCCAGGGCCAAGCGTGGTCGCCGCTCGCCTCGGCCGCCTCGACCACCTCCGCGCGCCAGAGATCGTCGTTGGCGAAGATTCCCGCGTAGAGGTCGCCGAGCGCCAGCTCCATCGCACCGGTGAGCGTGGCGAGGTCGAGGATGTGCGTCGCCCCCTGCTCCCGCGCGTACCAGAGTGCGTCCGCGAGCACGAGCCGTCCCTCGGCGTCCGTGTTGGTCACCTCGATCGTCTTGCCGTTCATCGCGGTGATGATGTCGCCGGGCCGGTAGGCGTGGCCGCTGGGCATGTTCTCGCAGGCGGCGGCGACTGCCAGGACACGCACAGGGAGGCCGAGGTCGGCGATCGCCCCGGTGGCCTCGATCACCGCCGCGCCCCCGGCCATGTCGCCCTTCATGTCCTGCATGTGCAGCGACGGCTTGAGCGAGATCCCGCCGGTGTCGAAGGTGATCGCCTTCCCGACGAGGCCGAGCACGAAGTCGGGGTTCGTCGGCTGATGCGGCTCGTAGCGCAGGACCACGAGCCGGGGTGGGTTGTCGCTCCCCTGCGCGACGGCCGCGAACGCGCCCATGCTGCGGCCGCGGATCTCCTCGGGCCCGAGGGCCTCGGACTCGAGGTTCGCAACCGACGCTGCGATCTCGGCGCCACGGGCGGCGAGACGCTCCGGCGTCGCCTCGTTCGGGGGACTGTTGACCAGATCCCGCGCACGGTTCGTCCACTCGGCGATCGCGGCCGCGCGCTGCGCGGTCTCTGCTACCGCCTCGTCCCCGCACAGGACGAGCCGGTCGAGCTTCGGCGCCGAGTTCTCGTGCTTCCAGCGGGCGGGCTCGTAGGTACCGAGCACTGTGCCCTCGACGAGGGCGCGCGCCTGCTGGTCGGGCCGCAGGGACAGCGACTCGTCGAGCACCCAGGCGACCGTGTGGGCGAACGCACCCGCCTCGCGGGCGACGGCGGCGGCCGCAGTGCGCAGCGTGTCGGCATCGAATTGGCGAAGATCGCCGATTCCGGCTGCCGCCACCCGCCGGGCCGTCACCTGTCCGGCCAGGTGGACGATCCGCGCGCTGCCGGGCTCGTCCTCGAGCTCGCCGACCTCGCGGAGCTGTGCGAGGAGGCCGCCCAGCGACCCGTCCAGCTCGGCTGCGGCGCCCGCGAGACCGTCGCCGGCGGCCAGCGCAACGGCCAGGACGTCGGCGTCAACCTGCCCCGGGGCGACCGCCTGCACCTCGATTTGCATGGCCGCGCGATGCTAGCCGACGCCCTTCGTACCGTGCCCCCCATGAGGGGCATTCAGGCCCTCGTGCCCCCGGCCGATAGACAGGCCGTGACTCGCGGCACGTCACTGCGGCGCTCGCGTCCTGCGGCCCCTCGGGCGGTCAGGAAGCGCACGAGCGTGGAGGCCCTGAACCTGCAGATTCAGGCCCTCGTCGCCGAGCGGCAGCAGCTTCGCTTCCTGGACGCCGGCGCGCCGGTGCTCGAGCAAAACCGCCTCCGGATCGTGCGCGCTCAGTGGGCTCTAGCCCAGGCGCTGATCGAGCGACACCTGTCGGAGCCGGCCGCGGCGTAGCCTTCGCGCCCGCGGGTAGGCTCGGACCGTGCGGGCCGCGCTCGACATGCGGGCGATGGCCGCCCTGTCTGCCGGCCACCTCGCCACGGACTTCGTCAACGGCGCCCTGCCGGCGCTGCTGCCCTTCATGGTCGACCGGTTCGGCCTCTCGTACACGCTCACCGCGGTGCTGATGCTTGCCTCGGCGGCCTCGTCGTCGCTGATCCAACCGCTGTTCGGCGCGTGGTCGGACCGCCGGGGCGCGCTCTGGCTCCTGCCGAGCGGC
>DASQXS010000125.1:0-10877 GCA_035639615.1 Gaiellales bacterium | reverse complement strand
ACCGGTCGGGTGCGGCTCGATCTGGCCGCGACGCTGAGCGCACTCGGGCGCGACGATCGGGCACAGCGCGAGATCGAGGCTGCGATCCTGGACTTCCGCGAGATCGGGGCGGACGGTGAGCGCGCGCGCGCCGAGACGATGCTCGAGAAGCTGCGCACGACGCACACGAGGCCCGCCGCTGACGCGACGGGTGGCCCGCTTGCCCGTCTGAGCAGCCGCGAGTTCGAGGTGCTCGGACTCGTGGCTCAGGGCCTCACGAACCGCGACATCGCCCAGCGCCTCGTCCTGAGCGAGCACACCGTCAACCGCCACGTTGCGAACATCCTGCGGAAGCTGGGGCTTCCGTCGAGGGCCGCTGCGGCTTCCCTCGCCGGCCGGTACGGGGTCGGCATAGCAGGATCTAGCCATTCGGGCGTCCGCGCGTAGATTGGCTGCTCTTGGCGAGGCGCGGACGTCGCGCCCGCCGTACGGTCTCTGACAGACGCCCGCACCGCGGGCGAGCGACTCGAGGAGGCGAGATGGCGAAGAACGCGAAGGTCGTGATCAGCCTCGCGACTGGACTCGACGACGGCGAGCGGGTGACCGTGGCCCTCCTCGTCGGTGGTGCAGCGCTGGAGCAGGGCAGGCAGGTGACGATGTTTCTGACCAAGGAGGCCGTGCGGCTCGCCCTTCCTGGATTCGCGCAGGGGGTCGCGTGCGACGGCTGCCCCTCCATCCCGCGGCTGCTCGAACAGTTTGCCGACGGAGGCGGCGAGCTGCTCGTCTGCCCGGTCTGTTTCAACGCCCGAAAGCTCGACGAGAGCGAGCTCGCGGCGAATGCCCGCATCGGCGGCGCAACCCCTCTCTGGGAGTGGATCGGCGATGAACCTGCAACGGTCTTCAGCTACTGACCCGGGCGCGGCCCTCGTCGCCGCGCTGGCCGAGCGTGACTTCGACCACCTGGCCGACGCGCTTGCCCCCACCGTGCGCATGCGCGCGCTGATCCCGCCGGGCCCGATCGAGGTCTCGGGACGGGATCCGGCGGCCGCGAGGTTCGTGTCCTGGTTTGGCGAACGGGACGCGCTCCAGGTCGTCGACTCGGCCTGTGCCGCCGTCGGCGACCGGGTTCACGTCGCCTACCGCCTCCGCGTGAAGGACGCCGGCAAGCCCTGGAGGATCGTCGAGCAGCACCTCTTCTGCACGGTCGACGGCAATCGCATCAGCGCCCTCGACCTGGTCTGTTCCGGCTTCCGGCCCGAGCACCGTCGACACCGATGAATTCCGGGCGCCCACCCGGTCTGAGAGACCTGGATGATCGAGCGAATGATCGAAGCGAACGGCGTCGAGCTCTGCACGGAGGTTTTCGGCGACCACAACGACCCGCCAATCCTCCTCGTCATGGGAATGGGCGGGTCGATGCTGTGGTGGGAGGAAGGCTTCTGCCGAATGCTGGCGGGAGGCGGGCGGTTCGTGATCCGGTACGACCACCGCGACACCGGCCGGTCGGTCACATACGGACCTCGAAACCCCGAGTACTCGGCTACCGACCTGCTTGCCGATGCCGCAGGCATCCTCGACGCGTACGGGATTCCGAAGGCGCACGTGGTCGGCGTGTCGATGGGGGGCGCGCTCGCGCAGCTGCTCGCGCTCGACGTTCCCGATCGCGTCCTCTCCCTCGTCCTCATCAGCACCTCTCCCGCAACGCCTGGGGACCGGGGCCTTCCGGGAGGCAGCCGGCGGCTGAATCGGTTCCTGGCCGAGGTGGAGGTCGATTGGTCGGACGCGGCGTCCGTCGTCGACTATCTGGTCGAGTACTCGCGCGTGCTCGCCGGCGGCGAGCGCGGGTTCGACGAGGCGGCGATCCGTGAGCTCGCGCGGCGCGACGTCAAGCGCGCCCGCGACTTCGCGGCGGCCCAGAACCACGGCATGCTGGCGGACGAGCCCCGCCCGCGCGGGCCGCTGTCCTCGATCGCCGCGCCCACGCTCGTGATCCACGGCACCGCCGACCCGATGTTCCCGATCGATCATGCGCGGGCGCTGGTGGATGAGATCCCGACCGCCAGGCTGGTGCCGTTGGATGGAGCCGGCCACGGGCTCGAGCGGGCGGACTGGGGGAGGGTCGCAGAGGCGATCCTCGAGCACACCGGCTCCGCAGCCCGGATGCGATGACGCGCGGACCCGTGTCCGCGTCGTCCCCGACCGGCCCTCGCCGTCCACATCCCGTATCGTCACAGCCCGACGAGAGGAGTGGACGGCTGGAATTCGGCGCCCATCTGCCGCTGATCGACTTCGGCACACGCGCCTCGCTCCGAGGGCTCAAGGAGTACGCTCGTGCCGCCGCGGCGCTCGGCTACGGGTTTCTGTGCGCGAACGACCACCTGCTCTTCGCGAGGCCGTGGATCGACGGCCCGACCGCTCTTGCCGCGGTGATCGAGGACTCCGGGGACATGGCGCTTGCGACAACTGTGAGCCTCCCGGTGATGCGCGGGCCCGTCCAGCTGGCGAAGACGCTCGCGGCGATCGACGTCCTGTCCGAGGGGCGCCTCGTGGCGGGGGTCGGGCCCGGCTCATCCACCCGCGACATCGGCCTAGAGCCGGCATCCGCCCGTGACCCCGGCCCGCCCATCTGGATCGCCAGCTGGGGCGCGCCGGCCGGGCTCCGCCGGGCGGCGCGCCACGGGGACGGATGGCTCGCCTCGGCGTACAACACCACGCCCGACACGTTCGGTGCCCACCGCGGCCTCCTGGCCCGGATCCGGGACCGGGAAGGCGGCGCCCGCCCCTTCGCCACCGCGGTCGCGACGGCCTGGATGTACGTCACCGAGGACGGTGACGAGGCGGAGCGCATGCTCGCGGACGTCCTCAGCCCGATGCTGAGCCGGCCAGTCGAGGCGCTTCGTGCGCTCTCGCTTCCCATCGGCCCCGCCCAGGTATGTGCAGAGCGGCTTTCGGCCTTCGCCCGGGCAGGCGCGGAGCGGCTGTTCGTGTGGCCGCTCGCCGACGATGTGCGCCAGCTCGAGGTCTTTCGCGAGCAGGTCGTGCCCCTCGCATCCGTGTAGTCGTGCGATGCCGGCGTGGCGCGGCCCTGTCCCGATCGAGCATCGGCGACCGGACAGGGCCGCGGGCCGTCACGGCGTCCGCCGCGCTGTGAGCCCTACCAGCCCACGGGGGCGATCTCCTCGTCCGGGAGCGTCACCGTGATGACCACGACCATGACGGCGGCCAGAGCCGCCGCCGCACCGACGCATATCGCAGGCGTCATCGTGCTCCCTCCCAGCCTGGGCCGCACATGCAGTCGTGATGCGGGTCATACTACTCCATGAGCGCGATTGCAAGCCCTGAAGGGAGTCCGCGGAGATCCCCCTGTTGACTTGGGATCGCGGATGCGGTAGATCACCCCTGGATCCTTGGGCTCCGACCAGTGGACGCGGGGCCCGCCGAAGGACACGAGATGCGACGGCTTGTCCAGGTGGTGGGGGTGGCGCTGATGGTCTTGAGCGCCGGGGCGGCGCTCGTGTTCGTGGTCCTGGCGATGCGCTTCGACCGTCTCTCCAGCGATGTGACCTCCTCCGGGGCCGGGCTTCCGCGTGACGTCCGGGCGGCCCTCCAGCCTTCGCCGAGCACCCTCGACCACGCGCAGGTGACGCTGGTCCGAGCGACGGGCCGGCTGGCGACGGGCGGGGCGCTCCTCATGCGCACGGTGCCCTCGCGGCGGACGACGGCCTACCTTGCGATTCCGCCCAGCGCGACCCTCGCGGGCGTCCGGGTGAGCAGCATGGACGTTCCGCAGCTCATCGAGCAACTGGGGCGCGACGCACGGATACCGGTCGGCCACGTGGCGCTGATCCGGCTCGCCAGTCTGTCCCGCCTCGTCGATGCGATCGGCGGGATCGACGTCAGGAACCCGAGCCCGTTCCGCGCGGTGGTCTCGCCATCCACCTCGTGGAGTTTCCCGCGCGGCACCGTGCATCTGGACGGCCGCCACACCGTGGCCTACCTGGGCCAGGGACAACCCCACAGCATCCGTCGCGAGACCGCGCAGGAGCAGGTGCTCCGCGCGATCATCGGCCACGCCGTCGATCCGTCCAGCATCTCGGATCTCCAGGGGACGGCCGCCGCGATCGCCGCGTCCGCGGCCACCGACCTCACGGATGCCGATGTGCTGGGGATGGTATGGGCGCGGCTCGAGAGCCGCCGCTTGCTGCAGTGCACCGCTGCCCAGGGACGAGCGCTCGGCGCGTCCGCGGGCCGGCCCATCGTCGCGGCCTTCATGACCCCCGCGGCGACGCCGCCGGCGACCATGTGCGGCTCGAAGGCGCTCAGCCCGGCGGCGTTTCTGCCGCCCAAAGCCGCGGTCGCGATCGTGCAGCGCTACGGCACATGGGCGTTCGTGCTGGTCGCGGCGGCCGCCGCGCTCACGATGGCGGGCATCTCCGTCGTCCTCGTCCGTCCGCGCCCGGCGCCTGCGCCGCGAGTGCTCACGGCCGCATCACCTCGGGTCGGTCGCGCGCGCCTCTGGCATGCGGCGGCGGCCTTCGCCCGCGAGACGGCGTCACGGGCGGGCAACGCATGGGCCGCCGGGCGGGAGCGGCGGGCGGAGCTGTGGGCCTACGTGCGGCACGTCCCGGGCGCCTCAGTCGCGGTCGCGTCCCGGTCTCGGATGCGGGTGGGACGGTTCTTCTACTGGCACCCGGATGCGATCTGGGCGATCGTCTCAGTCACCCTGTCGATCGGCCTCGCCGTCGTGATCGCGTCGGCATAGTTGACGTGGGGGAAACCCTGGTTCCCCCACCGGGCCCTTCTTCCGAATGAGCCGGATCGCCACCGCGCTCCGGCGAGAGCGCGGACGGCCTCAGCTCGACACGAGGAGCTCCGGCGCCGTCTCCTGCAGAAACGTCGTCAGCTGATGCTCGGAGCGGCCCGTCGCGCGGAGCTCGCGGAACGTCTCGTAGCTCGACCAGGGCGCGCGCGGCGGGTTCGATGGCGACGACGCCGTAGGGCGGCGAGCACGGCGTCCTCCAGGCGTCTACGCCGTCGGGCTGACGGCCCCGCGAGTGCCGCGTCCTGGCCTGCCGGCGTGACAGGATCCGGGTCGTGATCGGCCGCGCCGCCGCCGTGTTCGTGATCCGCTTTCGAGGCGGCGAACTCGACCGCTTGCAGGCGGCGTTCGACGCCCACGAGCCGGTCCGCGCCCGCCACGGCGCGCTCGGGCACCGCCTCCTGCGCCCGGTTGACTCCCCGGACGAGCTCATGGTCGTCGTCGAGTTCGCCTCGCGCGGCGGGGCGCTCGGGTACGCCGCCGACCCGGACCGGCTTCACCTCCAGCGCGAGGTGATGGGCGCCGGCGCGCCCCACCACCGCAGCTGGGACGAAGCGGTCTACGACGTGCTCGAGGAGGCGCGCGGCCAGTAGCGGCGGGTCGAGCCGCCGGAATCAGGCGTGGCCGTTGGGGGCGTAGCGCGCGTCGTGGTGGCTCGCCAGGATCAGGAGCAGCGCGTGCAGCGCCGCCCGCTGCTCGGCGTCGAGCGGCGCGAAGAACTCGTCCTCGAGCTGGGTCACGATCGTGCGCAGCCGCTCGAGCGCCCGCCGGCCATCCGGGGTCAGGCTGACGGAGTGCCGGCGGCGGTCGTTCGGGTCGCGCTGCCGCTGCACGAGCCCTCGCTCCTCGAGCTCATCGAGGATGCCGACAAGGTGGCTGCGGTCGTAGCCGAGCGCATCGGCGATCGCGACCTGTTTCTTGCACGGCTGCTCCTGGAGCAGCACGAGCACCCCATGGTGTTGGGGCGAGAGCCCCGTCGACTCGAAGGCGTCGAGGGCGCGCTCCTTGATCGCAAAGCCCAGCCGCTTCAGCAGGAAGGAGGTGCTCGAGAGCAGCTCCTTCGGAGGCCTGGCGAGGGCCGGCTGGAGCGCCGTCTGGGGGTCGGTCGTGTTCATTTCTGTTAAGTGTAGCCCTCCCTACCGTTGATATGTGATATCGTAGCAGTCAGCAACGATTATGGGAGACTATCAATGACTCTAGCCTCGATTAGCCACAGCCAGCGCAAGCGCTGGGCGGCGCTGGCCGTCATCGTGGCGGCGCAGTTCATGGTCATCCTCGACGTCGCCATCGTCAACGTGGCGCTGCCGGCGATCAAGGCCGACCTGGGCTTCTCGCAGGAGAGCCTGCAGTGGGTGATCACGGCCTACTCCGTCCTCTTCGGCGGCGTCCTCATGCTGGGCGGCCGCATGGCCGACCTGTTCGGCCGCCGGCGCCTCTTCATGATCGGCGTCGCGGTCTTCACGATGAGCTCGCTCCTGTCCGGCCTCGCATGGTCGGAGGGGTCGCTGATCGCGTTCCGCGCGGCCCAGGGGCTGGGCGGCGCGCTTCTGGCCCCGGCGGCGCTCTCGATCCTCACGACCACGTTCCGCGAAGGGCGTGAGCGCAACGTCGCCCTTGGCGTCTGGGGCGCGGCCTCGGGCAGCGGCGGGGCGGCAGGCGTCCTCCTGGGAGGGGTGCTCACGTCCTACCTGAGCTGGTCGTGGAACTTCTTCATCAACATCCCGGTCGGGATCGCGGTGATCGCGCTCGCGCCGTGGCTCCTCGAGGAGAGCCGCGCGCAGCTGGCGCATCGCCGGTTCGACGTCGCCGGCGCAGCGTCGGTCACGAGCGGCGTCATGCTCCTGGTCTATGCCATGACCCGGGCCGTGCAGCACGGCTGGCTCAACCAGACCACCATCGGGCTGCTCGCGGCCTCGGCCGCGCTCATCCTGGCCTTCGTGGCGATCGAGCTGCGGTCGCAGGCGCCGCTCCTGCCGATGCGGATCTTCCGCCTGCGCACGCTGGCGGCGGCGAACGCTACCGCGGTTGTGATCGCAGCCGTGGCGTTCTCGGAGTTCTTCCTGCTCACGCTGTACCTGCAGCAGGTTCTCGCGTACTCAGCGATTCAGACGGGCCTCGCCTTCCTGGCGATCACCCTCGCCGTGATCGTCTTCTCGAACGTCGCCCAGCGGCTCGTGACCCAGCTCGGCCCCCGCCGCGTTCTCGCCACGGGGCTCACGCTGTCGGCCGCGTCGATCGTCGTCCTGGCCCGCGTGCCGGTCGATGGGCACTACTTCTGGGACATCTTCCCGGCGTTCGTCCTCAGCGGGATCGGCCTGGCCCTGTCGTTCGTTCCGATGACGATCGCGGGCCTCGCCGGCGTCGAGCCGGCCGACGCCGGGGTCGCCTCCGGGCTCATCAACACGAGCCGCCAGATCGGCGGCGCGACCGGCCTGGCTGCGGCCAGCACGATCGCGGCCACGGCCACGACGAACTACGTGACCGCCCATCCCGGCGCGAGCGTGCTCGGCGCGGTGCCGCTCACGCACGGGTTCCAGGACGCGCTCTACGTCCTCGCCGGGCTCGCGGTCGCCGGCGCCGTGATCGCCGCGGTCTTCATCGAGTCCGCGCCGCGGCGCGCCCCGGCCGAGGTCGAGCCCGAGGCGGCGATGCTCGAGGAGGCGGCGTGATGCCCGCCCGGCTGCATGAGGCGGCGAGTGACTACGCCGTCCTCCTCAGCCGCGAGATCGACGACCTCCTGCTCCACGTGCGCGGCCTCGTCCTCGTCCGCGACATCCTGGTCGAGCGCGGGGCCAGCCGTGCCGAGCTCGACGAGCACGCGGACGAGCTCGAGCGGGTCCGCGACCGGCTCGCAGACCTGATCAGCGGCCGCGCGGCCGCCGCCGAGGCGGCCGCGTAACCCGACCGCTCAAGCCGCCTCGCCTTGCCCGTGGGGGAACATTGTTCCCCCACGAGCCCCCTCCTTCCGGATGAGCTGACTCGCCGTCGCGCTCCAGCGAGAGCGCGGTCTCGCCTCCGCAGCGGATGCTGAGACTCTGCCCCAAGAGGGGCTAAAAGCGGCTGGCGAATGCGTCCTGGGCGCGCCTGTGCCGCCGGGCGGCCTGGTTCTGGGCCACCGACAGGAAGGCGCGCTCGGCGATGTCGAGCTCCACGCGGACGCCGGCGCCCGCGCATTCCTTGGCGAGGAGGGCGTTCACGGATCCGACGGCCCGCGACCAGTCGAGGCCGCGGTAGACGACGTCGATCTCGACCGCCGGCGCAAGCATCTGGTCGAACGACAGCGGCATTCCCTGCTCGGGCCAAGCGGGGGTGGCGAGCTCGGCGGGCTCGTTGCCGTAGGCGACCCACCCGTATGCGGCGTCGTTCTCGTCGACGGCGACGCCGCCGCGGACGAGGGTCGCGCCGTGCGGAAGCCACTCGGTGCGGCGCATTCGCACCAGACGGGCCGGCCGCGAGCAGCGGAGCACGGTGACGGGGATGGCGAGCGTCATGTCGTCGGTCATGTGCAGACCTCTCTGACGCGGCGGCGGGCATGCGCCGCACGCAGGGGGCGGTTGGAGCTGATACATGGTTCGGCAGTCGGAGGGCGCCGCCGCATCCTCCGGACGGGCGACCCGCATCACCCGTCCGGGCGCCTGCCGTCTGGCGGCCGGCCGCAGGCCAATTGGCACACGCGTGACGGCCAAGTGGCCACGGGAAGATCGCCGTGCCCTCGCCCGTCATGGCAACAGCCGCCCACGAAGCCGCGTTTCCGAGAGCCTCCGGCCGCGGCGGGCGCACCGGTCGCATCGTGCGTCGCGTCGACAGGAGGAAACGCGTCATGTACCCAGGGAGGGGAACCGCTCGACACTCGCGCCGCCGCCGTGGGCGGCGGTGGATGGCCGCATGCGCAATGGTGGCGGCACTCGCGCTGCTTGCCGCGGCGGGGACGGCTGCCGCGGCAACGCAGCCCAACATCACGACCCGGGGCGTCCAGTTCGTCGACCAACGCGGGCGCGTCGTGGTGCTTCGCGGGGTCAACATCAGCGATCGCTCGGCGCACATGCGCGATGTCGCGGCGATCGGCGCGAACTTCGTCCGCCTGCGGGTGCTGTGGGCCCAGGTCGAGCCGGCGCGGGGACGGTTCGACGCCGCGGAGCTCGCCCGGCTCGACACGTTCGTGGGGTACTTCACGACGCACGGGATCGCGGTGGAGCTCGACCTTCGCGGCCGCCGCGTGCCGGACTGGTTCGGATCGACGAGGAGGTTCTATGGAAGGAACGCGCCGGCGTCGCAGCGGGCGTATCTGGCGTTCGTGCGGACGATCGTCGCCCGGTACGACACCAACCCGTTTGTGATGGGGTACGGCATCTTCAACGAGCCTCAGCCGTACCACTGGAGCGGGTTCGGGTCGCCGCGGGTCGACCAGCGCATCCTGAGCTGGCAGGCCCGGATCCGCGACGGGATCCTCGCCGTCGATCCCTACCGGGCCGTCTTCCTGAACATCCGCGGCGGCAACTACGGCGTTGCGAGCGCCTGTTTCCGCTGCGCCGGGTTCGGCCTCGCCCACACCGTGCTCGACTGGCACGATTACTACAACGGCTGCTGCGGCACGGGCATGGACGCGACCGCCGACAACTGGCTGCCGAGCTGGCCCGAGACGCACAACCAGCGCAACCATGCGTACCGCGGCTCGATCTCCGACCAGTGGCTCAACTTGGCGATCCCGTGGAGCCGCACCCGCCGGCTCGGCGTCCCCATGATCGTCGGCGAGTGGGGCGTCCGCATCGACGACGCCGGCCGGGGAATCTACGACGACCAGATGTGGAGGATCCTCACGCGCCACGGGCTCAGCTGGGCGCGCTGGGACATGGACAACGGCGAGCTCGGGCTGGTACGGCACGGCGCCCTAAACGACCAGGGCGCCTGGCTGCGTGACCACCTCGTCACTGGATGAGCGTGGATGCGAGCCGCGGCCGAAGCGCGCGTCCGCCGACGGCGTGGCCGCCCTTGAGCACGAGCCAGATCCGCTCGGGGTCGGTCAGGCAGCGGACGTCCGCGAGCGGATCGCCGTCGACGATTACGACGTCTGCCGGGCTCCCGGGCACGAGCGCTCCCGAGCCGTCGGTGAGCCCGAGTGCCTGCGCGGAGCCCTCGGTGGCCGCCCGGATCGCCCCGGCCGCCCCGAGCCCGCCCTCGGCCATGCGGACGAGCTCGACCGCGTTCGCCCCCGGGGGCCCGCTGTCGTGGCCCATGGCCAGCGTCACCCCGGCGTCGCGGGCGGCGGCAAGGGTGCGGTAGGCCTCCTCCTTCTGACGCACCGCCTGGTCGACGAGGCCCGGCACGAATTCGGCGGTGAATCGCTCGGCCAGGTCGTGGAATGTGCTGAGCGTGGGGACGAGGACCGTGCGCCGCTCGGCCATCCGAGCGAGGAGCTCGGGAGCGCGGTGAAGCGAGAGGCCGTGCTCGATCGTGTCGACGCCCTCCTCGACGGCAAGGCGGGCGCCGGCGAGCCCCTCTGCGTGCGCCGCCACCCGCAGGCCCAGCCGGTGGGCCTCGTCGACGATCGCGGCCAGCTCCTCGCGCGTCATCTGGGCCGGCTCGGGGTCTTCCCACTCGACCGAGCGGGCGCCGGTCGCCATCACCTTTATGAAGTCGGCGCCCCGGCGCACCTGCTCCCGAACCGCGGCGCGCATGTCCCAGGGGCCGTCCGCCTCGCGGTACATCGTCCCGAAGAGCCTGCCGCCGGGCGCCGTGGCCGAGATGATGCGCCCGCACGAGAGGATGCGGGGCCCGTCCACGAGCCCCAGCTCGACGGCGCGCCGGAGGACGATCGCCTCGTCGTCGTAGCAGCCGACGTCGCGGACGGTGGTGATGCCGGCATCCAGCAGGGCCCGCGCGGTCTTTGCGAGCACGAAATAGCCCAGCTCGCGCGGCCGAGGGTCCTCGCCATGAAGCGGCTCGGGCGGGCCGAAGCCGGGGCTGCGGCTTACGTCGCTCGAGACGTGCATGTGGGCGTCGATGAGGCCGGGAAGCACGGCCCGGCCGTGGATGTCGAGCGTGCCCGGCGGCGGCTCGCCGGCCCCGGCCGATACCGCCT
>DASQXS010000124.1:0-17344 GCA_035639615.1 Gaiellales bacterium | reverse complement strand
TCCGACCTGCGCGAGTCGGGCTCGATCGAGCAGGACGCCGACCTCGTGCTCTTCGTCTACCGGGACGATTACTACGACGACGACAGCGAGGACAAGGGCACGGCCGAGCTGATCCTGGCCAAGCACCGAAACGGGCCCGTCGACAAGGTCCGGCTCTCGTACATCGGCCGCTACACCAAGTTCGACAACCTGGCCCGCGGCGGAGAGCAGCCGTGACGAGGCGGGCGTAATGCCGCTCACCGTCGTCGTCGGCGCGCAGTGGGGCGACGAGGGCAAGGGCAAGATCGTCGACCTGCTCGCAGAGCATGCCGACGTGGTCGCCCGCTACCAGGGCGGAAACAACGCCGGCCACACGCTCGTGATCGGGCAGGAGACCTTCAAGCTGCGCCTCGTCCCGAGCGGGATCCTCTACCCGGGCAAGCTGTGCGTGCTCGGAAACGGCTGCGTGATCGACCCCGAGGTGCTGATCGAGGAGCTCGACGAGCTGATCGCCCGCGGCATCGACATCTCCGGCATCCGCATCTCGGGCAACGCCCACCTGATCATGCCGTGGCACCGGATCATCGACGCGGACTCGGAGCTGCGGCTGGGCCGGCTCCAGATCGGGACGACCCGGCGCGGGATCGGCCCGACGTACGCCGACAAGGCGCTGCGGGTCGGGATCCGCGTGCAGGACTTGCTGGACGAGAAGATCCTCCGCCTCAAGATCCAGACCGCGCTCTCGGTCAAGAACGCCGAGCTCAGAAAGCTCCACCATCACCGGCCGCTCGACAAGGAGGAGCTGACGGTGGCGATGCTCCGCTACGCCGCGCGCATCTGCCCGTTCATCTCCGACACGTCGCTCGAGCTTCACCGCGCGCTCGCCGCGGGGCGCTCGGTGCTCGCCGAGGGCGCGCAGGCGACGCTGCTCGACATCGACCACGGCACCTACCCGTTCGTCACCTCGTCGAACCCGATCGCGGGCGGCGCCTGCACCGGCCTCGGAGTCGGCCCAACCCGGATCGACGCCGTGCTCGGCGTGGCCAAGGCGTACGTCACCCGGGTTGGTGCGGGCCCGTTCCCGTCAGAGGCCGACCCGGAACGGGGCGGGGCGCTCGGCAAGCGCGGGCACGAGTTCGGCACCGTCACCGGGCGGGAGCGCCGCTGCGGCTGGCTCGACCTGGTCGGCCTGCGCTTCGCCGCGAGGGTGAACGGCCTCACCCAGCTCGCCGTGACGAAGCTGGACGTTCTCTCGATGTTCGAGTCGATCCCCGTCTGCACCGGGTACCGACTCCCCGACGGCACGGTCACCACCGACTTCCCCGCCCACCAGACTGACTTCCACCACTCCCAGCCCGTGTACGAGGAGCTCGAGGGATGGGGCGCCGACATCTCCGCCGTCACGGCCTACGCGCAACTCCCGGAGGCCGCCCGCCGCTACCTCGAGTTCATCGAGGCCCAGGTCGGAGTCCCCATCGCCATCGTCGGGATCGGCGCCCGCCGCGACCAGACGATCGTCGTCCGCGAGCTCGCGCCGGCGGCCTGACCGGTCAGGCCGGAACCGCCTCGCCGCGCGTTCGCTCGAGCCGGTCGATCCACGGCTGCGCGTGCAACCCCACGAACACCTCACCAGCGCCCGCAAGGAGCGGCGCCGCCTCGTCCGAGGCGCCGGTGCCGGCCAGCCATTCGCCGTGCTCGAGCAGCGTGACCGCCATTGGAAACGGCGTGGCCAGCTCGCGGAAGAGGGCAGCCGCCCGCCGGAACATCTGGTCGGCCCGATCGGCGTCGCCCGCTGCGACGGCGAGCCGGCCGCGGAAGCGCATCGCCTGGGCTGCCATGGACTGCGGCCGCCGGCCCGGCTGCATCTGCTCGACCTCGGCGACGAGACGCTCCGCCCGCTCGAGGTCGCCAACCGCCAATGCCGCGTCGACGGCAAGCCCGAAGGCCTCCTTGATCCCCTCCGAGCCGATGCCCACCTCCGCGCGCGTCTCCCAGGCGGCCTCCGCGACGCGAAGCGCGCCCGCCCGGTCGCCAGCCGCGAGCAGGCGGGCCGAAAGGGCCCAGGCGTAGGCGGATCGCTCGGTGAGGTCGGCTGAGTCTGCCACCTCCGGATGGAGCTCGGTGAGGCGGTGCGCGGCGTCGATCTCGCCCCTGTTGAGGTGGATGCTGACCGCAGCCCCGACCATGCAGATGAACGGGAAGCGCGTCTCGGCGAACGCATCCTCAGGGATGCCGGCCGCGTGCTCGAGCGCCTCGTCCCACCGCCCGAGGGCAAATAGGGGATAGATCTGGCCGAGAAACTGCCATTCGCTCTGCCGGATCCCGGCTCGCCGAGCCAGCGCGAGGCCGTCGCGGTACCCGGCTGCTGCCTGCTCGTACCGGTCTGCCCGGGCTTCGAAATCGGCGGTGTTGTTGTAGGCACGCAGCGCCGCGGACTGGAGGTCATTGTCGAGCGCTACCTGCAACGCCAGCTTGACGAGCGCGCCGGCCTCGGCGTCGCGTCCGGCGTTTGCGAGGATCATCGCCTTCGTGTTCACCGCCTGCGACAGCACTTCCGGCAGATTCAGCGCCTCGGCCAGCTCCAGGGCGGTCTCCACCCGCTCGGCGGCCACGTCGGGCTCGCCGGCGAAGGATCGGAACCGGCCCACCTGCGCGGCCAAGGCCGCCACGTCGGCGTCTGCTTCCTCGCTCGAGAGCAGGTCGAGGGCCGCGTCCATCCGCTCGAGCGCCTCCCTCAGCCGGCCGGTGTCCCACATCACCTCGCCGAGGCGCGCCGAGACCCGGGCGCGCGGGTGCGTGGCGCCCGCCTCCTCGAACAGCGCCATCGCCCGTTCGAAGTGCGCCAGCGCCTCGGCCGACCGGGCGCCGTGGCGCGCCATCATCCCCGCCCGCTCGAGAAGCCGCGCCTGCTCAGTCGGTTCGGCGGCCAGCGCAGCCGCCTGCTCGAAGTACCGCTGCGCCTCGAGGTACGCCGCCAGCGATCCCGCCCGCTCGCCGGCCCGAACCAGCGCCGCGGCGGCCCGGCCTCGGATGTCCTCGGCGTCCGGCGCGTCGGGATCCGCGTCGTGGGCGGCCAGGTAATGCGCCGCCACGACCTCCACCACCTCCTCGTCGTCCTCGTCGAGCGCGGCCGCCGCCAGGTGCTTGGCCTTGCGCTCGTGCTTCGAGAGCATCTCGTAGGCGACCCGGCGCACCAGGTTCTGGAGGAAGCCGTACTGGCCCCGCTCGGGCGAGAGCGGGTCGGCCTGGAGCGTGAGCGCCTCCTTGCGCACCAGCGATCCCAGGACCGGCTCGAGGTCGCCGGCGGCGGCGCCGCTGAGGGCGGCGAGCGCGTCGAGCGCGAACGTCTTTCCGAGCACGGATGCATCCTGGAGCAGGCGCCGCTCCTCCGGCGCGAGCCCGTCGAGGCGGGCCGCGATGAGCGCGTGCAGCGTCTCGGGAACCTCGAGCGTCTCGATCGGGCCGGCCGGCACGTACGTGCTGCCGCGGCGGACGAGCAGGCCGCGGTCGAGCAGCATCCGCACCGTCTCGACGGCGTAGAGGGGCACGCCCTCAGCCCGTTCGCGGATCCCGGCGCGGAGCTCGTCCGGAAGGCCGGGCACGAGCCCGGCGAGCAGGTGATCCATGTCGGCGTCGGAGAGCGGCTCCAGGTAGAGCGATGTGAAGTTGCGCTTGCCGGCGCCCCAGGTCGGACGCCGCTCGGCCAAGTCGGGGCGGGCGAGGACGAGCACGAACAGCGGGTGCGCCTTCGACCAGTCGACGAGGTACTCGATGAAGTCGAGCAGCGCCGCGTCGGCCCACTCCATGTCCTCGAACACCATGATGGTGGGCATCTCGTCGGCGAGCCGCTCGTAGAAGAGCCGCCAGGCGCTGAAGAGGTTCTCGCGATCCGCGGGCGAGCCCTCGTCCAGCCCCAGCAGGTGCGCGAGGCGCGGCTCGACGAAGCGACGCTCGTCGGCGTCGGCGATCGCCTCCTCGACGGCCGTGTGGAGCTTCTCGAGCTGTGTCTCCGGCTCCTCGCCCTCGACGATCGCCGCTCGAGTGCGGACCATCTCTGCCAGCGCCCAATAGGTGACACCCTCGCCGTAGGGGAGGCAGCGGCCGCGGTGCCAGCGGACATTGTCCGCCAAGCCGTCGATGTACTTGAAGAACTCCCACGAGAGGCGCGACTTCCCCGTCCCCGCGACGGCCATCACCGAGACCAGGTGGGCGGCGGCCTCGCCGGCCGACGCGTGGAAGAGCTCCTTGATCACGCGAAGCTCGCGGTCGCGGCCGACGAACGGCGCCTCGAGGCCCGTCGACCGGAGCGCGCCGCCACGGCCGCCGATGACGCGCACGGCACGCCACAGCTGCACCGGCTCGGCCTTGCCCTTGAGCTCGCGCCTGCCCGCGTCCTCGTAGACGACGGCGGCCTCGGAGGCGCGCTTGGTCGAATCGCCGACGAGCACGACGCCGGGCGAGGCGACGGCCTGCACGCGCGAGGCCGTGTTCACGAGGTCGCCGGCCACCATCCCTTCGCCCTCCGCCCCGACCGTGACGGCCGCCTCGCCTGTCAGGACGCCCGCGCGCGCCTGGAGCTCGGGCGCGCCGACCTCCTGGCCGAGAGCCTCGACGGCCGCGGCCAGGTCGAGCGCGGCCCGAACCGCTCGCTCGACGTCGTCCTCCTTGGCGACGGGCGCGCCCCAGACGGCCATGACGGCGTCGCCGATGAACTTCTCGACGGTCCCGCCATAGCGGGCGATCAGCGTGCGGCAGGTGTCGAAGTAGCGTGAGAGGAGCTCGCGGACATCCTCGGCGTCGCGCGACTCCGAGAGCGTGGTGAACCCGACCAGATCGGCGAACAGCACCGTGACGAGCCGCCGTTCCGCCGCCGGCGCCGGAGCAGCGACCGGCACCGGGCCGAGTGCGGCGCCACATTCGCCGCAGAACTTCGCACCGGGGGTGTTTGCCGTCCCGCATGCTGGGCAGGCGATCCGAAGCGCCGCCCCGCACTCGCCGCAGAACTTCCGTCCTTCCTCATTCTGGGTGCCGCAGGCGGAGCAGCGCATGACGCCAATGTAGCCCGACTACGCCCGGATCCGGTCGCCCTTCGGATCCCACAGCGGCTCCGCCG
The DNA here is from genome assembly GCA_035639615.1 of Gaiellales bacterium. GTDB lineage: Bacteria > Actinomycetota > Thermoleophilia > Gaiellales > JAICJC01 > JAICJC01. The sequence continues at coordinate 12,252 of DASQXS010000124.1, read as the reverse complement.
CCACCTCGGCCGGCACCCAGTCGCCGAACACCTCGACCTCGACCGCGGTCCCGACCTCGGCCACGGCCGCCGGGACATAGGCGTAGGCGATCGACTGCGAGACGGCGAACCCGTAGCCGCCGGACGTGACCCGCCCGGTGATCTCACCGCCGATACGCACCGGCTCCTGGCCCAGGCAGACCGCCGCCGCCTCCTCGAGCACGAGCCAGGCGAGCCGCCGCGCCGGCGGCCGCGCGCGGGCGCGGAGGAGCGCGTCGCGGCCGATGAACTCGCCCTTGTCGGGCTTCACCGCGAAGCCGAGCCCGGCCTCGTCGGGGGAGTCCTCCGGCGTGATGTCGGCGCCCCAGACGCGATAGCCCTTCTCGACCCGGAGCGCGTCGATCGCCCGGTAGCCGCATGCCAGCATCCCTTGCTCCTGCCCCGCCTCCCACAGGAGATCCCACAGGCCGGCGCCGTACTCCGCCGGGCAGTAGAGCTCCCAGCCTAGCTCGCCGACGTAGGTCACCCGGACGGCGAGGCAGGGGACGTGGCCGACCGCGATGTCGCGGGCGGTCATGTAGCGGAGGCCGTCGTTCGAGAGGTCGGCCTTCGTGAGCGGCTGCAGGATGTCGCGGGCTCGCGGCCCCCACAGCCCGAGACACGCCCAGGCGGAGGTGACGTCGGTAACCTGCACCGACCCGCCGGCGGGCGCGTGCTTTCGGATCCAGCCGAGGTCGTGCGTCCCGAACGCGGTGCCGGTCACGATCCGGAAGCGGTCCTCGGCGAGCCGCGTGACGGTGAAGTCGCACTCGATCCCGCCCCGGCTGTTCAGCATCTGCGTGTAGGTGACGGCGCCGACCGCGCGGACGACGTCGTTCGCGCACATGGACTGGAGGAAGGCGGCCGCGCCCGGGCCGGAGACCTCGATCTTGGCGAACGAGCTCTCGTCGAAGAGCCCCGCCCGCTCCCGGGTCGCCAGCGCCTCGGCGTGGATGGCGGGCGACCAGTTCTGGCCGGCCCAGCCCCGCGGTCGCAGGCCCTCGTCGCCGAGCGCCGCGTTCGGCTCGAACCAGTTCGGCCGCTCCCATCCCGACTTCTCCCCGAACGCGGCGCCGAGGGCCGCGACCCGATCGTAGGCCGGCGAGAGCCGGAGCGGCCGCCCCGCCTCGCGCTCGTGGTTCGGGTACTTGATGTCGTAGTAGGTGGCGTAGATCTCGGTGGCGCGGGCCAGAGTGTAGGCCTGGCTTCGGTACTGGCGCCCGAACCGGCGCGAGTCCATGTGCCAGAGGTCGAGGCTGGGCTCGCCGCTCACGATCCATTCCGCCACCTGCCAGCCCATCCCGCCGGCGCCGGCCAGGCCGTGGGCGCAGAACCCGGCCGCCACCCAGAAGCCGGGCACGTCCGACTCGCCGAGGATGAACTCGCCGTCGGGCGTGAAGGCCTCGGGGCCGTTGAAGAGCCGGCGCACCTCAGCCGTCTCCATCGCCGGCACCCGCTCGACGGAGTTCGTGAGCAGCTCGTCGAACCGCTCCCAGTCCTCGGGCAGAAGCTGGGCCTCGAACCTGTCGGGCACGCCGTCGAGCGCCCACGCCGCCGGCGTCCGCTCGTATCCGCCCATGATGAGCCCGCCGACCTCAGTGCGGAAGTAGATCAGCTTATCCGGGTCGCGCAGGGTGGGCAGCGGCTCGAGCGGCGGGTCGAACGCCTCCGTGACCAGGAACTCGTGTCCGTACGGGATGATCGGGACGTCGACACCGACCATGCGCCCGATCTCGGGCGCGTACACGCCGCCGGCGTTGACGACCACATCGGTGCGGATCGGGCCCTTGTCGGTCACGACCTCGTGGACGCGTCCGTCGCGAAGCCCGATCGAGAGCACCCGTGTCCGCTGCTCGATCTCGGCGCCCAGGAGACGGGCGCCGTCGGCGAGCGCGAAGGTGAGCTGGCTCGGGTCGAGATAGCCGTCCTGGGGCAGGAACGCCGCCGCGACGACCCCGTCGGTCGACATGGGCGGAAAGAGCTCCTGCGCCTCGGCCGGCGATACGATCTCGATGGGAAGGCCGAAGCTCTTCGCCCAGCCCGCCTGGCGCTGGATCTCCTCGTAGCGCTCGCGCGAGGACGCGAGCCTGAGGCCGCCCAGCTCGTGCCATCCCGGGTCCTTCCCCGTCTCGCGGGCGAGCTCGGCGTAGAGGCCGACCGAGTACTGCATCATCTTGGTCAGGCTCACGGTCGAGCGGAGCTGCCCGACGAGGCCGGCCGAATGCCAGGTCGACCCGTGGGTGAGGCCGTACTGCTCGACGAGAACGATGTCCGTCCAGCCCAGCTTCGCCAGGTGGTAGAGCACCGAGCATCCGCCGACGCCGCCCCCGATCACGACCGCGCGGGCGTCCTCCCTCATGGGAAGAACTCTCGCATCACCGGTATAGACCAGTCAAGCCGCGGGACGACCGCGAGCGCGCCGGCCGCCTGCAGTGGCGAGGCGGCGAACGTGCCCTCGACGGCGACGCAGCGCATGCCGGCCGCGACCGCCGCGGCCACGCCCTGGGCGGAGTCCTCGAAGACGAGCGCCGTCCCCGGCACGACGCCGAGGCGGCAGGCGGCGCTCAGGAACACCTCCGGGTCGGGCTTGCCCCGGCTCACGTCCTCAGCGCAGACGACCGCGCCGAAGAGGTCGCGCAGTCCGGCGGCGGCGAGCACGGCCTCCACCTGCGCCCGCTGCGCGCCCGAGGCAACGGCAATGGGCACGCGCTCGGCGATCCGGCGCACGCAGTCGGCGGCGGCCGCGGTGACAGGAGGCCGTTCGGCGACGGCACGTAGGTACGCGGCGACCAGCCGCTCCGCCAGGGACGCCGCCAGGGCGCGGTCGAACCGCCCCGCCGTGCGCAGCACGCGCTCGATGATCTCGGGATCGGAGTAGCCGGCGAGCTCGGCGTAGTAGCGATCGACCGGGAACTCGACGCCCACGTGGGCGAAGATCTCGAGGTAGAGCTCGGCGAGGAGCGGCTCGTCGTCGGAGACCGTGCCGTTGAAGTCGAAGATGACCGCTTCGGGCGGCGTCCAGGCGCTCACCACGACTACCATAGGCCATCGCCGCGGCGCTCCCCACCGCTCTCCGCACCGATCGCTGGCTGGTGCTGGACACGGCCGCCGGCGACCCGTTCGCGCGGCTCGAGGAGTTCCTCGCCGCGCACCGCGGGAGCCCCGTCGACGTCTATCTCGGCTACGGGCTCGCCGCCCCCGAGCCGGCCGACCCGTGCCCGCTACCCCTGCTCGCCTGCCGAGCCGGACCGCAGCCGCGGCGCCGGGCCGGCGCGTTCTGGGTCGGCGCGTGGGAGCGAACGTGGTCGGAGCACGACCACGCCGCCGCGATCGCCCAGGCCCGCGAGGCCATCGGCCGCGGCGACGTCTACCAGGTGAACCTGGTGCAGCACCTGCGGGCGCCCTTTCGCGGCGACCCTGCCGGCGTCGAGGCGGCGCTGCGGCCGCTCGGAGCCGAGTTCGCCCACGCGCTTCACGGCGACGGCTGGTCGGTCGTGTCGGCGACGCCGGAGATGTTCCTGCGCACCCGGGGCGACCGCGTCTTCACGATGCCGATCAAGGGCACCCGCCCGGCGGCGTCGACCGAGCCGATCGCCGCCAACGCCAAGGACCGCGCCGAGCACGTGATGATTGTCGACCTCGAGCGCAACGACCTCGGCCGGGTGTGCACGCCCGGCTCGGTGCGGGTGAGCGGCTTCCTGGAGGAGCGGCCGATGGCGGGCGTCCGCCACCTCGTCTCGACGGTGGAGGGACGGCTCCGGCCCGGCGTCGGCACGGCCGAGCTCCTGCGGGCCACGTTCCCGGGCGGTTCCGTCACCGGGGCGCCGAAATTGGCGGCGATCGAGCACATCTCGCGCCTCGAGCCGGTCGGCCGCGGCGCCTCGATGGGGGCGATCGGCCGCGTCCACCCCAACGGCGACCTCGAACTCGGCCTCACCATCCGCACCTTCGCGATCGCCGCAGACGAGATCCACCTCTGGGTCGGCGGCGGCATCGTCTGGGACTCGGACGCGGCGGCCGAGGTGGAGGAGTCGCTCGTGAAGGCGCGGCCGCTGCTGCGGCTGCTCGAGCCGCAGCAGCGGCCACCCGCGTCCTAGAAGAACACCCCGTTTCGCTCGCGGCCGATCTCGGCGAACTCGAGCTCCGACGCCGACGGACTGCCCGACACGAACCGGAACCCGCGCCGGGAGGCGGTCCACTCGACGCTGGCGTCGGTCTCGACCGCGTGGATGTCGAACTGCTGCGACGCATCGTGCACGTGCTCGCGCCGCTTCTTGCGGAACCACCGCACCCGGAACGACACGTGGGCGGGCACGCTCGGCCCCTCCTGAAGCGCGTTCACGATGTCGTGGTAGTCCTCGACCTCCAAGCGCGCCACGTGCATGCCGGCGCGGGCATCGTCGAGGTCCACGAACACGCTCCGGCCGGGGATCACCACCGTCCAGAAGAGCCCGTTGTCGAGCCCCGGGTTGAAGTCGTGAATCTGATGAGCGGGATCAGCCTGACCCCGGAAGACGTCCATTCACACGAACCCGAACGTGGCGTGATGGAGCTGTCGGTCGCGGCCGATGTACTTGCCCTTGTAGAACCGCAGGTCGACGTCCCAGAGCAGGCGGTGGCGCCTTCCCGTCGCCGTATCGATTCCGGTCCCCGTGCCCTTCAGCGCCGCGACGCCGAAGGTGCCGTGGAAGTTGTAGATCGTGGCGGGCTCCGCGCCCCGGCCGGGAAGGAAGACGTGGAACACCTGCGTCCCAGGCCCGAACGGCTGGATGCCGCCCGGGATGTGTCGGGGCAGGTCGCCCGTGTCGAAGCCGGCCCTGGCGATCGCCGGCGAGAGCAGGCCGGCGCCTGCGGCCACCGCGCCCGCCCGCACGAGCCCGCCGCGGGTGAACGCACGCTCCCAGAAGTGATCGTGGCCCTGCGGATGGGCGCCGCTGCCCCGAAGCGGCGGTGCCGGCCGGGCCGAGAGCTGCGAGTCGAGGATCATCGCACCCCCTCCTGTCGACGAACTCGAACCGTCGATGCTACATCGGCAACTAGACAGTTTCAACCAGGCCGGCGATCTGGGCATGCACGCGGCGGCCGGCGGGCGTCCCCCACCAGCGCGCGTGGCCGACGACGAACGTGCGCCACGCCCAGTCCGCCTTCTCGCGATCGCGCTCGACGCCCCAGTAGTAGTCGAGGAAGGAGATCCCGTACTCGAACTGGCACGCGGCGAGGACGTCGGCGAACGCCTCCCGCTCGGCCGCGGTGAGCGGCGTCTCCCCCGCGTAGGCCGCCAGCAGGTGCGCCGCGTGGCCGAGGTCGTACGCGGAGTCGTCGCCGGCGGAGATCCGGTTCCAGAAGAAGCAGTTGCGCTCGACGGCTACCGCCAGGTCAAGGGCCCGCGGCGCATGGTCGGCCTGGTGGAAGTCGATGATGCCGCTCACCTCGTCGCCGGCGAAGAAGAGGTTGTTCGTCTGCCAGTCGCCGTGGATCGGCGACTGGGGCAGCTCAGGGTAGAGCGGACGCAGGCGGTGGAAGAGCTCGCCGTAGGCCGCGGCCGCCTCGTCCGCCCACCCCGGGGCGGATGCCTCGAGGTACTCGGCGACCGCCGGCCGGGCGGCGGCGAGCTCGGCGACTGCCGCGGCCGGATCGAGCGCGACCGTCCCCAGCTGGACGACGAAGCCGGCCTGCGGCTGGGGCCGCCGGTCGGGGAAGTCGGCCCCGGCGGCGTGCAGCCGGGCGAGCGTGGCTCCGGCCGAGCGCATATGCGCCTCGCTCCGGAACGGGTCCCAGCTGTCGGCGTCGGCGTAGGCATCCTCGCCGGCAGCGGGCTCGTGCACCTCGTACCAGTAGCCGCCATGCTCCACGAGCCCGAGGGCGCGGGCGGCGGGGACGCCGCGGTCGGCGAGGTGGTTCGCAAGGCGATGCTGACGCGTCACCTGGTCGATCGTCCGCCCCATGGGCGGCTGGCGCTTCAGGTAGACATCGCCCTTGTGGGTGCGGCAGCGGGCGACCGCGAACAGCCAGCGCCGGTGCCGCGCCACGACCTCGGTCCCGATCCCGAGCACGTCCGAGGCCTCGGCGTCCGAGATCGGCTCCCAGTAGCGGTCGGCGAGCCCCACGGCTGCCAAGATACCCGGGTGGCGAGCGACGTCCTCGTATCCCCGCAGTGGCTCCGCGACCGGCTCGACCGGGTCCGCGTCCTCGACGTCCGCGGCGAGGTGACCACGGAGGCGCCCCGCTACCACGCCCACCCCGAGCGCTACCGCGAGGGCCACATCCCCGGGGCAGCCTTCGTCGACTGGCGCATGGACTTCACCGACCGGGAGGATCCCGTGCCGGTGCAGCTTGCACCGCCGGAGGCGTTCGCGGCGGACGCGACTCGGCTCGGGATCGGAAACGGCACCACGGTGGTGGCCTACGACGACTTCCGCAACATCCTCGCCGGCCGGGTCGTCTGGGCGCTGCGCGCCTACAGCCACCGCCGCGCGCACGTCCTCGACGGCGGCATCGAGGCCTGGCGCGGCGCCGGCGGCCGGCTCCGCGAGGGCGACGAGACGCCGGCACCCGCCGACCCGCCGTTCCGGCCCGGGCCGCGCGACGAGTCGCTCTGGAACATCGAGCGGATGCGCGCCGCGCTCGACCGAAACGTGCTCGTGATCGATGCCCGCGCCCACCCCGAGTACGCGGGCATCGAGTCGCACGCCCGCCGGGCCGGGCACATCGCCGGTGCGGTCAACGTGCCGTACCGAACCCTTCTTCGCGACGACGGCCCGTTCCTCTCGCCGGCGGAGCTCAGGCGCGCGTTCGCCGATGCCGGGGTCGACGTCGGCCGGATCGACCGGCCGGTGGTGGCCTACTGCAACGGGGGCGTCTCGGCGACGGTGGTGGCAAACGCGCTCGAGCTGGCCGGCGGCCCGCGCCCGGCCGTCTACGACGGCTCGTGGAACGAGTGGGGCAACCGCGACGACACGGCGATCGAGAATTGAGAACTGCGCAATTTCGGGGCCTGGCCCCGCAATTGCGTGCCTGACCCCGGAATTGCGTCCCTGGAAGTTCGCACTCGGCGGAGGGCACGCGAGTGTCCGATCCGTCCACTTGTGCGGCGTCGGCACCCGGCGTAGCCTTTGGCCGGGCCAGAAGCGGGACGTGCCGTGACTGACAAGGAGGGTGTTCGTGGCGACCGTTGAGATGGCGACCGACCTCGAGCAGTTCGTCCAGGCGGACGGGCGTGACGAGCGCGTGGCCGAGGTGCGCAAGCGCATCGACGCCGAGGGGATCACCTACATCTACTACCAGTTCATCTCGGTCACGGGCCGAATCATGGGCAAGGGTGTCCCGGCCCCGCACTGGGAAACGATCGCTCGGAAGGGCTTCCAGCTCGTCTACGGCTCGACGGCGAACCTCTTCGTCGATCGGCACGGCAACTACATCGGCTACGGGCCGGAGGCGTGGGAGCTCGTCGGCATCCCCGAGCCCGAGACCTTCACGCCGCTGCCCTGGGACCCGAAGGTGGCCCGGGTGTGGTGTACGTGCTTCCGAAATCGCGAGGACATGGACGGGCCGAGCTCGTTTCTGACCTCGGACTGCCGCGGAAACCTGCGCCGCATCCAGGCCGAGCTCGAGGAGCGGACAGGCATGCACCTCCGCGCCGGGATGGAGCCCGAGATGATGTGGCTCAAGCTCAATCCCGACGGGACGCCGTCGGTCGAGGGCAAGACCAAGCCCTACTGCTACCACATCGACCAGTTCTCCGAGCTCCAGCCGATCATCCACAAAGTCATCGAGTACGGCCAGAAGATGGGGCTCGACATGATCCAGGGCGACCACGAGGACGCGCCCGGGCAGATCGAGCTCAACTTCAACTTCGACCGGGCCGAGCACACCGCCGACCGGCTCACCACCTTCCGGCAGGTGTGCAAGGCGGTCGGGCGCGAGCTGGGCGCGTTCCCGTGCTTCATGCCGAAGCCGTTCATGGGCGTCTCGGCCAACGGCTGCCATACCAACATCTCGTTCTGGAAGGGCGACGACAACCAGTTCCTGCCCGACACCGACGACATCCACATGCCGAGCAAGACGGGCCTCCACGCCATCGGCGGCATCCTCGAGCACCTGCGCGCGCTGACCTGCATCACCGCACCGACGGTCAACTCGTACCGCCGGTTCTGGGAGACCGGCTTCTGGGCGCCGGTCTTCGCCGACTGGGGGTATCAGAACCGCACGACCGCCCTCCGCGTCTCGTCGGCTGACCGGTTCGAGTACCGCTCGGTCGACGCCGCGGTCAATCCCTACCTCGCGCTGGGCGCGCTCATCAAGGCGATGGACGACGGCGTCCAGCGTCAGCTCGATCCGGGCCCGCCCGAGGAGGGCAACATCTACGAGGCGATCGAGGCCGGAAAGCAGGTCACGCGCGTCCCGATGACGCTCGGCGAGGCGCTCGAGGCACTCGAGCAGGACGAGGTCGTGAAGAGCGCCCTGCCCGGCGAGATGTACCGCGTCTTCATGCACTACAAGCACGACGAGTGGGAGCGCTATTGCGCCGAGGTCAGCGACTGGGACGTCAAGGAGTACCTGGACGTGCTGCCCTAGCCATGTGCGGAATCGCAGGCATCATCTACCGGGACGGCGGCGGCCGCGCGCTCGGAGCCGACATGACCCGGATGCTGCAGTCGATGAAGCACCGCGGCCCGGACTCGACGGGCTACGCCCTCTACGGCCCCGCCACCGACACGGTGCTCGTCCGCTTCACCCTTGCGGACGCCAACGACCCGCGCGACTTCGACTTCACCGAGCGGCTGGAGCGGCACCGCGCGGAGGTCGAGGCGCGCATGCGCGAGCTGGGGGCGCAGATCCACGACATCGCGGTCGACACCGAGTACGCCTTCCGGGCGGCGCTGCGGTATGACGGCGACCTGAAGCGGCTGGCCGACTACATCGAGGACGTGCCGGGCTGCGAGGTGCTCTCGCTCGGGCGCTCGCTCGAGATCGTGAAGGACCTCGGCGACGCCGAGTCGGTGGCGAGCCAGTACGGCCTCTCCACCTTCACCGGCACGCACGCGATCGGCCACGTCCGCATGGCGACCGAGTCCGACGTTGACATCTCCGGGGCGCACCCGTACTGGGCCTACCCGTTCGCCGACGTCGCGGTCGTGCACAACGGCCAGCTCACGAACTACTTCCAGTGGCGGCGGCGGCTCGAGCGGGCCGGGCACCGGTTCCAGTCCGAGTGCGACTCCGAGATCATCGCCGTCTACCTGGCCGAGAAGATGAGCGAGGGCATGACCCTCGAGGAAGCGATGCACAAGAGCCTCGACGACCTCGACGGCGTCTTCACGTACATCTGCGTCACCGGCGACGCGCTCGGCGTCGCCAAGGACGAGATGGCGGCCAAGCCGCTCGTCCTCTACGAGGGCGACGAGATGGTGGCGCTCGCGTCCGAGGAGATCGCGATCCGCGCCGTGATCGACCACGAGATCTCGACCTATGACCCGTACGAGCGGGAGGTGCTGGTATGGAGGCGGTAGTCCGCGAACGCCGCATTGCCTACGACGCCCGCGGGCTTGCCGAGCCGCACGCCGAGGTGCCGAAGGTGTCCGACGTCTCGGGCGAGCGGGCGGCGTTCGACGCCGCCCCGCTCACGACGAGGCAGATCAACCTCGAGCTGCGCTGGCTCCTCTACGAGCAGGGCGTCACCGATGTCACGGTCAAGAATCCCGGCTCGAAGCACTCGATCGGCGTCGGCATCCTTACTCGATGCCGGATCACGTTCGCCGGCAGCCTGGGCTACTTCGGCTGCGGCCTGATCGACGGCCCCGAGGTGCATATCACCGGACGGGTCGGGTGGTCGGCCTGCGAGAACATGATGTCCGGCGTCGTCGTCATCGACGGCAACGCCGGCTCGCTGACCGGGGCAGCGCTTCGCGGCGGCGACGTGGTGGTGAAGGGCCGGGTCGGCGCGCGGAGCGGCATCGACCAGAAGGGCGGCACGATCCTGACCCTGGGCTCGGCGGGCTCGATGACCGGGTTCATGATGCAGCGCGGCCGCCAGATCATCTGCGAGGACGCCGGGCCCGGCCTGGGCGACTCGATGTACGACGGGACCATCTACGTCGGCGGGAAGGTGAAGGCGCTCGGGATCGACTGCGTCCCCGGCGAGTGGACCGACGCCGACACGGAGTTCATCGAGCGCAAGTTCTCGATCTACGAGCTGGGCTCCCCGCCGGAGTTCCAAAAGTTCGTGTGCGGGAAGAAGCTCTACAACTACGATCAACTGGAGCCGTCGGAGCGGAAGCTGGTGCTGTAATGGCAAGCGATAAGACATCCTCGAGGCGCAACGTGCTCGGCCGGAGCGCGATCTTCACCCACGAGGTCATAAACGACATCCACGTGAAGTCCGAGCTCGGCCGCTACCGGATGCGCGGGTTCTCGATGTTCAAGCCGATCCCGCACTGGGACGAGCTCATGTTCATGCCGGGCACGCTGACCCGGTTCGTGATCGAGGGCTACCGGGAGAAGTGCGAGACGAAGACGGTGCTCGGCGCGCGCTTCGCCCAGAAGCCGATCGAGCTCGACATCCCAGTCTACATCACCGGCATGAGCTTCGGAGCGCTGTCGCTCGAGGCCAAGATGGCGCTCGCCAAGGGGGCATCCATGGCCGGAACGGCCACGTGCTCCGGCGAGGGCGGCATGATCCCGCCCGAGCGCGACCTCTCGACGAAGTGGTACTACCAGTGCATCCAGAGCCGGTACGGGTTCAACCCCCACCACCTCATGCTCGCCGACGCCTGCGAGTTCTTCATCGGCCAGGGCTGCAAGGTGGGCCTCGGCGGCCATCTGATGGGACAGAAGGTGACCGAGCAGGTGGCCGAGATGCGCTCGCTCCCGGCCGGGATCGACCAGCGATCTCCCGCCCGCCACCCCGACTGGCTCGGCCCCGACGACCTCTCGCTCAAGGTGCAGGAGGTGCGCGAGGCCACCGACTACCAGATCCCGATCCAGCTCAAGCTCGGCGCGGCCCGCGTCTACGACGACGTGCGCATGGCCGCCAAGTGCGGCCCGGACATCATCTACCTGGACGGGGCCGAGGGCGGCACCGGAGCCGGACCGCACCTCGCCACGGAGGAGACGGGGATCCCGCTCATGGCCGCCATCCCGGAGGCGCGGCGGGCGCTCGAGGACGTCGGCCTGGCCGACGACATCGACCTGGTCGTGGCCGGCGGGATCCGAAACGGCGGCGATATCGCCAAGTGCCTCGCGCTGGGCGCGAAGGCGGTGGCGATCGGGCACTCGGCGCTGATGGCGCTCAACTGCAACAAGGAGATCCCCGGCGTCACCGACTACGAGGGCACGATCGGCGTGCCCGCCGGCGAGTGCTACCACTGCCACACCGGCCGCTGCCCGGTGGGCATCACCACCCAGGATCCCGAGCTGCGAAAGCGGCTCGTCGTCGACGAGGCCGCCGAGCGGGTCTACAACTTCCTCCACACGCTGACGCTCGAGGTGCAGATGCTGGCCAGGGCGTGCGGGAAGACGAACATCCACAGCCTCGAGCCGGAGGACCTGTGCGCGCTGACCGTCGAGGCGGCGGCGATGGCGAAGGTGCCGCTCGCGGGGACGGACTACATCCCCGGGGTGACCGAGAAGGAGACGCTCGCCGAGATCCGGCGCCTGCTCGAGAAGAAGCACGAGGAGGAGGCGATCACCCACGTCGGCCGGCCGCTCGAGGCGGCCGGGGAGTAGGGGGCGCCCATGTCCGAACAGGAACGCCACGTCCAGCTCGACGCAGAGACGCTCTCGGGCCGGCGCTTCCCCTACCAGGAGGACATGTCCCTGGTGGAGGACGTCGACCTCTTGGCCGCGACGCCCGGCAAGGACATCAACTGGCTGGAGGACGTCGAGCTCCTCGAGGAGGAGGGCGTGCCGGCGGTGTTCGACCGGTATTCGAACTCGTTCCTTCGGATCTACTTCCCCATCCCGGAGGGGCGCGAGAACGAGATCGCCCGCAAGGTGCTGATCACCCACCTGCAGTCCGGGAACTCGTACGGCGTCCAGCTCAAGGAGAAGCACTGCAAGTTCCCACAGCCCCAGCTCGGCTCGTGGGTGGCCGGCTCGCGCACGGTCGGCGCCGACTGGAAGCCGTCGGTCCTCGAGGGGTGGGAGCCTCCGCTCCACTGACGCTGATCGAGCTCGCCCACGCCGTCGTCGACGGCATGACGACCTACCCCGGCCTGCCCGGGCCGGTCATCTGCG
>DASQXS010000123.1:0-2319 GCA_035639615.1 Gaiellales bacterium | reverse complement strand
CGGGGTTCTCGGCCTTCCACCGCCGTAGGGCGCCCGCGTCGATCGACGCAGCGAGCGAGCAGCCGGCGTCGGGGTCGGGGATGAGGACGGTCTTCTCGGGCGCCAGCACGGCGGCGGTCTCGGCCATGAAGTGCACGCCGCAAAAGACGATCACCTCGGCCCCGGTGGCGGCGGCCTCGAGGGAGAGCCCGAGCGAGTCGCCGACGAAGTCGGCCACGTCCTGCACGTCCGGGACCTGGTAGTTATGGGCGAGGATCACCGCGTTTCGAGCGGCGGCGAGCTCGCGGATCTCGGCCTGCACGGCCTCTGTCTCATGGACGGTGGCTAGGGTCGCCACGGTCGTACCTCCAGGGAGATGTCGAGTGCGCGCACGGAGTGGGTGAGGGCGCCGACCGAGATCGCGTCGACACCCGTCTCTGCGACGGCGCGCACGGTTTCGAGCGTGATCCCGCCGGACGCCTCGAGCCGCGCCCGCCCTCGCGTTCGGGCGACGGCAGCGCGCACGGCGGACGGCGGCATGTTGTCGAGCAGGATGGCGTCGGCGCCCGCGGTGAGCGCCTCGTCCAGCTGGTCGAGCGAGTCGACCTCGACCTGCACGCGAAGGGCTGGGTGAGCGGCGCGGGCCACGGCGACCGCAGGGCCGATGCCCGCTGCGAGCGCGAGGTGGTTGTCCTTGATGAGGACGGCGTCGTCCAGCCCGCGGCGGTGGTTCGTCCCTCCGCCGCAGGCGACGGCCTGCTTGTCGAGCGCCCGGAGCCCCGGAACGGTCTTCCGCGTGTCGAGGATCTCGACCGGGAGGCCGTCCACCGCCTGCCGGTACGCCCGGGTCGCCGTCGCGATCCCCGACATCCGCTGGACGATGTTGAGCGCCGTTCGCTCTGCAGTCAGGAGCGCCCGGGCGCTCCCGCGGAGCTCGGCCACGATGCGTGGCGGGTCGGTCACCTCGTCGCCGTCGGCGGCCAGGGTCTCCATCGCCGCGTCGGGGTCGAGCGCCCGCACGCATGCCAGGAGCTGCTCGAGGCCGCACACGACGCCGGGGGCCTTCACGACGACCTCCGCGATCGCCTGTGCGTCGGCCGCGACGAGGGCCTCCGTGGTGACGTCGCCGGCGCCGATATCCTCGGCGAGCGCGCGGTCGATCACGCCGTCGACGGTACCGGTGGGCATGGCAGCCGGCGCTCCAGGGCCGGGTCGGAATCGGGGTAGTCTCGCCGCAGGTGGGCGCCGCGGCTCTCACGCCGCTCGAGGGCCGCCGTTGCGATCAGCCGCGCCATCCGCGCCGGGTTCGACTCGGGCTGGCCGGCGAGCCAGTCGAGGAGCCGGCCGAGACCGCTCTCGTCCCGAACCGGGCCCGCGGCGCGCCACATACGGCGGCGAAGCTCGGCGAGGGCCGCCCGCGCCAGCGGGCGTTCGGGCGGCGGTGACCAGACGTCCTTCGGCTCGCGGCCGAGACCGGCCGCGACCGCGCGATGGGCGAAGACGAAGCATTCGAGCAGCGAGTTCGAGGCCAGCCGGTTGGCGCCGTGGACGCCGGTGCAAGCGCACTCGCCGCACGCGTAGAGCCCAGAGAGGGAGGTCGCGCCGTCGAGGTCGGTGGCGATGCCTCCCATGAGGTAGTGCGCTGCCGGCGCGACGGGCACCAGGTCCTCGGAGAGGTCGAAGCCGTGCCTGGCGCAGACGGAGGCGATGTTGCCGAACCGCTCGAGGACGCGGGCGCGGTCCAGATGGCGGAGCGTCAAGTAGCTTGTCTCGCCTCGGTCGAGCCGCGCCTGGATGATCCTGGTGACGACGTCGCGCGGCGCCAGCTCGGCGTCGCGGTGGGCCGCGAGCATGAACCTCTCGCCGCCGGCCGAGACGAGGTGGGCGCCCTCGCCGCGGACGGCCTCGGAGATGAGAAACGCGCGGCCGCCGGCGGCAAGCGCCGTCGGATGAAACTGGACGAACTCGAGGTCGGCGACGTCCGCTCCGGCTCGGTGGGCGAGGGCGATGCCGTCGCCGGTGGCGCCCGGCGGGTTGGTCGTGCGCGCGTAGAGGGCGCCGGCGCCGCCGGTTGCGATGAGCGTCATCCGCGCCCGCATGGGCCGGAGCTCGTCGTGGCCGAGGACCCAGGCGCCGGCACAGGCGGCGCCGTCGCTCACGAGGCCGATCGCGGCCGCGTGCTCGACCACGCGCACGCCGGGATGCTCGCCGACCCGGCGAATCAGCGTCTCGGCGATCGCGGCGCCCGTCGCCGCCCCTCCCGCGTGGAGGATCCGGCGCCGGCTGTGGCCGCCCTCGCGGCCGAGGCGGGGCCGGCCGTCGGCGTCGCGGTCCCACGAG
>DASQXS010000122.1:0-6534 GCA_035639615.1 Gaiellales bacterium | reverse complement strand
CCGCCGGCTCTGCATCGACCGGCTGCGAGCGGCGGCGCGGGAGCCGGCGGCCGACCCATCCGAGGATCGCGGCGACCTCGATCACCGGCTCGCGGTGATCGACGAGGCCGTGTCGGTGCAAGAGGCGCTGGGGCGGCTCTCGCCGGAGTGCCGCGAGATCCTCGACCGCTTCTTCTGCCGCGACCAGAGCTACCAGACGATCGCGGCTGAGGTCGGCATCCCGCCCGGCACGATCGCCAGCCGCATCTCGCGCTGCCTCACGAAGCTGCGTCAGGAATTCGAGGGAAGACTGGCCGCCATTCGCCCGTCTGGAGAAGCATGAACGATCTTCCCCCGGACGAGGTGCGCCTAGCCGAGCTCCTGTCTGAGCTCCCGCCTGCGCCGGAGGTGTGGGTGCGCGCGGCCCAGGAGCGGCCGGCGATCGCCCGTGCCGCCGAGCACGTCCTCGCCCTGGCCGAGGCCGACGCCGACTTCCGCCGAGCCCTGCTCGACGATCTCGAGGCGGCGCTGCTGGCCGCCGGCCATGAGGCGGACCCGCGGCTCGTGGACGTGCTGCGCCGTCGGTTGCCCGACCAGTAGACATCACGCGCCAGTAGGGTGCGCCGCGTGACGCACCGGAGGCTGGAAAGCGCGGACGCAATGCTCGTGTCCGCCAACATCCTCTGGTCGCTCAACTACGCCACCACCAAGTACGCATTCCGGGCCTGGAGCCCGCTGGCGTTCTCGGGGACACGGTTCCTCGTCGCCGGGATCCTCTTCTCGGCGCTCGTCCGGCGCCGGGAGGGGACGCTCGCGGTGCGACGGGCCGACGTGCCGCTCGTCGTCGCTGCGGCGGCCGTCGGGATCCTGCTGAACCAGCTCACGTTCACCTACGCGGTGAAGCACACGACGGCCGGAAACGTCGCCCTGATCCTCGCCTCGGCGCCGGCGTTCGCGGCCCTCTTCGCATCGATGCTCCGGCACGAGCACGTCCGGCCGCGCCACTACCTGGCGCTCGCCGTCTCCGTCTCGGGCGTCCTGCTCGTGATCGAGGGCGGGTCCGGAGTCCACGGCTTCAGCCTTCTCGGCGACCTGCTCGCCGTCGGCGCCGCGCTCACCTGGGCCGGATACTCGGTCATGCTGCGCCCGCTCTTCGCCCGGTACTCGGCCGGCCGCATCAGCGCGCTCATGATCGTCATCGGCAGCGGCATGCTCGTCCCGTTCGCCCTCCCGCAGCTCGCCTCCCAGGACTGGGCCGGGCTCGGGACGCTGCACGTCGGCGCCTGGGCGTACTCCACCGTGTTCCCGCTCCTCGTCACGAACCTGCTGTACTTTCGCTCCCTCCGTCGAGTCGGCGCGTCGCGGGCGACGCTCTACATGTACCTGCAGCCCTTCCTGGGAGCGGTGTTCGCGGCCGTGCTCCTCAGCGAGCGGCTGACGGCCGGCCAGGTCGCGGGCGGCGTCGTCATCGTCGCCGGCGTCTCGCTCGGGCAGCTCATGCCCGGCGCCGCGGTGAGGGAGTGAGGGCGGTGCGCCTCGGCGACCGCGCTCGGCGCGGTCCTGGCCGCGAACCTCGTGCTGTAGTCGAACCTCACACGCGATCACGATCACCGCCATCAGCGGCGCCCATGGCGTCATCAGCCTGATAGGCGTCCACCTTCGGCCGTTCACCCCGCCAGCCGGATTCGCGGCCACGCGACCACGGGCGGGCTTGGCTACTGGTTGCGCCCCGGTGCGTGGGTCGGCGTGCAACTCGACTTCCGAATCGCCGACGACCCCTGCTCGGGGCACCCAGCCAAGACTCCTCTCGTCTACGACCGCGCGATCCGCGTCGGCTTCACCGAAGCAGGCCAGTCCTTCTCCCGCACCATCACAAGCGTCCCGCTCCACATCACCACGCCACGACCTGCCGAGCCCGCCACCGCCCCGGCGATCGTCGGGACGTGATGCCGAGCACATGGCGGTCTGGCGTTAGGAGGGCGTGAGCACCGCGAGGTCCGCCGATCCGTGGCCGTCGGCCCCGCAGATGGAGCAGAAGTCGAGCGGCACCACGGCACGACGACCGTCGATCGTGCCGGCCGCACGCGGAGCCGGCGCCAGCACGGCCGGGCAGAAGCACGCCGGATAGCTGGTCGCGAGGAGCCGGCGGAGGTCCTTGAGCGCTCGGCAGGCCGCCGCCGGGTCGGGGTAGTCGCCGCCCGCTGGGTCGCACGTGAGCGAGCGGTGGACGCCTCGCACCCACTGGGCCGGACTTGCGTGCGGCACCCGCTCGATGGTGCACGTGGCGCCGGTGGGGCACGGCGTATGGACGGCCCTGCGCGACCGCTCCGGCCCCCCGACGGAGTAGCGCACTTGCAGCTCGATCAGAGGCCCGACGGTCGGAGATGACGTCCCTGTGCGGCGCGGGGCGGATTCCGGCGTCTCGCTGCCGAGGCACCCGATGCTCGCGAGGGCGAGTCCGATCGTGAGGGCGCATGTCGCAAGCCGGACCACGTCCGTTGGACACCGGGCGCGGCGGCCGGGTTCCGGTGCGCGTGCATGAGATGAGCCTGGCTCGTTTTATGCACTCGACGCGAGCAGCTCGCGTATGAGCGGGTCGGGCCCGTGCATCGCCGTCGACGAGGCATCGACGGCCATCGCACCGCCGTCGACCGCGATCTCCACGCCGTTGACGTAGCTCGCGTCGGGCCCGGCCAGGAACGCCACCACGGCGGCGACCTCGTCCGGCTCCGCCGGGCGACGGAGGGGTGAGTCGCGGGTGCACAGACGATACGCATGCTCGACGTCGGTGCCCCACGCATCGGCGACCGCGGCCATGTCCTGGTCTCCCATCGGCGTTCGCACCCATCCTGGGCAGACCGCGTTGGCGCGCACGCCTCGCGGCCCGTAGTCGGCTGCCAGGCAGCGCGTGAGCATGTTGAGTCCCGCCTTCGACGCGCAGTACGAGGCCCAGCCTGGCCCCGCCTGCCAGGCGTTCGTCGATGAGACGTTGACGATCGCCCCCCTGCGCTCGATCAGATGCGGAAGCGCCGCACGCGCGAGCAGGAACGGGCCGGTCAGGTTGATCCGCATCGTGGCGTCCCAGCCGTCCGGCGAGTCGTCGCCCACCGCGGCGCTCTCGCCCACGCCGTGGTTGCACACGAGCACATCGAGGCCGCCGAACGCCGAGACCACGGATGCGACCACGACGTCCGCGCCGTCCGGCACGCTGACGTCTGCCGCGATCACTCGAACGGCGGCGCCGGGAAGCGAGCCGGCGACGGCCTCGAGCGGCTCGCGCCGTCGCCCCGCCAGCCCAACGGCGAAGCCGTCACGTGCGAAGCGGCGGGCGACCGCTGCGCCGATGCCCGTCCCGCCACCCGTCACCAGCACGACACGCTGCGTTGCTGCCATCTTCGCCCTCCCTTGACGTCCTTCGTGCCCTGCCCGCCTACGCGCCCACGGCGGCGAGCGCCGCCTGGTGCGCCTCGTTCACCGCCTCCGGCGAGCGGGCGGCCATGATCACCCGGCCGCTCGCGCCGAGCATGGCGGCGTAGACCAGCTTCACCGGCGCCTCCTTTTCGGCCGCGTTCGCCGCTGCCGCCGCGTACGCGGCGGGCACGACCTCGACGAGCGACATCGTCTCGTCCTCGAGCAGGAGGTTCGCCACCCGCATGCGGTTCACGAGCTGGGCCTGGTTCGGGTCGACGCGGGTGATGACCTCGTGGGAGACGATCTGGGGCTCGGTCCGCTCTGCGGGCGTCGCGCCGAGCAGCTCGAGCACCGCCTGCCCGGCCTGGCGCACCACGGACGGATCGGCGCCGTGCACCTCGAGCGTCCCGTACTGACGCTCGACGACCTGCAGCGCGGAGCGCACCCGCGCGCGCTTCACGGCGGCGTTCACGAGCGCGAACACCCGGTTGGCCGGCGCGACCTCGACGTAGAGCTGGGACATGCCGGCGTGGGGCGGGTCGCCCTGGCACGTCTGGGCTACGTACGCCGCCCACTGCGGCTGCATCGAGTCGATCTCGACCCAGGCGCGCAGCTCGGCGGTCACTTCTCGGGATCGACGATGGCGACGACCGTGGCGTCCGTCGGGGCCCCCGCGGTCGCCTCCAGCTCGCGCGCCGCCGTCCCCTGTGCGACGAGCACCAGGTCGCCCTCGCCGGCTCCGAGCGTGTCGACGGCGACGAACTCGGCCGCGCCCGTCTCCTCCGGCCTCACCCGCAGGAGCTTGAAGTCGCGGAGCGCCGGCGCCTTGACGGTGGCCACGGTGCTCCCGGTCACGCGGCAGAGCTGCATCGCTTCCTCCTCATGTGCGCCCGCGCAGGGCGACGGCCCGGTCGAGCTCGTTCCAGGGGATGATCGCGTCGACGGCGGCCTGGACGCGGTCGACGGCCATCATCAGGTGCTCGATCACGACCGCGAATTCCTGCGTCGTGTCGGGCCGCCAGTCGCGCAGGATCTCCGCCGCCCGGGTGAGGAGCGCCACCGTCTCGGGCATCTCCCACTTCGCCGTGCGGGCGGCGGTGCGCTCGATCAAGAGCGCGGAGACCTCGCACAACTCCGGCAGGCGCAGGTCGCCGTCGAGCGCCGCCTGCCGGCACACCTGCAGCTGCTCGCCCGCCCAGAAGAGGTCGAAGTTGCAGTAGAGGACGCACGGCAGGTTCCCCATCGGGGGCAGGTTGAACTCGCGGAGGCGAGTCACGTCCGGCGGCTCGCCGATCCAGCGGCCCGTCGTGAACTCGCGCAGCTCCTCGACGAGCGTCCCGGCCGAGACGTACGCGGGCACTAGGCGCGCTCCAGGCGCACGGGCAGGTGGCCCGACTCGAGGATGCGGCGGCCGCAGCGGGCGAGCCCCTCCAGGTTCGAGCGTACGCGGGCGACATAGGACACCTCGCCGAAGGGCTTCGTCTGCCCGTAGAAGAGGCACAGGGTCTGCCGGCCGGGGTAGTAGCCGATGTCTCCGGCGACGACGTCGGTCTTGCCGTTCTCCTGCTCGGCGAAGAAGGGCACCATGACGATCGTCTCCTCTCCCGCGAACTTGGCGTGCACCATCGTCGAGTCGAGCGGCAGGACGGAGCGGATGTACCCGCAGATCCTGGGCGCGTCGTCCTCGAGCAGGTCGGCCTCGATCACCTCGCCCTCGCAGATGATGCGAAGACCGGCCACCAGCTACGCCTCTTGCCGGGCGGCCATCGGCAGGATCGTGGCCACGTCGGCGTGCGGGCGGGGGATGAGCTGCACCGAGACCAGCTCCCCCGCCTTCTTGGCGGCGGTCGCGCCGGCGTCGATCGCCGCCTTCACCGCACCCACGTCGCCCGTGATGGCAACCGTGACGTAGCCGCCGCCGACGGACTCGCGGCCGACGATCTCCACGTTCGCCGCCTTCACCATGACGTCGGCCGCCTCGATCGCCGCCACCAGGCCGCGCGTCTCGATCAGGCCCAATGCTCCATCCATGTCAGTCCTCCTCGGGGATCTGCCTATCCATACCAGTCGAAGGTGTCCGTGCCTATGTGCATGTGGACGTTCTTCACCTCGGTGTACTCGTCCAGCGACTCCAGGCCGAGGTCGTGGCCGGTGCCGCTCTCCTTGTAGCCGCCGAACGGCGCCTCCGACGGATAGACACCGAAATGGTTCACCCAGATCGAGCCGGCGTCGAGCGCGTGCGCCACCCGGTGGGCGCGGCCGCCGTCGCCGGTCCAGATCCCCGCCGCGAGGCCGTAGCGGACGTCGTTGGCGAGCCGGATCGCCTCCTCCTCGCCGTCGAACGGGATGATCACCACCACCGGACCGAAGATCTCCTCCTGGGCGATCCGCATGTCGTTCGTGACGCCGGCGAAGACGGTCGGCTCGATGAAGTTGCCCTCGGCCAGCTCGGGGTCGTCCGGCCTGACACCGCCCGTGACGACTGTCGCGCCCTCGGCCGTGCCGATGTGGACGTATTCGTAGACCCGCTCGCACTGGCGCCGGTTGATGAGCGCGCCGAGCTGCGTCTCCCAGCGGTGGGGAAGCCCGATCCGGATCCGGCGCGCGCGCTCGGCGAAGCGGGCGACGAAGTCATCGTAGACCGGCCGCTCGACCAGCACGCGGGAGCCGGCGGAGCACACCTCGCCCTGGGCGAGGTAGATCCCGAAGACGGATCCGATCACGGCGCGCTCGAGGTCGGCGTCGGCGAACACGATCGACGGCGACTTTCCGCCCAGCTCGAGCGACACCCGCTTGATCGTGCCGGCGCCGCCGCGCATGATCGACCGGCCGGTGGTCGTCGAGCCCGTGAACGCGATCTTGTTCACGTCGGGGTGCTCGACGAGGGCCGCGCCGGCCACCTCGCCCAGGCCGGGGACGACGTTCAGCACGCCCGGAGGGATGCCCGCCTCGAGCGCGAGCCGGCCCAGCTCGAGCGAGGTGAGCGGCGCCAGCTCGGGCGCCTTGAGGACGACCGTGTTTCCCGCGGCGAGCGCCGCCGAGCCCTTCCGGCTGGCGATGTGGAGGGGGAAGTTCCAGGGGATGATCATGCCGACGACGCCCATCGGCTCGCGGCGGACGTAGTCGAGCGACGTCGACGGCAGG
>DASQXS010000121.1:0-3349 GCA_035639615.1 Gaiellales bacterium | reverse complement strand
CGGCTCGTGATCTTAACCAGCGTACCGGCGTTGGCACTCTCGGCCCCAGTGTGCCAGAACGCCTCCGGTATACTTGACTTGCATGCCGATCTACGAGTACCGCTGCCAGAACGACCATCGGTTCGAGGTGCTGCAGAAGTTCGCGGACGAGCCTCTGACCGAGTGCGAGGTGTGCGGCGCTCCGGCGACGCGGGTGCTTCACCCGGTTGCGATCCACTTCAAGGGCTCCGGCTTCTACTCGACGGACTACGGGCGCGGCAAGAAGGCCGCGTCCGACTCGAAGGCCGAGGCGTCGAGCGACGGCAAGCCCGCCGAGAAGAAGGCGGAGACGAAGGGCTCCGAGGGCGGCGGCGCCGAGCCCAAGAAGGCAGCAGAGGCGTAAACCGCCTGCATAAGGGCGAGCCTGGCTCGTTCCATGTAGAGCTCGCCTGCTCCGCGAGACCGCGCTCTCGAGGGAGCGCGAAATGCGGTACGCCGGCCCTCTGAAGGAGGGGGGCTCGTGGGCGAACCATGGGTTCCCCCACGATTAATGCACAGAACAGCCGGGGCCGAAGAGCTCGCCCTTCGGGGGCGGCTGCGGCGCCTGGGTTCCGAGGAACATCTGCACCACGGCCGGGTTCTGCTCGCTGGCCTGGAGCACGTCCTCCCCGCCGATGAGTAGCGGCGTCCCGCCGAGATGGCACTCGAGCGTGCGCCCCGCCCGGAACTTGAGCCAGCCCAGGCCGAGGAGCTCGTTGGCGGAGAGGTCGGTGGCCAGGGGCTTTGCGATCGCGCTCCCAATCGACGTAAGGTGGAGCAGGCTGGAGGGCGTCACCAGCTCGTGCATGAGCGCCTGGAGCACCCGCTGCTGGCGCTCCGTGCGGGTGATATCGGAGTCGCGCGGGTTGGTGGTGTGGCGAATGCGGGCGTAGGCGAGCGCGTGGCGGCCGTCCAGGTGGATCGTCCCCTTGCCGAAGTGCCAGATGAAGCCGTCGAACTTCTGCGACGAGACCACCTTCGTCGGGTTGTAGAGGGTGATGCCGCCCAGCGCGTCGATCAGGTCGCGGAAGCCGGTGAAGTCGACGAGGACGACATGGTTCACCTTGAGCCCGGTGAGCTGGTCGACGGTCTTGATGAGAAGGGGCGGGCCGCCGAAGGCGAACGCGGCGTTGATCTTGTCGGTCCCGCGGCCGGGGATCTGCACGTTCAGGTCGCGCGGGATCGACAGCATCGAGATCAGGTGCTTGCCGGGATCGGTGCGCACGAGCAGGATCGAGTCCGCGCGCGCTCCCTGGACGGCGCTCTGGCCGCGGCTGTCCGAGCCCATGATGAGGCTGATCTGGGGGCTCGTGAGGATGTTCCCGGCGGGCGCGAGCGCCGCCCGGGTCTTCTTGCCGATCCGCTGGTTCGCGTTCGCCACCTCACTCGAGAACGACCGGTAGCCGAGGTAGAGCCAGCCGAGGAAGAGGACGACGAGTGTTGGGATGCCGATCGCCAGGATCCGCCGCCACCGGCGGCGCAGAAACCCCGGCCCGCCGGGAGCGGGCGGCGTCGCCACCGGCCGCCCGGGGAGCGCTCCGGGGCGAGGGCGCATGTCCGGGGCCGGCAGCCCGCCCGGGGTGGGCGCCCGCGGAGGCGTCGCTGTCGCCGCGGCCCGGCCGCTGAAGTCGAAGCGGGCAGCGTCCGGATCCCGCTTGCCGGCTCGTCCTCCGCGATACGTGCGGTAGGGCTTGGTCGGCTTGGGGTCCGGCATTAGCGGCTTTAATGGTATCCACGATGCCGAATTCCTCCCCCCGCCCGGTCGTCGGGATCGACCTCGGCGGGACGAGCGTGAAGGCGGCGCTGGTGTCGCCGGAGCTCGAGATCCTGGCCCACGACACGCGGCCGACCGACGTCTCGGACGAGGCGCATCTCCTGAACGAGATCGAGCGGCTCGTGGGCGCGGTCGCCGACGGAAACACCTTCGCGGCGGTGGGGTTCGGGTTGCCGTCCCAGATCGACCAGCGCCACGGCCGCGTTGCCGACTCGATCAACGTTCCCATCACCGACATTCCGTTCGTGCGCGAGATGACCCGCCGCCTGGACGTGCCGGTGAGGATCGACAACGACGCCAACGTGGCCTGCCTCGCCGAGGCGCGGATCGGGGCCGGCAAGGGCCGCCGGCACGTGATCATGCTGACCCTCGGCACGGGCGTAGGCGGCGGGATGGTGCTCGACGGCGACCTCTACCACGGCGCCACCGGCTACGGCGGAGAGCTCGGCCACATGACGATCGACGAGGACGGCCCGCCCTGCCAGGGCCACTGCCCGAACCGCGGCTGCCTCGAGATCCTGGCGTCCGCTGCCGGAGTCCGTGCGGCCGCCCTCGAGGTCGTCGGCGAGGCGCTCGAGGCCCGGGCCGTGATCGACCGGGCCGAGGCGGGCGACGCCGCCTGCATCGCCGCGCTCGAGGTCGTAGGCCGCCACCTGGGCGTGGGGATCGCCAACTACGTGAACATCTTCAACCCCGACGTCGTGGTCATCGGGGGCGGCCTGATCGCGGCCGGCGAGCTCCTGCTCGGCCCGGCCCGGGAGGAGGCCGGCAGGCGCGCGCTGCGGCCGCCCTGGCGCGAGGTCGAGGTCGTCGCCGCCGAGCTGGGAAACGACGCCGGCGTGCTCGGTGCGGCGGCGCTCGTCCTGTGAGCGGGGCGCTGGCCGTCTGCCCGACGCCGATCGGCAACCTCGGCGACGTGACGCTACGCGTCCTCGACGAGCTGCGCGCGGCCGACGTGATCGCGTGCGAGGACACGCGCCGGACGCGGGCGCTTCTCGCCCGCCACGGCGTGCACGCGACGACGGTCTCCCTGCACGAGCACAACGAGGTGGCCCGCACGCCCGAGCTCGTCGATCGCATCCGCCGTGGCGACCGGATCGCGCTCGTATCGGACGCCGGCATGCCGGCCGTGTCCGATCCGGGGGCGCGCCTGATCGACGCCGCGTTTGCTGCCGGTCTGCCGGTCACCGTGCTGCCGGGCCCGTCGGCGGTCACCACTGCCGTCGCCGCCTCCGGGCTGGGCGGCGACGGGTTTGCGTTCTGCGGCTTCCTGCCCCGTACGGCGGCGGCCCTCGGCGCGCTGCTCGACCGGGTCGATGCCGCCGGCCTGGCGGTGGTCGCCTTCGAGTCGCCGCGCCGGCTGCCGGCGACCCTGCGCGCGCTGGCCGACCGTGACCCGTCCAGGCCCGCGGCCGTCTGCCGGGAGCTCTCCAAGGTACACGAGCAGGTCGAGCGCGGACCCGTGGCGGAGCTGGCGGCGAGCTTCGCCGAGCCGCCTCGGGGCGAGGTGACGCTGGTCCTCGGCCCGAGAGCGGGAGCCGCGGCTCCCGAGCCGCC
>DASQXS010000120.1:0-2408 GCA_035639615.1 Gaiellales bacterium | reverse complement strand
GGACGACGCGATCGTGCACTGCACGCGCGTCGC
This sequence comes from Gaiellales bacterium, assembly GCA_035639615.1. GTDB lineage: Bacteria > Actinomycetota > Thermoleophilia > Gaiellales > JAICJC01 > JAICJC01. Next base: position 2,375 of record DASQXS010000120.1, on the reverse strand, counting down.
CGGGATCTGGGAGTGGGCCTCGAACGACGACGAGGGCGAGCCGGATGTCGTTCTCGGTTGCTCCGGCGATATCCCCACCCTCGAGACGCTCGCCGCCGCCGCGCTGCTGCGCGAGCTCCTGCCGGGGCTGAAGGTGCGGGTGGTGAACGTCGTCGACCTGATGCGCCTGCAGCCGGAGACCGAGCACCCGCACGGCCTCTCGGACACCGACTTCGACGCGCTCTTCACCACCTCGCGCCCTGTGGTTTTCGCCTACCACGGCTATCCGTGGCTGATCCACCGGCTCACCTACCGGCGGGCGAACCACGCCAACCTGCACGTGCGCGGCTACAAGGAGGAGGGCACCACCACGACCCCATTCGACATGGTGATGCTCAACGACCTCGACCGCTTCCACCTCGTGATGGACGTGATCGACCGGGTGCCGCGCCTGGCCGAGCGCTGCGGGCGGCTGCGGCAGGAGATGGGCGACCGGCGGCTCCGGGCGCGGGCGTACACGCGGGAGCACGGCGAGGACGCGCCGGAGATCCGCGACTGGGTCTGGCCGTACTGACCGACGGCGCCGTCCTCGTCGTCAACGCCGGCTCGACGAGCCTGAAGCTTTCCGTCGTCGCGCCCGACGGCACGGCGAGGCCGGTGGACTCCCTCGACCATCCGCCGGCCGGCCTTGCCGCGGTCGCTCACCGGGTCGTGCACGGCGGCGGCCGCTTCCAACAGCCGGTCGTGATCGACGCCGAGGTGGAGACGGAGCTCGCGGCCGTCACCGAGCTGGCGCCGCTCCACAACACGCCGGCGCTGGCGGCGATCCGGCGGGCGCGGGCGGCGCTGCCGGACCTCCCCCACGTCGCCCTCTTCGACAGCGCCTTCCACGCGACGATTCCGCCCGAGGCGTCGACGTACGCGCTGCCCGCACAGGTGCGCGAGGACTGGGGGATCCGCCGCTTCGGCTTCCACGGCCTCTCCGTGCAGTGGGCGAGCGAGCGGGTGCCCGCCGCGCGCCTGGTCGTCTGCCACCTCGGCGGCGGCTGCTCGGTCACCGCCGTCCGGGAGGGACGCTCCGTGGACACGACGATGGGCTTCACCCCGCTCGAGGGCGTGCCGATGGCGACGCGGCCCGGGTCGGTGGATCCCGGCGCGCTGCTCTACCTGCTTCGCCACCGCCTCACGCTCGATCGGCTCGACCGCCTGCTCGAGCACGAGTCGGGCCTCACCGGCCTGTCGGGCCTGTCGGGGGACGTGGCGGAGCTCGAGCGGGCAGACGGCCCCACCGCACGCCTCGCCCTCGCCGTCTTCGCCTACCGCGTCGCGGCCGCGGTCGGGGCGATGGCCGTCGCCCTGGACGGCCTCGACGCGCTCGTCTTCACCGCCGGGATCGGCGAGCACTCGGGCCGCGTTCGGGCGGACGTCTGCGCGCGGCTCGGCTTCCTCGGCATCGAGCTCGACTCACGGGCGAACGAGTCCGCCCGCCCGGACGCGACGATTTCCCGCGAGGGTGCACCGGTACGCGTCGTGGTCGTCCGTGCCCGCGAGGACGTGGTCGCCGCCCGCGCCGCACGCGCATTGATCGCTCAGTAGATGTCGCCGCCGTCGCTGTCGCCGGGGCCCGGGGTCGGCAGGTAGTAGACGTCGCCGCGCACCTCGCTCTGCTTCCACGAGTACACCTGGTCGGCGATCCGGGGCGGGCCGGCGAGGTGCTCCCGCCAGGCCGCCGCGGCGCCCCAGACGTCCGGGTTCGCCAGCACCGGCGCCAGCGCGTCGGCGCCCGCGGCCGACTCGAACAGGAACACGACCTCGGTCTGCGTCAGGAAGACCTCGTGCCGGTCGAGCCCGGGAAGCTGAGCGGGGTCGAACGGCGGCCCGGCCGCGAGCAGCTCGCGCACGGCCTCGAGGGAGGAAGGCTTGATCGGGACGACGAGAAGCATGAGCCGGGAAGCCGCGGCACCGAGCTGAACTGCCGCCAGCCGCTCGACGATCTCGCCGACGAGGCTCGGCTGCGCGACGGTCGAGATCGTAACGGGGGACCCGAACCGCCGTTCCACGACCACCGTCGGCCGGCCGTCGATCCGCTCGCCGTTCGATCGCCCCACGTGCACGTTCGAGACGCGCTCGTACGGAAGCTCGCACGCGCGTGCGCGGCCCTCGAGCCGGAGCGCCCGGGGCCCCAGCTCGAGCTTCCCGGAAACCGGCGGGAGCGCTCCCTCCCGCCAGACGACGCCGTAGCTCCTCTGCATGTACGCATGGTCGGACCGATGCGCGTCGTCCGCATCGTGCGTCTCCGGGATGCGGCCTGCGGGAAAGCCGCAGCCTGAACGGCGGGAGTCAGTCCTTGTACGGGTCGTAGACGTCGCGCCCGGCCATCGCGACCCCGAGCGGCC
>DASQXS010000119.1:0-2401 GCA_035639615.1 Gaiellales bacterium | reverse complement strand
GCCGCCGGTGGCCGAGTCCGAGCCCGTGGCGGTGCCGGAGGAGCCGGTGGCGGAGGAGCCGGTGCCGGAGGAGCCAGTGGCTGAGGAGCGGGCGCCGGAACCGGAACCCGAACCGGAGCCGGTGGCCGAGTCCGAGCCCGTGGCGGTGGCTGAGGAGCCGGCGGCCGAGCCGCAGCCGGAACCGCAACCGGTGGCGGCGCAGGCCGAAGCCGAGCCTGAGCCCGGCTCGGCGATCACCGAACCCGTGCTGCCGGCGTTCGAAGAGCCCGAGCCCGAGCCCCAGCCCGCCCTTGCGACGCCCTCCGCCCAGCCTGTCTCCGACGTCAGGGAGACACTGGTCGCGTGGCCCGGCGGCGCAGCGGCGGCGCCGGCGCACAACGGTCCCCCGGCCCAGCCCGCGTCCTTCGAGGAGGCGACATCGGTGATCCCGGCCTGGCAGCAGACCGACCCCAAGCGCACCGTCTCCCTGCAGGCCATGCCGCCCGAGGAGGTCGCGACCGGCTCCGGCTACTCGGCGCTGCTCACATTCGAGTCGGGGCCGTTCGCCGGCAGGATCGTGGCCGTGCCGAGCCACATGGTCAGCGTCGGCCGGGCGCCCGACAACGACATCGTCGTCGGCGACCCGGCCACGTCCGGGCACCACGGCCGGATCGAGCAGCGCAACGGCTCGTTCTGGATAAGCGACCTCGGCAGCACCAACGGCACACTCGTCAACGGTGAGCCGGTGATCGAAAAGCAGCTGGCCGACGGCGACCTGATCGCCATCGGGCAGAACACGCTCCGCTTCACTCTCGAGGCGTAGCCAGAGCCGCGCACTCCGTCGCGGCCTCGCGCAGGTTGCGGGTGAACTCCTCCACATCGGGCACGACCGACGGATCGGCGCTGAGGCCGAAGTACGTGTTGCCGTTGTAGGAGACGATCGCCACCCCCAGGCCCATCGACGGATAGAGCGGCGCGAACGGCCAGACCTCGAGCAGCTGCGCCCCACCTGAATAGAGCGGGAACTGCGGACCGGGGATGTTGGTGATGTTGATGTTCGCGCCGGCCTGCGGCGTCGACATGACGCGTCCGGCGAGCACCAACAGGGTCGGTGGCGCCCATTCCGCCAGGCCGGCGAGCTGGTCGGCCGCGACCGCCTGCCGCGTGCGCTTGAGGTCGCCGGTCGTCACGTTGATGCGGGTGAGACGGTCCTGGATCGCAAGCTCGCCTGTCGGCAGCTCGAAGACCATGCCGCTGATCTGGTTGCCCAGGCGGCCGCCCGCGCCGTCGGCGCGCACGCTCACCGGGCAGAAGACGCGCACCTTCGCAGGCACGCGCTCGCCCCGCGACTTGAACCATCGGTGCAGCGCCTCGGACACGACCGCGAGCACCGCGTCGTTGACGGTGCATCCGTAGCGCTCTTTCAGGGCCTTGAACGCGGCGAGCGGCACTTTCAGGCCGCGGCCGGTCCTCTGCGGCCCGAGCTTGCGGTTGAAGAAGAGGTCGGGTCGCGGCCGCGCCATCGTGCCGCCGAGCTTGACCAGCCCTCGCCAGGGCATCCGGCGCGCCCCCCACGCCACCGGGACGCGCGTCCGTTCACCCTGGCGCGCGCTGCTCACGTTCCACAGGAGCGGTCTCAGCAGGTCCCAGCTGGACGGGGCTGGTCGCGGCTTCCATGGTGTCGCCGGCGAATCGGGCGTGTAGCCCTCGGGCGTCGCGTCGAGCAGCAGGGTCAGGATGTCGACCGACGACACTCCGTCGACCATGGCGTGGTGAGCGCGGTTGACGACGACGACGCGCCCACCCTGGAGCCCGGTTATGAGCGTCATCTCCCAGAGCGGCCGTCGCTTGTCGAGCGGCCGGGCCAGGATGCGAGCGACCAGCTTTCGCAGTTGGGCGCCGTCGCCGGGCGGAGGCAGGACCTCGCGCCGGATGTGAGCGCCGAGGTCGAAGTGCGCGTCGTCGACCCACACCGGATGGGCCAGGTGGAAGGGCACACGCTGGATTCGCTGCCGGTAGCGAGGGACGAGATGGATCCGCTCCGCCACGGTCTCTTCCAGGCCGAGCGCGCCGCGACCTCCGGGAACGCGCGATCCGCCTTCGAAGACGTAGACGGTGCCGATGTCCAGAGGCGTCTCGGGCCGCTCGGCGTAGAGGAACCAGGCGTCCCTCGCCGACAGCGGCTCGTGGTAGGTCGCCTCCTCCATTCCCGCGAGTCATCCTAAGCGCGATGGCGAACGTGGTCGAGGTCTGGCGCTACCCGGTCAAATCGATGGCCGGCGAGCGTCTGGACGCGTGCACCATCACCGAGACGGGCCTGGAGGGGGATCGGGGCCTGGCGCTGATCGACCTCACGACGAACCGCGCGGGCAAGTTCCTGACCATCCGGCAGCACGAGGACCTGCTCCGCTACCGCCCAAGG
>DASQXS010000118.1:0-5627 GCA_035639615.1 Gaiellales bacterium | reverse complement strand
CATGCGGAAGGAGGGGGCCCGTGGGGGAACCATGGGTTCCCCCACGTCAACTATCCTCCTGGCGATGCCGGGCCTGGACATGCGGATCCACGAGCTGTTCGAGGCCGTGAGCCGCGGCGAGGTGGCGCCCCCGGAGGCGGCGTCGCAGCTCGCGCTTCTGCCCTACCGGGAGCTCGGGTTCGCAAGCCTGGACACGCATCGGGAGTTCCGTCAGGGGGCGCCCGAGGCGATTCTGGCCGAGGGCAAGACCACCGGTGAGGTGCTCGAGATCGCATCGGCCCTGCTCGACGCGGGCGCCGGCAGCGTCATGATCACCCGGGCCGGAGAGGATGTCCGGCGGGCGGTGCTGCGCACCCTTCCGGGCTTCCACGAGCACGAGCGGGCACGGGCCGTGTGGGCGATCAACGATCCCCCCCAGCCGCGCGGATTGGTGGTCATGCTCTCGGCCGGAACCAGCGACGGCGCACCCCTGCACGAGGCCAGGATCCGGGCGGAGCTGATCGGCACGCGGGTGTGCGTCCACGAGGACGTCGGCGTGGCCGGCCTGCACCGGTTGGCCCCGGCGCTGGACGACTTGGTGCAAGCCGACTGCGTCGTCGTCGTCGCGGGGATGGACGGCGCCCTGACAAGCGTGGTCGGAGGATTGGTCGCGGCGCCCGTGATCGGCGTCCCGACCAGTGCCGGGTACGGATCAGCGCACGACGGCCACACGGCGTTGAACGCTATGCTCAGCTCGTGCGCCGCCGGCGTCGCGGTGGTCGGCATCGACGACGGCCTGGGTGCGGGAACGATCGCCGCGCGGATCGCCCGGACGGCAGCGCCGGCGTGACCCGCACCGCCTATCTCGACTGCATCTCGGGCATCGCAGGTGACATGCTGCTGGCGGCCCTGATCGACGCCGGCGCAGATTCGGAGCTGCTGCATGGACTGCCGGCGGCGCTCGGCCTGGACGGCGTCCAGGTGCAGGTGGAGCACACCTATCGGCAAGGGATCGCGGCGCTTCTCGTGCAGGTGGTCGAGCGCGCCCCCGGGACCGCCCGGTCATGGGCCGACATCCGGTCACTGCTGACGGGGGCTTCGCTGGAGGCCGAGGTGCGGGAACGCGCGATCGAGGTGTTCGCGCGGCTGGCCCGGGCCGAATCCGCCGTCCACGGCGTGGCACAAGACGACGTGCACTTCCATGAGCTGGGAGGGGCGGACGCCCTCATCGACATCTGCGGCACCTGTTCGCTCGTCCACGACCTCGCGGTGGACCGGCTCGTATGCTCACCGCTGCCCCTGGCCCGCGGCCTGATCTCGGCCGCCCATGGCAGGTTGCCCCTGCCGGCCCCGGCAACACTGGCGCTGCTCGAGGGCGCCCCCGTGTACGGCATTCCATCCGACCGAGAGCTGGTCACGCCGACCGGAGCCGCACTGGCCGTGTCGCTGGCCGACGAGTGGGGAGAGCTGCCGCCGATCCGGCTGAAAGGCGTCGGATACGGCTCCGGAACCCGGGACGATCCCGGCCGACCCAACCTGCTGCGGGTGATTCTGGGCGAGCCCGAGCTCGCCGGCCAGGCCCCGATCTCGATCATGGAGACGAACCTGGACGATCTGAGCCCGCAGTTGGTGCCCGATGCGGTGGACAGCTGTTTCGAGGCCGGCGCGCTGGACGTCTGGGTGACGCCGATCCAGATGAAGAAGGGCCGCCCGGGGATAACGCTGGCGGCTCTGGCCCGGCCGGACCGCGAGCAGTTGGTCGCTCGCGCGCTCCTGCGACATACCACCACACTCGGTGTTCGGATCCGTCGCGGCGTCCGCTACGAGTTGGACCGCGAGGTGGTCACAGTGCAGGTGGACGGCAGGCCGATCCGCATCAAGCTCGGGCTCCTGGACGGGGCGGTCGTGAACGTCGCGCCGGAGCACGACGACTGCGCCGAGACCGCCCGAGCAAGCGGGCGAACGGTAAAGGCGGTGTGGGCCGACGCCCTGGTAGCGGCGCGCGGGGCGTGAGCGACACCGACGCGGCCGTCGCCCGGCTCGTGCGGTCGATCGCGCCGCTCGAACGCGCCGTGGTCGCCTTCTCCGGCGGGGTGGACTCCTCCGTGGTGGCGGCGCTGGCCTGGCGCGCACTGGGCGAGCGGGCGCTGGCGGTGACGGCGGTCTCGCCCTCGCTGGCGTCGGGTGAGCTGGAGGCCGCTCGCGCCGTCGCAGCCGCGATCGGCATCCCCCACCGCACGGTGCGAAGCAACGAGCTGGCCCGGCCCGAGTATCGGGCAAACGCGCGAGACCGCTGTTACCACTGCAAGAGCGAGCTGTACGACATCCTTGCGGCGGTGGCGGCCGCCGCCGGCGACGCGTCAGTCCTGTCGGGCGCCAACGCCGACGACCAGGGCGACTGGCGCCCGGGGATGCGTGCAGCCGACGAGCACGGCGTGCGAAGCCCGCTGCTGGAGGCCGGCATCGGGAAGCAGACCGTCCGCGCGATCGCCCACGATCTGGGGGTGTTGAGCGCCGACAAGCCGGCCTCCCCGTGCCTGGCTTCCCGGATCCCGTACGGCACCAGGGTCACACCCCAGGCGCTGGAGCGGATCGACCATGCCGAGGCGGCCCTCAAGCGTCTGGGCTACAGGGTGTTGCGTGTTCGCCACTACGGCCCGCTGGGTCGGGTCGAGCTGGCTGCCGACGAGCTCCCCCGCGCTCTCACTGCGCCGGGCCGCCAGGCCATCGAACAGGCGCTGTCTGCCGCCGGCTACCACCGGGTTCGGATCTCGACCGCGCCGTTTCGGTCCGGCTCGCTGAACCGGCCTCCGGGGCGGGACTCGGGAACGTGACGGTCTTGGAGCTAAATACGGCTGCCTGGTACGGCGACCTGGCGCTGCGGCTCGAGCTGCCGTCGACCTGGCAGGCGCAGGTGCACCGTCCGTCCACCGGGCCGGTGCTGACCGACGACCAGATCCGGCGGCGGCTCGCGAACCCGCATGGGCAACCCGCGATCGCCGAACTGGCGGCTGGTTCCAGGCGTCCCGTCGTCGTCGTGGACGATCTCAACCGGCCGACTCCCGCCGCCGCTGTGATGCCGGCGCTGCTGGATCAGTTTCAGGCGGCGGGGATCGCCCCCGAACGGGTGACGGTCGTGCTCGCTCCCGGAACGCATGGAGCGCCTCCGGCCGACGCGCCGGTGCGCAAGCTCGGTGCCGAGGTGGCCGGGCGCTGCCGGGTGGCCATCCACGACTGCCGCGGGGAGACCGTCAAGCTGGGCCGAACCCGCTACGGCACGCCGGTGCTCGTGCACCCAGAGGTGGCCGCGGCCGACTTCGTCGTCGCGCTGGGCGGCCTGTATCCCAACGCGACCGGCGGCTACGGTGGCGGGACGAAGATGATCCTCGGGGTGCTGGCGTTCCGGTCGATCGCAACCCTCCACTACACCCACCGCAGCATGGGATGGGGCACCCCCAACCAGATGTCGAACTTCCGCCGCGACCTGGACGAGGTGGCCCAGATCGCCGGCCTGCGCACCTCGATCTCGGTCCAGGTCGATCCCGACCGAAACGTCATCGATCTTGCTTGCGGGCACCCTGGTGCGTACTACGAGGCAGCGGTCGAAGCCGCCCGCGCGGCGTTCGGGGCGCCCGCACCCAGCGGCGCCGACGTGGTGATCGCCAACGCCCACCCCAACGACCTGTCCCTGACCTTCGCCCGCATGAAGGGGATGGCGCCGATCAGGCGGGCCCCCGCCAATGCCTCCCGTGTGCTGATCGCGGCCTGCCCCGAAGGCCTGGGCTTCCACGGGCTCTTCCCATTCATGAACGCGCCGCCCGGGCACCGGCGGCGGATGCGCCTCATGCGCGCCCGGATGATGATGGAAGACCCCTCGCAGTTGGTCGGGAAGGTGAAGCGGCGGCTGCGCGGCGTAGGCCGGCACGCCGAGCCCGTCGCCGCACCCAGCCCTCACCCCACCTGGCTGTACCGACCGTCCGTGGGGGCCGCGCATTCGCTGCCGGCCGTGATACCCGGCATGCGAGTCACGTCCGAATGGGACGAGGTGGTGTCCGGGATCGCAGCGGAGCAGTCCGGCCACGAGCAGGTGCAGGCGGCGGTGTACGACTGTGCGCCGCTTCAGTGGGTCATGCCGTAGCGACTACGCCAGCCGTGCCATCACGAGCTGCTGGGAGCCGGTCGAGCGCAGGACCGGCCATCCCCGATCTGCCAGATGCTGCAGACGCCGATGGATCGGCACGCCGACCGAGTCCGGGCACACCTGTCGACCCATCAGGCAGAACGGCCCGAACCCCAGCATGGCCGACCGGACGGGCGAGAAGCCGGCCCGGCGAAGCATGTCGGTGAAGGCCGCTGGGGCATACCGGCGGGCCCGGATTCCCCGCCGTCCGCGGCGCAGGCCGGCCGCAGACAGGCCGCGGCCGAGGGCGGCCACCAGCGGACGCAGGAGCGGCGTGAACTGCGGGTCGACGAGATGGTTCAGCCGGTAGACGTTGTCGGAGTTACAGAGCACGGCGCCGGCCGGGACGAGAACCCGGCGGATCTCGGACAGCGCCTCGTCCGGCGAGTGCAGGAAGGGCACCACGCCGAGCAGGATCACGAGCTCGAAGGCGCCGTGATCGAACTGCAGCCGGTGGGCGTCGCCGCGCTCGACCGTCACCAGCTGCGAGACGCCGCCGGAGGCGGCACGAGCCCGGGCCCGCTCGACCATCTCGTCGCTGGTGTCGATGCAGGTGACGCGAAAGCCGCGCTGGGCCAGTTCGGCCGCCACCAATCCAGCGCCGCAGCCGATCTCCAGGATCCGCGACCCAGCCGGCAGCGACAGGTCGCCGATCCACTCGAGCGCCCTGGCGCGGCGATCCTGATGGATCACGCCGAAGACGGTCCGGCGGTCGTACAGCGTGATCCACTCCTCCGCCTTGGCGTCGAAGTGCGCGTCTACTCGCGACTGATGGACACGCTTGATGCCACCGTCACTGTCAGATACCTGCATCCGCGCTGTCCCTCCTCTGGCCGTCATGCGATCGACCTTGAAGCCATTGTACGAGGGCCCTGGTGGCCCGCAATCGTCGCGACGGCAGCCGGGCCGCCGTCACCGGCCGATGCCGAAATGGCCCGTCGATGCCACCGGCCTCCCGTCGCGCCACAGGATCTGCAGGAAGCCGTGTCGTGAGTTCAGAAGCGCGGGGAGGAACGCCACAACGCGATGGGTCGCCGTACGGATCACGTCGCCCGAGTCGCCGACGAAGACATACCGGCCGCGCAGGCTGTGGAGCAGCCAACCGTCCCTGAGGCAATCGTAGGCACAGGGCGAATCGTCCCCGCGCAGGCCGTCGGGGATCCGGATCGAGGTGAGGTACCGGGGCGACCGGCCGGCCGTGTACACCCGCACCTCCCGAACCGGCGTGTCGAGCACGTACAGCCGGCGCCCGGACGGGCTTAGGCTGATCCCGTGAGACGGCGCCGTCGGTTGGAAACTCGACGGCACCGGGCCGAAGTTGCGCGTGGCGATGATCCGGCCGGTGCGGAGGTTCCCAACCGAAAACCCGCGGAACCGCGTCCACGTGATGTAGACGAGGGTGTTGCGGGCATTGACCACAAACGGCCGCACGCCCGTCTGTGGAGCGGGCGAGGGGCCCACCGGCGGG
>DASQXS010000117.1:0-4875 GCA_035639615.1 Gaiellales bacterium | reverse complement strand
GGACGCCACGGCGCCGGGCGGCGGCGTAGATCTTGTCGTTGATGTCGGTGATGTTCTGGACGAGCCGCACGGGTTGCCCCCGCCATTCCAGGTAGCGTTTCATCTGCAGGAAGACGACCACCGGCCGCGCGTTCCCGACGTGGATGCGGTCGTACACCGTCGGCCCGCAGACGTAGATCCGGATGGCGCCGTCAGGGCCAGGGCGGAGCTCGCGCAGCTCGCCCGTGCGCGTGTCCTCGAGCCTCACGCCGCCCTCCGCACGGCCTCGTCTCGGGGGAGCGCGGCCAGCACCGCCCACAGCTCCGGGCCGCGCTCGCGGCCCGTGAGCGCGAGCCTGGCACGGCGCAGCGGGATACCGCGGCGGCGCAGCTCGTCGACGAGCGCGCGCGCCTGCGCCTCGTCGAGACGCTCCGGGTACGCCCGCCGCACCTCGGCCAGCTCGGGCAGCGCCTCGCCGGGCGCGGGCGCGTCGAGCACGCAGGCGACGAGGTCGGCGGCCTCGACGAGCGTATGGGCACCGCGCAGCGCGGGCGCCATCGCCGCCACCGCCGCTGCCGGCGTCCCCGGCGCGCAGAACGGGAGCACGGCCGCTGCCAGCTCGGCGTCGAGGAGCCGGGACAGGTGCGAGGCCGCGAGTGAGCGCAGCCGGCCGGGGTCGAGCCGCACCTCGCCCCGGGCAAGGCGATCGGGGTCGAACCGGTCGACGAGCTCGTCCAGGCTCATCACGTCGCCCGGGCCGGAGCTGGCCACGAGGCCGAGCAGGTTGACGACCGCCCCCGCCGGGTAGCCGGCCTCGCGCAGATCGGCGATCGAGGACGCGCTGTCGCGCTTCGAGAGCTTGCCCGCGTCGCCGAGCACGACGGCGTGGTGGATGAACGGCGGCGGGTCCGCCCCGAGGGCGCGGAAGGCGGCGGCGTGCAGCGGCTCGTTGGCCCGGTGATCGCCGCCCCGGATCACGTGCGTGATGCCGAAGTCGAGGTCATCGACGACGCTCGCCCAGTGGTAGGTGGGCCGGCCGTCCGCGCGGAGGATGACGAAGGGGCGAACGCCCGCCGCGGCCAGATGGGTGGCGCCGCCGTGCACCTCGGTGCCGGCGGCCGCCCTGGCCGCCTCGCGATGGCGCTCGGCCCGCTCGCTCTGGCGTACCGGGCCCTCGTCCCAGCCGATCCCGAGCCACCGCAGGTCGTCGAGGATCCCCTGCTCGGACCCGGCCTCGGTCCTGGGCGCGTCGGTATCGTCGATCCGAAGCAGGAACGTCCCGTCACGGCGCCGGGCGAAGAGCAGGTTGACGAGCGCCGTGAGGGCGCTTCCGAGATGGAGCGACCCGGTCGGGCTTGGCGCGAAGCGGACGCGGACTGACATCCGCCGAAGCGTAGTGAGCGTCAGATGGCCGCGCGCGGCTGCGCGTCGCGGAGGCGGGTCGCAAGTGCGCGCATGATCTTCGCCTGCACGGTCGGGTAGCGGTCGAGCAGCGACCGGAACCCGCCCCGGCTGAGGACGAGAAGCGTGCACGGCTCGGTCGCGGTCGCGGTGGCGGTGCGGGGGCCGCGGTCGATCAGCGCGATCTCGCCGAGGAAGTCGCCGGCGCCGAGCTCGTTCACCTTCCGGCCGCCGCGGTCGATCCGCACCCGGCCGGAGACGACGATGAAGAACTCACCGCCCGAGCCGCCCTCGCGCGTGAGCACGCGGCCCTCGCGGACGTCGACCTCGTCCATCAGTCGGCCCAGGAACGCGAGCTCCCGTCCGCTCAAGCCGGCGAAGAGCGGCACGCGCGCGATCATGTCGAGCTTGGTGTCGGACGTCCGCGCCACCAGGTCGATCTTACCGCTCCCGGCGCTGGTGAACACGGGGAGAACACGCCTCGACGGCGGGCCCGCCCGATGAGACCATTGAGCGGGGAGATGCGGGCGACCGAAAGGGGCGAGCATGGCGACGCAGAGATCGGCACGAGAGCGGATGCGGGGCAAGGGCCCGGTGGTGCTCGCGGCCATGGCGGCGGCCGCGATGTTCGCGGTCCCGGCGGCCGCGCAGACCTCCCCGCCGACGGCTGACCTCGCGGTCGTCTCCATCAAGGCGGGCCGCGCGGTCGCGGCGCACGGGACGCGCGTCACGTTCACCGAGGTGATCCGGAACAACGGGCCCGAGACGGCCGAGCTGGACACGCTCCCGCAGATCAGGGGCGGGCAGCTGGTCGGCGAGGTGTGCGACCTCGGCATCTCGCCCGACACGCCGAACTGCGAGTACGGGGACGTCAGCCCCGGCCAGAGCCTGACCACGAAGTTCGTGGTCAAGGTGACGGCCACCGCCGGGTTCGTCACGGTGAAGGGCGGCGTCGTCTCGGAGAGCGCGCTCCAGGACTCGAATCCGTTCAACCAGTACCGCACCGCGCGAACTCGCGTCGGGTAGGCCCGTTCCCCGGCTAAACGCGCCGCCTCCAGGGTATTGAGTCGGCGATGAGGACTGTTGTCGTCTCGGGCGGCGGGACCGGCATCGGCCGCCACAGCGGCGGCGTTCGCCGCGACCGGGGTGCGCGTCATCGTTCTCGGCCGCCGCGGCGATGTGCTCCGCAGCGCCGCCGAGGCGATCAACGCCCACGTGGGACGCGACGCGGTGGAGACCCTCGCCGCCGACGTGTCCAACCCGGCCCGGGTCGAGCAGCTCGCAAACGAGCTGTGCGCGCTCTCGGGCGGCTCCGTCGACGTGCTCGTGAACAACGCAGGCGGGCTCTCCGGTGAGGACGGATCCGGCCTCGCGGCGCTCGCCCACCGCTGGGAGAACGACTTCCGCACCAACCTCCTCTCGGCCGTGCTCCTGACGAGCGCCCTGATCGACATGATCACGGCGCCGGGCGGCCGGATCGTGAATGTCAGCTCGATTGCAGCGCTGCGCCCGGGCGGCGACTCCTACGGCGCCGCCAAGGCCGGGATCATCGGCTGGACGTACTCGCTCGCCGGCGAGCTAGTGATGTGACCGGCAACGTTTAGCGGGTTCTGGCGGCTGCAAACCGCGTCCGCGATCTGCTGGGTAGCAGATCGCTCCCGAACGTCGCAAGGCAGAGCCTTGCGACTGCTGCGGTGTCCTCGGTCGCACCAATACTTCTCCAGTATTGGCACTCCCTGCGTCCTAGCATCGCTCGGTTTTCGCTCGCCATCGACACCACCAACGTTGCCGGCCACACCACCAGGGCCGCGCGGGATCACGGTGAAACGCGGTCGCGCCGGGCTACGTCGAGCAGAACGAGTTCTTCGGAGACGGCGTCCCGGACGAGCGCCGGTGGCGGCTCGTCGCCGAGACGCTCGACGGCCGCCCCGGACGGAGCGACGACGTCGCCGCCGCCGTCCGTTACCTGGCCTCCCCCGGCGCCGGCCACGTGACGGCGCAGGTGCTTCAGGTGAACGGCGGCGCCCTGGTCGGCAGGGGATGAATTTGCTCGACACCTGCGCGCAGATGCCGATAACTTGGGCATGGCTCCGCTCCATCGCCTCGTGGTCGGCGAACGCCGCCGGCTGGAACTGTTCGTGCCCATCCCGATCGCGGTCGCGACCGCCGCGCTTCGGACCGGTGTCCCGCTGCCGTGGACGATCGCGTCGGTGGCGCTCGGCGTGGGCGCGTCCTGCGTCGCCTGGATCTGGCTCGGCCGGCTCCGGGCCCGCGTCGAGGAGAGCCGCCGGCTCGCGCTGACCGACGAACTGACCGGCCTCGGAAACCGGCGCCGGCTCCTGGGCGACCTGGAACACGCGATCGAGTCGGGCACCGACCATTCGCCCGCCGTCCTCGCAATGTTCGACCTCGACGGCTTCAAGGCCTACAATGACACGTACGGGCACCCGGCGGGCGACGCGCTGCTGGCACGCTTGGGCGCCCGCCTGGCGGCGACGTTCGCGGGGTCGGGCACCGCCTATCGCCTCGGCGGCGACGAGTTCTGCGTCCTCCTGCGCGGGTCTCCGGCTGAGCTCGAGCACGCCCTCGCCTCGGCGCTCGAGGCCCTGACGGAGGGAGACACCATCCGCTCGTCGTGCGGGTTCGCGCTCCTGCCGCGGGAGGCGCGCGACGCATCGTCGGCGCTGCGGATCGTCGACCAGCGCATGTACGCGCAGAAGGACGACCGCCGGGCGTCGACGAAGCGCCAGGCTCGCGACCTCCTGCTCGCGGTGCTCGACCAGCACGCGCCGGACCTGCGCGGGCACTCCGACTGGGTGTCCGACCTCGCCCGCGCCGTCGCCCAGCGGCTGGGCATGAGCCGGGAGGAGATCGAGGACATCGCCCTCGCCGCCGACCTGCACGACGTCGGCAAGGCCGCGATCCCCCGCGGCATCCTCGAGAAGCCGGGGCCGCTCGACGCCGCCGAGTGGGACCTCATGCGCAAGCACACCGTCATCGGCGAGACGATCCTCACGGCCGCCCCGGCCCTCGCCGGCGTCGCCAGCATCGTTCGCTCGACGCACGAACGGGTCGACGGCGGCGGATATCCCGACGGCCTCCGCGGCGACGAGATCCCCCTCGGCGCCCGCATCATCGCCGTCTGCGACGCCTTCGACGCGATGACGAGCGACCGCTCGTACCGGCGGGCCATGCCGCGCGAGGCTGCGCTCGCCGAGCTCGAGGCGGCCTCGGGGGCGCAGTTCGACCCGCAGGTGCTGGCCGCCGCCCGGGCGGTGCTCGAGCAGCCGTCGAGCAAGCGTCTGCCGGCACCGCGGACGGCGTTCAAGGGGCCGGACCTCTCGCCGGTCGCGCGCATCCAGGGCCTCGTCGACGTCATCCGGCTCGTGCGCATGAAGGACGACCCCGACCGCCTGCTCGACGAGATCGCCGCCGCGGTGGGCCACGCGCTCGGCCTGGGCATCGTCGTCATCAACCTGTACCGGCCCGAGTGGG
>DASQXS010000116.1:0-19320 GCA_035639615.1 Gaiellales bacterium | reverse complement strand
CGAGCCGGAGCCCGATGTGGAGATGTTCCAGAAGGGCAGCCGTGAATGGGAGCTCCATGCGGATATCCAGCGCAGGGCGCGGAATCACCTCATGGAGAAGACGCTGCCCGGGTCGTTCACCGATACGCCCCTCGCCGACATCCTGGCCGCGGAGGGGGTCGACACGGTGAGCATCACCGGGTACATGACGCACATGTGCGTCGACACGACGGCCCGCGAGGCGGCGCATCGCGGGCTCGCCGTGGAGATCCTGAGCGATGCCACCGGGACGCTCGCGCTCGAGAACAGCGGCGGCTCGGCGACCGGCGAGGAGCTGCATCGGGCCACCCTCGTCGCCCAGGGCCAGTTCTTCGCCGACGTCGTGCGCACCGACGAATGGATCAACAGGCTCGATGGTGCGAACGGCTGATCGCCAGGGACGCCCGCTGACGCCCGGGGGCCCGGGATCGTCGTAGAATCGCGCCCTCCGCGCATGATCGACCTCGAGGTGAACGGTCAGGGGCGGGCCACGGCTGGGTCAGGGTGTGTGGCGGTGCGAGTTCTGGGCGACGGCCGTCCGGTCGCGGTCGAGGGAAGGAGCGGGATCGAGCTTCTGGGGCGCCTCGAGCCGCTCCGGCATTTCGCGGTGGCGTTCATCCGCGCCGATCTTCGGCAGGTCCGGTTCACGTGGGTCGAGGAGGCTCGGTCGTGGTACGCGGTCAGTCTGAGCCGCGAGCGAAGGCCGCACAGGGACGAGCGCGGGCCTAGCGCCCTTGTCGAGCTGGAGCGCTCGCCGCCGCCGTACGGGCTCACCGTGAGGGAGCTGGACGTGCTGACGCTGATCTGCGGGGGACTCTCGAACCCTGAGATCGCCGTCCATTTGACGATGAGCGTCCGCACCGCGTCGACGCACGTCGCCCGGATCATCGCCAAGCTGGGCCAGTCGACTCGCGCAGGAGCGGCTGCGCTGGCCATCGACCAGGGGCTTCTGCGGCTGCCGGTGCCGGGTAGCGGCCGAGCCCTCGGCATGCTCGGCATCGGGTTGGTCGATCAGATCGCCGCCGGCCTCGCGCCGACGGTCGCGCGGACGGGCCATCCGGGCTGGCAGCGGGTGCTGCGGCCCCGGCTGCGACCGATCCGGCTGGGCACGCTCGTCGACGCCGAGACGGCGCGCGGCGGCGACGGGCTCGAGGTCCGGAACGGCTCTGCGCTCGCGGTGGCGGAGATCAACGCGCGCGGCGGCGTTGCCGGCCGCCTGATCGAGCAGGTGCTGGTCGACGTGGGCGTTGAGGATGCGGTCAGCTTCGGGGTCGCGCTGCGGCAACTTGCCAACGAGGATGTCGACGCGATCATGGGCGGCTACACGAACTACCTGACGCCCGAGCACTACGCATCGGCCCGCGATCACGGCTGCCCGATCGTGACGGCGATGACATCCGAGGACCAGGCGCGGTGGGTGTCCGGCGACCCGGCAGTCTTCGGGCGGGTCTTTCAGGTGGGCCCGACCGAGGTCAACTACGGGACGGGGATCATCGCCTTTCTGGAAGATCTGCGCGCATCACGTGTGTGGGACGCGGATCGGCGCGAGATCCTCCCGATCGAGACCCCGGTCGATGCCGGACAGCCGTTCGGGCCGCTAGCACGCGAGCATGCCGAGCGCACCGGATGGACGATCGCGGATCCCGAGGTCGTGCCGCTGCACGATGTCGACTGGGAGCCGGTGCTCGACCGGATCGCCGCCTCAGAGCCGGGAGTCGTCATGCTCACGCACTTCATCCCCGGCGAGGCGGCGGCGTTCCAACGCGCCTTCGTCGGGTCCCGCGCGCGACCGCTCGTCTACATGGTCTACGCGCCGTCCCTGCCGGCCTTTCTGCACGATGCCGGGCGCGAGGCCGAAGGCGTGGTCTGGTCGACCGTCACCGGGACGTACGCCGACGCCCTGGGACAGAGCTTCCGCCGTCGCTACCTCGCCACATTCGGGCAGGCGCCCGGGCGCTCGCTGGCCGGATCGGCGTTCGACCAGGTGCACATCCTCGCGCTGGCGTGGGCCCGGGTCGGCGATGCCCGCCGCTTCGCCGACGTGGCCGCCGAGCTTCGCCGGATCACGTACCGCGGCGTGAACGGGTCGTATGTTCTGGGTGCCCGCGACCAGACCGGCCGGTCATATCCCCTCGAGACCAGCGACCCGTCGCTGGGCCAAGCCCATCTCGTCTTCCAGGTGCAGGGCGGTGCGCACCGCGTCCTCCACCCCTCCCCGTACGCGGAGGCCGGCTTTCGGCCGCCGCCGTGGCTTAGCGCGGGGGAATCCATGGTTCCCCCGCGGGCCCCCTCCTTCCCCCTTGAGCCGGACGGCCATCGCGCTCCGGCGAGAGCGCGGTCTCGCCTCCGCCGCGGGCGCTGGGATCCACCCTGAAACCGCTGCGGCACGAAAGGCTTGCGCCAGTGAACCGACCCTCGCCGCGTCGTCGCGACTTTTCGCCCCCAAGAGGGTCTAGCGGGCATGCCCGCGGCGGTCTGACGACGGGGTTATGCGACGCGCTCTGCGATGTCGCGGCACGTGGCGATCCAGACGTCGGCGTGGTCGCGCACGTGCGAGATCAGGCCGTCGAGCAGCGGCAGTCGACCGGGCCGCCCGATGATCTGCGGGTGCATCGTCAGGACGAACGCG
Organism: Gaiellales bacterium; assembly: GCA_035639615.1. Taxonomy (GTDB): domain Bacteria; phylum Actinomycetota; class Thermoleophilia; order Gaiellales; family JAICJC01; genus JAICJC01. The sequence continues at coordinate 16,673 of DASQXS010000116.1, read as the reverse complement.
CCGCCGAACTCGCGAATGCCGGCGAACTCCGCCTCCCAGATCTCGCGCACCTCGCTGGGCGTTGAGATCTTCCGCGTCCATCCGGCGATGCCGTCGAACCAGAAGTGGGGCGCGTCGTCGAGGGTCCACTGCACCGGCAGCTCCGCCAGTTGCTTCCCCGGATGCCGGTACGGCGTCACGTCGTCCATGAGGTTCGAGGAGTAGCGGAACCCATGCTGCTCGAGCAGGTCGAGGGTACGCGGGCTGAAGTCCCAGGAGGGAGAGCGGTAGCCAACGACGTCCGCGCCGAGGCCGCGGAGGACGCCGAGCGCCCGGACGAGCTCGTCCTCCTCGGCGGCGGCGTCGAGGTTCGCCGGGGACGTATGCGTGTATCCGTGATGCCCGACCTCGTGCCCGTCGGCCAGGATCTCGCGCACACGATCCGGATAGCGCTCCGCCACGCGACCGGGGACGAAGAAGGTTGCACGCATGTCGTGGCGTCGCAGGAGCTCGAGGAGCCGCGGCACGGCCACCTTGGCTCCGTAGGTGCCCTGCGACAGGACGCCAGGGCGCTCCGCGTTGCGCGGATCCTCGCCGATCCACACCTCCTCGGCGTCGAAGTCGAACGTGAACGCCGCCGCGGCGCGCATTCCCTGGGGCCACATCGCTCCTCCTCTCGCCGGCGAGTCTAGGCCCGCGGGGGAGGGGCGAGGCCTCCTCGGAGTACGTCAACTGGCGGATTGGCCCACTCCGCAGACGTCCGTAGCATGACGGAAACCTGTCAGGGAGCGGATGGGTCGGATCGGGATTGACGTGGGAGGGACGTTCACCGATGCGGTGATCGTCGCCGGCGACGGCCGCGTGCGAATCGCCAAGGTGCGCTCGACACCGGATCGGATCGAGACCGGGTTCATGGAGGGGCTGCGCCTCCTGCTCGAGCGCGCGCAGACGGCGGCGGGGGCCGTGGAGTACGTGGCGCACGGCTCTACGGTGGCGACGAACGCAATCGTGCAACGCCGGCTTGCCCGCACGGCCCTCGTGACGAACGACGGCTTCCGCGACGTGCTCGCCATCGGCACGCAGATGCGAAGCCGCGTCTACGACCTGTGGACGCCGGAGCCCGAGCCGATCGTGCCGCGCGACCTCTGCTTCGGCGTGCGGGGGCGGATGGACGCGCAGGGCGGCGTCATCGAGGATCTCGACGAGGATGACGTCCGCGCTGTCGCCGCCATCCTTCGCGAGGGTCACATCGAGGCGGTGGCGGTGATGCTGCTGCACTCGTTTGCGAACCCAGCCCACGAGAACCGGGTGGGCGAGATCCTCGCTGCGGAGCTGCCCGACGTCGCAGTGTCGCTCTCGTCTCGCGTCGTCCCGGAGTTCCGCGAGTACGTGCGCGCGTCGACGACGGCGCTGAACGCATCGCTCCTGCCGCTTCTCGGCTCGTACATCCGCGCCGTTTCCACGGAGGTCGCACGCGAGGGCGTGTCCGTCCCGGTGCATCTGATGCAGAGCAACGGCGGCGTCACGCCGGCCGATCGGGCGCGCGACCTTCCCATCGGGCTCGCGGCGTCGGGACCGGCCGCGGGGGTCATCGGCGGCGCCCGCCTGGCCGAGGTGGTTGGAGAGCACGACGTGCTGACGTTCGACATGGGCGGCACGTCGACGGACATCGGCCTCGTGATCGACGGCCTCCCACAGGTCCGGTTCTCCGGCGACGCGCTCGGGATGCCGATCAACCTCGCCCAGATCGATGTGCTCTGCATCGGCGCAGGCGGCGGCTCGATCGCGCGCGTCGATGCCTTCGGCGCGCTCCGCGTCGGGCCCGAGAGCGCGGGCGCCAACCCGGGTCCGGCGGCGTACGGGCGCGGCGGCACGGACGCGACGGTGACCGACGCACACGTGGTGCTCGGCACCCTCGCCGGCGACGCCCGGCTTGCCGGCCGCGTCCCGGTCGACCGCGAGCGGGCGGTGCGTGCGGTGGCGGACGCGGTCGGCCGGCCTCTTGGACTCGACACTACCGAGGAGGCCGCCATGGCGATCCTGCGAATCGCGAACGCGAACATGGCAAACGCCCTTCGGGTGGTGTCGATCGCTCGGGGTCACGACCCGCGCCGGTTCGCCCTGGTGGCGGTGGGCGGCGCCGGGCCGATGCACGCCTGCGCGCTGGCCGACGAGCTCGGAATCCCCCGGGTCGTCGTTCCGCGCTACCCCGGCGTTGCCGCCGCGCTCGGGCTTCTGGCAACGGACATCAGGCATGACCTGCGCCGGACCTGGCTCCGACCGACTGCGCTCATCACGCCCGGCGAGCTCGACGCCGAGCTCGACCGACTCGAGCGCGAGGCGCGGGCGCTGCTTCAGGCGTCGGCGGCCGAGAGCAGCCGGTTCGACCTCGCGTTCGAGCTCGACATGCGCTACCGGGGCCAGGCGTACAATCTGACCGTGCCCGTCGCGCCCAGGCCCGTGACCGCGGAGACGATCGCGGCGGCCGAGCGGTGCTTCGAGCAGGAGCACCGCCGCCTCTACGACTATACGCCCACGGTCACCGAGACCGAGATCGTCACGGTACGCGTCCGCGCGATCGGACGGATCGCCGAGGTCGACTGGGCGGCGACCGAATCCGTGGCGGCCGCGGCTCCCGGCGAGCGACTGGTCTGGGACGGCGGGTGGAGGCCGTGGCGCGCCGTGGCCCGCGCGGCGCTTTCACCGGACGAGACCATCCCGCCGCGAACCGTCGTCGACCAGGAGGACGCGACGGTCGTGATTCCTGCCGAGTGGCACGGGCGGGTGGGCGCCGCGGGGACGCTCGTCCTGACCCGGGAGGCGGCCTGATGGCGATCGTCGGCCTCGATCCCGTCACCCAGGAGATCCTCGCGAGCGCGCTTCGTCACATCGCCGAGGAGATGGCCGTGGTCGAGTATCGCTCGTCGTACTCGCCGATCATCCGCGAGATGCTCGACTTCAATTGCGGCCTCTTCACCGCGGACGGCAGGATGGTCGCCAACTCGGAGCAGATTCCGGCCCAGCTGGGGCTGATGCAGTTCGCGCTCGAGTCCGTGCTCTCGAAATGGGGGGACGATCCGGCTCCCGGCGACGCCTTCCTCACCAACCACCCGTACATGGGCGGGACGCACACGCCCGACCTGCAGGTGTTCACGCCGCTTATCCGCGATGGGCAGCTCCTGGCGTGGGCTGGGTCGATTGCCCATCACATCGATATCGGGGGCCGCTTCCCGGGCACCGAGAGCGCCCAGTGCACGGAGCTCTTCCAGGAGGGCTTGATCTTCCCCGCCGTGAAGCTCGTGGAGGAAGGAAGCCGCGTGCGGGCGTTGTACGAGCTCGTCGCCGCCAACGTCCGTGACCCCGCCTCGACGCTGGGCGACCTCGACGCCCAGCTCGCCGCGTGCAAGCGCGGGATGGCTCGCATCGAGGAGCTCTGCGACGCCCACGGCACCGACACGGTCCGCGAGGGCATGGAGGCGCTCCTGGCGACGACGGCGCGGCGAGCCGAGGCGGCGTTCCGGGCGTGGCCGGAGCGCACGGTCGCCGCCGACGGGTTCCTCGACGACGAGGGGTTCGAGGGAACGCCGCCGATCCGCGTCCACGCCGACGTGCACGTCGACGACGGGACGCTCGTGGTCGATCTCACGGGCTCGAGCGGCCAGGTCGCCTCGGGCATGAACGTGCCGATCTCGAGCACGCATGCCGGCACCTTCTTCGCCGTTCGGGCCTTCCTGGGCCCGGAGGTGCCTCAGAACGCCGGGCTGACCAGCCGGGTACGGGTGATCGCGCCCGAAGGCACCGTCTTCAACCCGCGCTTCCCGGCAGCGCTCAGCGCCCGGCACCTCGCCGTCCAGCGGCTCACAGACGTGTTGATCGAGGCGCTGAGCGAGCTTCTACCGGACCGGATGGTGGCCGCCAGCCAGGTCTCGTTCCCGGCCCTCGTCTTTCAGGCGGTCGACCCCAGATCCGGCCGGCTCACGCTCTTGGCTGACATCCTCGGCGGGGGCGGCGGCGCCCGCCGCGAGGCGCCGGGAGACGACGGCATCGACCCCTACTGCTCGAACTGCGCGATACTCCCCGCGGAGATCGCCGAGCTGGAGTATCCGTGGCTGATCGAGCGGACCGAGCTGGTCGAGGGATCAGGCGGAGGCGGTCATATGCGCGGGGGGTTAGGTCTGCGCCGCGACTACCGGCTGCTGGCCGAGGTTTCGGACGGCATGTATTACGTCGAGCAGACCAATGCCGCGTACGCGGCGCGGGGACGCGACGGCGGCGGGGCCGGGATGCCCGCCCGCGCCACGCTCCGGCGTGCGGGCTCGGACCGCGAGGAGCCGTTGCCGGGCAAGGGCTACATCCACCTCCGGCGCGGCGATGTGCTCTCGCTCGTCGGCGCGGGCGGGGGAGGGTTCGGCGCCGCATCTGCGCTCGGGCCGGCCGACGACACCGAATCGAAGGAGGAGTCATGACTCAGACGAGGCCCGGCGGCCGGGGGATGAGCCGCAAGAGCTTCCTGCAGGGAACTGTTGGCGCCGGGGCAGCGGGGCTTGTGGTCGGGGGCGGGGTCGGCTACGCCGCCGGCAACTCGAGCTCGTCGTCGTCGTCCGGATCGAACGGCGGCAAGGGAGGCAAGGGCACGATCAAGATCGGATCCGCGAGCCCGATCACGGGGCCCTTTGCGGGAGACGGCGAGCAGATGATCCGCGGCCAGGAGTTGGCCGTGGAGGAGTTGAACGCGGCCGGCGGTGTCGCCGGGTACAAGCTCGAGCTGGTCAAGCTCGATACGAAGGATCAGTCTCCCGACGTCATGAAGACCGTCTTGCAGAACCTGGTGTCGCAGAACGTGGCGGCGGTGTTCATGCCGTTCTGCTCGTACACGTCGGTCGAGTTCCCGATCGTCGCCGCGAAGAAGATCCCCACGTTCCACGTAAATACCTGGCATGGGAACGTCGACTGGGTCGCCGAGCACGGCGCCACCAACATCTTCCAGGGCGACCCCAGCGAGCTCTCGTACGGTGCGGGGATCGTGGCCCTGATCCAGTCGCTGATCGCCGACAACAGGTGGACGCCGACCAAGAAGACCGCCTACGTTGTCACCTCCAACGACCCCTACAGCCTGAACATCGCGAAGAGCTTCCAGTCGTCGATCACGAAGCTCGGATGGAAGGTGGTCGGGTTCGAGCAGTTCACCGTGCCGCAGGCCAACTGGGGCGGCGTCCTCGTCAAGATCCGGGATGCGAACCCGGACGTGATCGTGTTCTCGGACTACGCGCCCGGCGACGAGGCGTCGTTTATCAAGCAGTTCGCTCAGAACCCCACGAAGTCGCTCGTCTACCAGCAGTACGCTCCCTCGATCCCGCAGTACCTGCAGCTCGCCGGGTCAAGCGCGAACGGGGTGACATGGTCCACGGTGATCGGCATCCTCCAGAACGATCCGGTGGCGCAGCCGTTCATCGACAAGTTCACGGCCAAGTTCGGCGACGGCCCGGGCTTCTCGAATGCCGGTGACCAGTACGACATGATGAAGATGTGGGCGCAGGCCGCCGGGCTCGCCGGCGATCCGTACGACTTCGACCGGATCAACGCCTACCTCAAGGCGACGCCGTACCGCGGCGTCTGCGGTGCGTATGACATGAACCACAGAGGCCTGACCAGCATCCCCTATCCCGACGACACCAGCGATCCCTCGCTCGGCATGCCGCACCTCACCTTCCAGATCCAGGACGGAAAGCAGGTCGTCATCTCCCCCGACCCATATACGACAGGAACATTTCAGCTTCCGCCGTGGCTGCAGTAGCCGATCCCGCGGCGCAACCGGCGCTCGAAGCTCGCGGGATCACGAAGCTCTACGGTGGCCTTCGGGCCGTGGACGGCGTGTCCTTCACGGTCGGGACCGGCGAGGTGCTCGGCATCGCCGGCCCGAACGGGGCCGGAAAGACGACGCTCTTCGACACGATCACGGGGCACACCATCGCGACGACCGGCGAGATCGTCCTCGCCGGTCAATCGGTCCGGGGGACGAAGATCCATCACCGGTGCCGCCTCGGCCTCGCGCGGACGTTCCAGCACCCGGTCGTCGCCGACACGCTCACCGCCCTGGAGAACGCGTACCTGGCGGCGAGCTTCCGGCGGGGCCGGAGCGGGCGCCGCTCCCGCAAGGATGACGTCGCGGCGGGCGCCGCGGCCCTCGCCGCAGTCGGGCTCGAGCGGCACGCCGAGACACGGGCTGCGCTCCTGCCCGTCTACGACAGGAAGCGGCTGATGCTCGCCACCGCACTCGCGACGGATCCGCTCGTCCTGCTCCTCGACGAGCCGTTCGGTGGGCTGAACCCGCAGGAGATCGACGACACGATCGGCCTCATCCGCCGGATCCGGGGCTCCGGCGTCGCCGTCGTCGTGATCGAGCACGTGATGCGGGCGCTGGTCGCGCTCGCCGACCGGGTGCTGGTCATGCACCACGGGGCGGAGATCTTCGTCGGGACGCCGCAGGAGATGCTGAGCGACCGGCGCGTGATCGAGGTCTTCCTGGGGTCAAGCGGAGGCCGGTCTGGTTGAGCGCCGTCCTCGAAGTCTCAGGCCTCACGGCCGGGTACGACCAGGCCCTGGTTCTCCGCGACCTCAACCTCGTCGTCGACGAGGGCACGACGGCTGTTGTGATCGGCCCGAACGGCCACGGAAAGACCACGCTCCTGCGATCGATCTCGGGCCTCGTCAAGCCCGTCCGCGGAACGGTGTCGTACCGCGGCGAGCGGATCGACGGCCGCCACGCGGAGGAGGTCGCCGCCCGCGGCGTCGTCCACGCGATGCAGGGCGACGGCCTCTTCGCCGAGATGACGGTTGAGGAGAACCTGCTGATGGGCGCGTTCCTCGCAAGCTCCTGGCGGGGCCGGCGCGCCGCGCTGGCCCGCGTCTACGCGGAGCTACCGACCGTGCAGGCGAAGCGCGACCAGAAGGCGCGCACCCTCTCGGGCGGCGAGCGCCGGCTCGTGGGCCTCGGCCGCGCGATGATGCGTCCGGCCGGGCTGCTCCTCATCGACGAGCCGTCGCTTGGCCTCGCCCCGGTCGCGATCGAGGCGGTCTACGCGGCGATTCGGCGGTTGCGAGCCGAGGCCGACGCGCCCATCGTGCTCGTCGAGGAGAACTTCACCCACATCGAGGGGGTGGCCGACGCGGTTCACATCCTCGAGGCGGGCGCGATCGTCCGCAGCGGCTCGTTCGCCGAGCTGTCCCATGACCGCACCGTCGTCGAGACGTATCTGGGCTCGATCACCGAGGCGGGGCTGTGACCGACGTCGTCGCGATCCTCGCGAACGGCCTCATCTACGGCTCGATCTACGGGCTCGTCGCGATCGGGATGACCCTTGTCTACGGCACGCTCCGGATCCTCGACATGTCGCAGGGGTCGATGGTCATGGTGGGCGGCTACGTCGGCTGGTGGGCGCTCGCCACCCACGGCGTCAACCCGGTCGTAGCGCTGGTGCTCGCCTTCCTCTTCACCTTTGCGCTCGGCACCGCGTCCGAGCTGGCCTCCGTGCAGCCGCTGATCGGCCGCCAGAAGGAGGTCGACTTCGAGATGGTCACCTTCATCACCACGTTCGCGGTCGCCATCTTCCTGACGAACGTGGCGCTCCAGCACTTCGGCCCGTTCCAGAAGAACGTCCCGAGCATCGTCGGAGGCAACCTCGAGCTTCTGAACGGCGTCTCGATCAGCTACCACGAGCTGACGATGGCGGCCATCTCGGTCGCGCTCATCGCCGGCCTCGGGCTCTTCCTCGCCCGCACGCGCTGGGGCCTCGCCATCCGCGCCGTCGCCCAGGACCTGGACGCCGCCCGCTCGCTGGCGGTGCCCGTGACGCGGCTCTATCCGGTCACCATGGGCCTCGCATCCGCCCTCGCGGGGGTGGGTGGGGTGTTCGTCGGCGGCCTGTTCTTCGCGTCGCCGACCGCAGGCGACCTGCCGCTCCTGTACGCCCTGATCGTGGTCGTGCTGGGGGGACTCGGCAGCCTCCCCGGCACGCTCTATGCGGCGTATCTGGTCGGGATGATGCAGTCGTTCTGCGAGGTCGAGATCGGGACGACGTGGACGCTTCCCATCCTGTATGGCGCGATCCTCCTGATCCTGGTGTTCCGGCCCAACGGCCTCAAGGGCAGCCCCGCGGAGGCGCGCCTGTGACCGGGACGTTCGCGTCGCTCTCGCCGGGCCGGTGGGCGGCAATCGCCGCGGGGATCGTGCTCGCGGCCGTGTTCCCCCTGGTCTATACCGACGCGTACTACATGACGATCATCGTCACGGCGGAGATCGTGCTCGTCCTCAACATCTCCTGGAACTTCGTCCTGGGCATGGCGGGCGTCTGGAACTTCGGCCAGCTCGCCATCTATGCCCTCGGCGCGTACAGCTCGGGCTGGCTCATGCTGCACCAGACGTGGATGCCCGTGGCCGTCGCGATCCTGCTGGGCGGACTCTTCTCGGCAGGCATCTCGGTGCTGCTCGCGTTCCCGACGCTGCGCCTCTTTGGGATCTACACCTCGCTCCTCACGTTCTCCTTCGCCGAGGTCGTCCAGTACGTCGCCGTGAACAATCCGCGCGGGCTCACCGGAGGCTCGTTCGGGTTCCCATACGTCCCCGGGCTCTTTCCCGACCTCGGCCAGACCGACTACCTGCGCAGGTACTACTGGGTGACCGCCGCGATCATCGTGGTCTCGTGTTTCGCCGTCGCCTGGCTGCGCCAGTCCCACCTCGGGATCGCCCTGCGGTCGATCCGCGACGCGCCGGCCTACACCGCGGCGCGCGGCGTCAATCCACAGGCGGCGCGCATCGCCGCATTCGGCCTGTCGGGCTTCCTTGCCGGCGTCGCCGGGGCGCTCTACCTCAGCTTCCAGCAGTCGTTCACGACGAGCCAGATGGGCCTCACGCCGATGTCCCTCGACGTGACCATGCTCGTCATCGGCGGGCTCGGCACGGTCACCGGCCCGATCATCGGCACGACCATCCTGACGGTCATCCAGACCTGGCTCATCGACTACCCGGGTTGGCAGCTCACGATCCTCGGCGCCACGCTCCTCGTCATCGTCGTCTTCGTCCCCGGGGGCATCGTCGGGCTGATCAGCCGCACCGACCGCCGGATCCGCGCGTGGGTGGCCGAGGACGCCGAGCCGGCTTAAACGTGGGGGAACCCATGGTTCCCCCACGGGCCCCCTCCTTCCGCATGGCCGGACCGCCATCGCGCTCCGGCGAGAGCGCGGTCTCGCCTCCGCCGCGGATGCTGAGGTCGACCCTGAAACCGCGAGGGCACGAAGCGTCGTCGGTACATGAAACTCGTCACAACGTCACCACTTCCGCCCCACAGAAGGGCTCGCGCGGATCGCGGTATGGCACCGCAATTGCGTGCCTGACCCCGCAATTGCGTGCCTGACCCCGCAATTGCGTGCCGGCTTCAGGTCAGGAGCGGTCTCACCTCCTCAGCGAAGATGCGCATCGCCTCGTCGCGCACGGGCGGGTCCATGCCCGGCCAGTAGAGGCGGGCGATGTAGTGGAGGTCGCCTCCGGCCGCGTCGCGCAGCACCGCGATCCGCTCGGCGACCTCCTCCGGAGCGCCGAGCACGGTCGATGCCCGCAACTCCTGCTCGCGGGCGGCGTCGAGTCGAGGCGGTGCCTGCGGGCAGCCGGCGCGGCCGCGCGCGGCCTCCATGTCGTCGTACTTCCACTCGACGTACCAGCGGTGGTCCCGCACCCGATCCCACGCGTCGGCCCCGTGCCATGGGAAGGTCGCCATGTGGACGCTCCAGGCAAAGCCGGCCGGGTCGCGGCCCGCGCGCTCGAGCTCCTCACGCACCCAGCCGACCTGGCGCGCAAGCTCCTCCGGCGTCGAGTCCGACCCCATGAAACCGTCAGCCAGCAGACCGGCTCGCCGAACCGCCGGCTCGGCGAAGGCGCCGATCCAGATCGGCGGGCCGCCCGGGCGGGCCGGCTTGGGCGTCACCGAGATCCCCGGGTACGCGGCGGTGGCCGTCCCGGTGACGAGCCCGCCCGACCATGCTTGGCGCAGGACGGCGATCGCGTCGACCATGCGCCGTCGCCGCAGGCGGAGCGGGATCCCGAAGCCATCGAATTCCTCCTCACGCCACCCGAGGCCGAGCCCGAGCACGAGCCGGCCGGCTGTCAGAAGGTCGACGGTGGCGGCGTCCTCGGCCAGCCGAACGGGGTCGTGTAGCGGCGCCAGGAGGAGCGCTGTCCCGATCTCGACCCGCTCGGTTCGGGCGCCGATGGCAGCCGCGACGGGGAGAAGCGACGGCATGTACCCGTCGTCGACGAAGTGGTGCTCCGAGACCCAGACCGAATCAAACCCCAGCTGCTCAGCCCGCACGGCGACGTCGACGGCGTCGCGATACAGCTCGGCAGCCGACCGGGCGTCGGCCGGATGCTCCTGGCACGTGATCAACCCGAATCCGAGCCTCATCCACCCCTCCTCACAGAAGCGTCGAGCCGCCGTCGATCGGAAGCGCCGCGCCGGTGATGTACGACGCCTCGTCCGACGCCAGGAACGCGATCACGCGGGCGACCTCGTCCGGAGTCCCGAGCCGACCGAGCGGCACGGACTCGCGCAGGTACCGCTCGCCGGAAACCGGGTCGTCCATGAGCCGCAGCATCGGCGTGTCGATCACGCCGGGACAGACGCAGTTGACCCGGATCCCGTGCGGGGCGAGCTCGATCGCCATCTGCCGCGTGAGCGCGACCACGCCGGCCTTGCTCGCGTTGTAATGCGCCGTCGGCTCGGCCGCATCGGCCACGAGCGCGGCGGTCGATGCCAGGTTCACGAAGGCCCCCGCCGACCTTGCCGCCACGAGGGCCCGCGCGACGGCCTGCCCGACGAGGAACACGCCCCGCAGATTCGTGTCGATAGTCTCGTTCCAGTCCGGCTCTTCGAGCTCGAGGAAGGGCGCGATCCGGTAGATGCCGGCGCTCGCCACGAGCACGTCCGGTGGGCCGCCGAGCATGTCGGTCGCCGCTGTCACCGCCGCCGCAACGCCGGCCGCCTCGCGGACATCGGCGACGACGTGTGCGCCGAGCTCCCGGTCGATGACTGCGACCGCAGCGCCCCGCTCGGCGAGCAGGCGGGTGGTGGCGGCGCCGATCCCGGATGACCCTCCGGTCACGAGCGCGCGCCGGCCCGCGAAGGCGTCCGGCCGGTCTGGGGGTATCACCTCGGGAATGCCTCCCAACGACGCTCGAGGTGCAAGCTCAGCAGCCCTCGACGACCTCCGCAATCCGTCATTCGTGGTATGGCCGAAGGGTGCGAGAAGGCGTAGGGATTGCCTGTGCGCATGCGCGAGGAGGTTGACCGATGAGCCTGGACGACGCCGAGCGGCAGGTGTGCGAAGAGGTCGCGCGCCGCTCCGACGACCTCGTGGCGCTGGCCTCCGAGCTAATCTGGTTCGATACCACGGCGCGTATGCCGGGTGAACCGGCCCGGGAGGAGGCCCAGCTGCAAGAGCTTCTCGCGGGCCGGCTGCGATCGGCCGGTGCAGAAGTAGACCTGTGGGAACCGTCCGCGGACGAGATGGCCGGGCGTCCACTCGTGCCGCCGGGCCTCGACTTCGACGGCAGGCCGCAGCTGGTCGCCCGCTTCCCCGGCGCAGGGTCGGGGCGAAGGCTGATGTTGAACGGCCACATCGACGTCGTCTCCGGCGAGCCGGTAGACGCGTGGACGAGCCATCCGTTTCGGCCGGAGGTGCGCGACAGGAAGCTCTATGGGCGCGGCGCATGTGACATGAAGGGCGGCGTCGCGTGCACGGTCTTTGCCGCCGAGGTGCTGGCGGGTCTGGGAATCGACCTTCAGGGCGACCTGCTGGTCGCGACCAACACGGACGAGGAGTCCTCGGGCGCCGGTGGGTCGGCGATCGTGGCGCATGGGATCACCGCCGACGCCGGCATCGTCGCCGAACCCACAGGTTTCGACGTGTGGATCACCTGCCGCGGATCCGAGTACGCGACCGTGAGCGTCCCCGGGCGCCCAGGCCACGCCGAGCACCGGCAGCCGGACTTCACAGAGGGCGGCGCCGTGAACGCCATCGAGCGGGCGACGGTCGTCATTGACGCCATTCGCCGGCTGAGGGAGCGGTGGGCGGAACGCGAGGGATTCGCGCACCCCTACCTTGCACCGCCCGACGTCGTCCCCACGATGGCGCGATCCGGTGAGTGGCCGGTGACCTACCCGGCGTCGTTCGACCTCACCATGGCCGTCCTCTACCTGCCCATTCAGGCCGACGCCCAAGGTTGGGGCTCCGCGGTGCGAGCCGAGGTGGAGCAGTACCTCCTGGCGGAGGTAGCCCGCGATCCCTGGCTCCGCGGTCATCCGCCCACGGTCGACTGGTGGTCGAACGGCGTGATGCCCATGGAGATCATGGACTCCGAGCCGATCGTCGGGACGCTGCTCGACGCCTCGGAGTCGGTCGGCCATCCCAGCCGGCTCGCGGGCCTCGACTCGTGGTACGACGGGGCGGCCTACACCATCCTGGCGGGCATCCCGTCCGTGGGGTTCGGCCCGACGAGCGTCTCGCACACCGTGGACGAGCACGTCCCCGTCGACGACCTCGTGACCTGCGCGCAGGCTCTCGCGGTTTCGGCGATGAGGTTCTGCGGGCGCGAATGAGCGCACCACGCCCCTTCTCGGACGAGGAGTACCGCGGCCGTGCCCGCCGCGTCCGCGAGGAGATGTCGCAGAGAGGCGTGGATGTCCTGCTCGTCCTCAGCCCTCCCAACCTCAATTACCTGACGGGGTTCGAGTCGATCTGGTATCCGCCGCGGGCGCCGGTGGGCGTGATCGTCTCCTCCGAGGTGGATGAGCTCGTCTTCGTCGACTACGAACGTCACCGCACGCTCGTCGAGCGGGTCGCGCTCTTCGACGATGCGATCTTCTACGACTACACCACGGTGATCGATCAGATCCGCAGTGCCGTTCGCGGCCGCGGGTGGAACGGCCGCGCGATCGGGATCGAGCGGTGGACGCAAGCTCCCGGCGCCCCGCTCGTCGACGAGATCGCCGCCGCCCTCGAGGCGGAGGGCGGACACGCCGTCGACGGCGACTGGATCGTCGACCGTGTCCGTCTGGTGAAGTCCGAGGCCGAGCTCGAGTGCGTGCGCCGGGCCGCGGAGATCGTCGACGCCGCGTTCGCATCGCTCCTGGAGTACGTCCGGCCGGGCCGCACCGAGCTCGAGATCGCGGCGCATCTGAACGCCGCGATGGCGGCGCTCGGCGGGGAGGAGCCCGCGATTCGGACGATGGTCTCGGCCGGGCCGGACGTGTGGTGCCGCACGCACTCGCCCCCGTCGCGGCGGCCGGTGGAGGCCGGCGACGTGATGTACGTCGACGCATGTGGCGTCTACAACCGCTACCACGTCGACCTGTGCCGCACGTTCGCGATCGGGCGCGATGACCCGGGTGCCCGCCGCGTCCTGGATGAGACGGCTGGCAGCGTCGAGGCGGTCCGCGCCGCTGTCAAGCCGGGCGACCCGCTCGACGTCGCGCAGCGGGTTGCGGAGGAGTACGTGTACGCCCGGTTCCCGAGGGAGCAGGTGTGGTGGGTCGGCGGCTACGCGCTCGGGATCGCGATGCCGCCGAACTGGGTCGGGCACACCTACCTGGCAAACGACGCGTTCGAGACGTTCACGTGGGAGCCCGGGTACGTGACGAACTACGAGAACATCCTCTTCGACCGGGACGGCGGGTACACCGCCAGCTACATGGAGACGCTGCTCATGACCGAGAGCGGGATCGAGGCGCTCTCCAAGCTGCCGCGCACGCTGACCGTGCTGGGCGGGTAGGAACGATCAGGCGGTCGGGTCGGGCACGAACTCGCGGACCTCTTGAGCACAGCGGCAGGCGGCGGCGATCTTGGCGGCCCACTCCAGCGCCTCCTCGCGTGAGGGCACGTCGACGACCGCGAATCCGCCGATGTAGGCCTTGCTCTCTGGGTAGGGGCCGTCGGTGACCGTCCCATCGGTGGCCACCACGCTCACCTCTTCGTGGGAATGCAGTCCGCCGCCGAACACCCATACGCCGGAGTCCTTGGCTTCTTGGGCCACCGCGTGCGCCGCCTCGGCCACGTCGGGCAGCTCCTCCTCGGGGAAGGTCATCGCGCCGTCATCGAACGAGATCAGATACCGCGTCATCTCATGACTCCCATTCTCGGCGGCCGCCTCCGGCCGCGCATTTGCCCGCTACGAACGCCTCGCTCCAAACTGGAAAGGCCGCCAGCAGGAATCTCTCACGGGACCATAGTGGTGCTACGTAAGGTGGCGTCATGCTGTCGTCATCGGCCATGCCGGCCCTCCTCGCGTTCGACGGGGACGGCGGGTACACCGCGAGCTACATGGACGCTGCTCATGGCGCGGAGCGGATCGGGGTGCTGTCCGCGCTGCCGCGCGAGCTCGTGGTGCTCTCGTGATCGACACCTCGAGATCTGCCATGACGTTCTCCGGGACGGGTACCGTGACGTCCGCAGATGTCGTCCCGCCTTCCCGTTCGGCTCGAGGACGTCGCCCGCGCTGCGGGCGTCTCGACCGCGACCGTGTCGCACGCCCTGAGCGGCAAGGGGCGCATCCCTGAAACGACCCGCGCGCGCATCCGCGAGGTCGCCGCGCGCATGGGGTATACGCCGAACGCGGCGGCGCGGTACCTGGCGGGCGGCCGGACCGGCCTGATCGCTGTGGCGTTCTCGCTCAGCGACGTGTTGCCGGTGCCGCTCACCGATGTGGATTACTTCAGCAAGGCGATTCACGCGGCCACAGCCCGAGCGCTCGAGCGCGACTACGCGCTTGTGGTGGCGCCTCCGACTCCGCAGACGGCCGTCTGGTCGCGGATCCCGCTCGACGGCGTCGTCGTCTTCGACCCGGTTGCCGGAGACCGCATCCTCGCCGAGCTCCGGGCCCGCGGCGTCCCGCTCGTGCTCTCCGGCCGCGACCCGGCGGGCGGCGACGACTACTGCGTGGACAACGACCACATCGCCGGAACGCGCACCGTGCTGGACCACCTCGCGGAGCGGGGAGCGCGACGCGTCGCGCTGCTCGCCGGAGAGCCTGACGACGCGTTCAACGCGGACTGCCTGGCCGCTTACCGCGGCTGGTGCGCGGCCCGCGGCGCCGAAGAGCTTGCCCAGACCGCGCCGATGGGCCACATGGCCGAGGTCGAGTGGCCGGAGAGGCTGCTGGCCCGTTCGGAGCCGCCCGACGCGATCTACGCCAACGACGAGGTGCTGGGCATCGCCACGCTCCGGGCCGCCGAACGTCGCGGATTGCGCGTGCCCGGCGATCTTCTGCTGGCGGTCGCGGCGGATCGCGAGCCCGGCGAGGCGAGCGTCGCACTCACGACTCTCGAGCTGGATCCCACGAGGACGGCGGCCGAAGCGGTCGACATGCTGGTCGACCTGATCGAGGGGCGGCCGCCGCCGGAACGGATGCGCCTCATTCCGACTCGGTTGGTCGTACGGGAATCCACCTGCGGAGCTGGGGCTACGACGCCGCCTTGAACTCCTGGTAGATCTTGGTGCGGTCGTTCACGACCTTGGGGTTCGGGTTCAGGATGTACTGGTAGGCGTCGGTGTACTTGGCGGGGACGTTGAAGATGGGGTCGTTCTTGACGTCTGCGGGCATCTGGTCGAGCGCGGCGGGGATGGGGATCGGATAGCTGTGGTAGTTCATCTCGGTGACGGCGGTGGACGGGACGAGCAGCCAGTTGATCCAGGCGTGGGCGGCGACCGGGTGGGGCGCGTTCACCGGGACGCACCAGTTGTCGGCCCAGACTTCGGACTTCTGCTCCGGGATGACGGCGGTGATGTCGCCCTGGCTCTTGCGGGCCTTGAGGATGCGGCGGACGTCGCCGTTCCAGCCCTGGCTGAGGATGATCTTCCCGGCCGAGGCGTCGTCGATGTATCCGAACGAGCTGACGGTGGTGACGCCCTTGCGGATCGACAGCAGGAACTTCTTCACCTCGTCGAGCTCGCCCGCATCGTCGGTGTTGGCGTCCATCCCCAGCGCCATCGCGGCCAGCGGCACCACCTCCTCGGCGCCGTCGAGGACGTTGGTGCGGCCCTTCGACACGTTCGGGACGAGCAGGTCGTAGAAGTCCTTCATCGTCTTCGGCGGGCTGGACGGCTTCACCACCGTGTTCTGGTAGAAGAACATGGTGATGCCGAAGTCCTTGATGACGTGGTACTCGCCGGTGGGGTCGTAGGTGGACTTGCGGAAGGACGGCTCCAGGTTCTTGATGTTGGGGATCAGGTTGAAGTCGAGCTTCATCAGCCCGCCTTCCTGGATCAGCTCGCCGACCGCGTTCTGGCTGGGGACGATGATGTCGTACCCCGTGCCGCCGGCGTGCAGCTTCGCCAGGAGCTCGTCGTTGGACGAGTAGTAGGTCTCGTTGATCTTGAGCCCGGCCGCGGCCTCCTTGGGCAGCTTCTTGAACTTCGCATACGTCGACGGGTCGTCGTACTCCGACCAGTTGTAGATGACCAGCTGGTCCTCCATCGGCTTTCCCTGCAGGGTGTCGGCCGGGCCGCTGTTCCCGCCGCCCCCGCCGGCGTTGGTCGACCCGCCGCAGGCGGCCGCGATCAGCGCCAGGCCGGCGACGCCCAGCGCCTCACGCCGGCTCACCCGCCGGCCCGCAGCGTCGTTCACCTCGCGGTGCAGGTAGTCGAACTTC
>DASQXS010000115.1:0-7400 GCA_035639615.1 Gaiellales bacterium | reverse complement strand
CCTGACCGGACTCGCCAACAGCGTCCAGCTGCTCACCTGGCAGTACGCGGATGTCGGTCTGCACCGCAGCGATGTCCTCCCCGGCGCAACCGTGGCGACCGTGATCAACACCGTGCTCGGCGAGGCGACCGCCGGTGTGCTCGCTCTACCGCTGCTGCTGTTCCCCGACGGGCGGCTGCCGTCTCGACGCTGGCGCCCCGCGCTCGCGGCCCTCCTCGCCGGGATCTCGATGCTCATGAGCGCAGGCGCGCTGCGCCCAGGCCGATACGACGAGCCGTTTGCCGCAGCGTCCAACCCGCTCGGCGTTCCCGGTGCACGGGCGGCGATGAACGCAGTCGACGCCGCCGGCTGGCTTCTGGTGTTCGTCAGCCTCTGCCTGGGCGCCTGCGCGATGGTGGTGCGTCTGCGTCGAGCAGACGGAGTCCAGCGCCAGCAGCTCAAGGTCGTCCTCTCGGTAGGTGCGGTCGTCGCTGTCACGGCCGGCCTCACCATGACGACCTGGCTCGTGTGGCCGCACGGCCATCTCCGGGACAGGATCGCGGTTCTCGGCCTGATCTTCGCGACTCTGCCCGCCGCGATCGGCGTCGCCATCCTCCGCTACCGCCTCTACGACATCGACCTGATCATTCGTCGGACGCTCGTCTACGGCCTCGTGAGCGGCGGTCTTGCCGGCCTCTACTTCGCCATCGTCGTCGCCTTGGAGCAGGTCCTCACTCCCGTCGCCGGCGGCTCCACCCTCGCCATCACCGGTTCCACCCTTGCTGTCGCCGCCCTGTTCCGCCCCGCCCGTACCCATGTCCAGACCCTCGTGGACCGCCACTTCTCGCGCCCGACATACGACGCCGAGCGCACCCTCGAAGCCTTCGCCGGCCGACTGCGCGATGAGATCGACCTCGACACGCTCATCCGCGAGCTGCGCCAGGTCGTCGGCGACAGCATGCAGCCCGCCCACGTCACCCTATGGCTGCGTGACGACGCCGCCCTCGGCCTAGCTCCTCGAGGCCCCGGCAGGCCCGCCGGCCGGAACGACCGGCGGGCCCACGGAGACCTCTCGTGACCTGGCCCGTCGCCTAGAGGGAGGCGATCACGTTGTTCAGCAGGTTCTGGATGGCTGTGCTGAGCAGCCCCAGCGTCACCACGACCGCGATCGTGATGACGCCGAGGACGACGGCGTACTCCGCCATCGTCTGGCCCGACTCCGAACCCGTGGTGTCGCGAATCTCGTCCAGCATCGTGAAGAACCACCTTCCTTGATGGGCACGGGACGCCCCATGCCACACGGGGTATCGACATTCGATCGGTGACGGCTGATAACCCGGAGGAGGGAGGCGGCCCGGCACCGTCATACATCGGACGGCCGGAGCAGCTAGAGTCCGCCCGGTTGAGCAGCCAGCCCGCCGGTCGGGGGAGGTCTCCGACCGGGTAGTAGCTGCTGGCTGCCCGGTCATCACTGGTGCTCCTCGGCCGGCGACCTGGCACCCGCCGGAGCGTGTCGGCTCACACCAGCCCACGTGAGCCGACTCCCGAGGGCGAGGCGGGAAGTCCCCCGACCCACCGCCTCGCCCGGCCTACACTCACGTTCGGTGTCTCCCAGTGCACGCGGAGCCGACTGGTCGCCGGGCCAGGTGATGAGCTCGCAGGATTACGGCGGGAACCACACGGTCGCGCTCGTGGTCTGGGGCGCGCTCCTCTCGTCGTTCCTGCTCGGGGTCATCGTGGGGCTCCGCCACGCCTGGCGGATCGCCTGGCTCGGCCTCGCCGGCGCGGCGGCGATGTGGGCCGCGTCGTGGTTCGCGTCGAACGACCCGGTCTCGTGGTCGACCGACCTCTCATGGAAGAGGGTGTTCGTCGGCCTCGCGGTCACGGTGCCGGCCCTCTTCTATGCTGGGATCGTTGCCGGCTTCATCTCCCGCCGGATCGGCAGCCACCTCCGGCACCTGGCCGGCTAGCGGCTACCCGCTGCGGGCTCACACGCGCGCGGCGCCGCGCGGCCCGACGTACTGGGCGTAGGCCCAGACGAGGACGACGGCGACGATGACGGCCGTGATGAACCCGCCGCCGAAGCCCAGGATCGGCCGCACGACGAGCCCGGAGACCAGCATCGCCAGGATGCCGAGGCCGGCGGTCATTGGGACGCTCATGGTGTCGCGGCCGGGGTGAAGGAGCCGCCCCAGCGCGCCCACGATCAGCCCGCCGACGACCAGCGAGATGATGAACCAGATCATGGTGATCCCCCGATCGAGTCGACTGTCACCCGTAGGGTACGCCGTCCGGGTGCTCGTTCAGCGCCGCACGGACGTCGTCCGGCAGCCCGTCGACGCTCGGGTACGACGTCGCCCGCCGCAGGAGCCCGTCGCGGAACTCGGCCACCCAGGCGATCTCTGAGTCGACGATGCCCAGGTGCGGCCTGGGCGCCCGCAGGTGGATGAGCGCGACGGCGGTCTCGTCGTCGACGCCGACGACGCGCCGTACAGCGGGCTCCCAGACGAGCGCCGAGCGCGCGAGCTCGATCCATTCCACCGCGCCCATGTGCCCATGGAGGACGTCGTCGGTGATGATCGGGCGCAGCTCCGCATCGGGATGCACGAGGCGCAGCACATCGGCATCGTCACGGCCGGTCACGGCCACCCGCCTGATCGTCTCGACGAACGTGCGCGCGAGCTCGTGTGGAGGCTGAGGCACGTCGTCGAGTATCGCACTTCCCCTGCAGGGCCTTGCTCGTACACTGGAGCAATGTGGACGACGAGGGTGGTGCCCGCGGCGGTGCTGCTGGCCGCCGTGGCGGGGTGCTCGTCCGCGTCCAACCACAAGGTCACGCTGCCCCACAGGGCGCCGCACATCGCGAAGCCGTGGGTGACGACGAGCGGCACCCGTTTCGTCGACCAGTCCGGAAACCCGGTGGTGCTGCGCGGCGTCGACGTCGGCGTCGTCGACCAGGCGGTCTACGCTCAGGCGTCGGCCCTAGACGCGAACCTCGTCCGCATCCCGGTGGCGTGGAGCATCGTCGAGCGGCAGGCGCCCGACGGCTCGCACCACCACTGGCATACAGGGACGCTCCAGGCCCTGGACGCGGAGGTCGCCTACTTCCGCGACCACCACGTGAACGTGCTGATCGACTTTCACCAGTTCCACTGGTCGCCGTACTTCGCCAAGGTCGAGTGCAAGACCGGGGCCAGCGCCTGCCTGGGGACGGGCGTCCCCAGGTGGTACTACGCCGACGGCCGCTTCCCCGACACCAAGCTCGGCGAGTCTGACGCGAAGAAGGCGTTCTGGACCTCCGAGGCGAGCCGCTCCGAGGACGCCTATGCCGCGTTCGCGGCCATGATGGCGACGCGCTACGCCGTCTACCCGAACGTGATCGGGTACGAGATCTTCAACGAGCCGCACCCCGGCGCGCTCGGCGACTCGACTAGTGCCACCGACACGATGCTCGGGTGGCAGGCGCAGATCCGGCGCGTCATCCGGGCCGTCGACCCGACCCGGACGGTTTTCGTCATGTGCCGCGGCGGCGGCGAGGGCGTGGGCACGGCGAGCCTCAAGGCGTTCGGCTCGCTCGACCACCTCGCGCTCGACTACCACGACTATTTCAACGGCGTCCCCGGCATCGGCCTCACCCCCGACGGCAACGACTGGACGCCGTCGTGGGCGGCGACCCACAACCAGCGGTCAACCCAGTACGTCGGCACCGAGGACGCCCAGGCCAAGGTGCTGGCGGTCCCGCTCCAGCGGACGCGCGAGTGGCGGATCCCGCTCCTCGTCGGCGAGTGGGGCATCCACACAAACGATCCCCACTCCGACATCTACCAGCAGCAGATGCTCGACCTCTTCGCTCGCGACGACATCTCCTGGACGCGCTGGAACCTGGCCCGCGGCGGCGGCTTCGCCCTCCTCCAGGGCACCGGCTCGCCGACGGCGGAGGCGCTGCAGCTGCGGGCCGCGATGCAGGGGCCCTGACCGCGGTGAATCAACGGAGTCAGACTCCTTTGATTCACATTCGGACGCGAGGCAAGTGCTTGCTCGGGGAGCTCATTGCAGCCCATGAATCAAAGGAGTCTGACTCCGTTTATGCACGGCTACGCCGTCACCGGGCGGGCGCGGCGGCCGCGGCCGGCGCGCAGCGTGCCCGCCAGGAGCTCGAGCTCGGCGCGGCGGCGGAAGCGCCACATGAGCGCCGCGTAGGCGGCCGTGCCGAGCACGGCGTACGCGACGAACACCGGGATCGACGTCCCGACCGCGAGCCGGAGCGCCATGCCGAGAGCGCCGTAGCAGACGAGCGCGCTCGCCGCGACGGCGGGGAACCCGGGCCCAAACGGATGGAGCTTCAGGAACGCCCGCACCTCGACGAGCGGGGCGAGGTTGTTGAAGAGGATGGCCGCCGCCCAGGCGCAGGCCGCCCCGGCGATCCCGATCCGCGGGATGAGAACCAGGCTCAGCCCCACGTTGAGGGCGAGGGCCACGACCACGTTGAAGAGGTTCCAGAAGCTGCGCCCGCCCATCAGGAGCACGATGTCGACGGGCCCGATTCCCGTGGCCACCAGCATCGCAACGGCCAGCACCTCGAGCGAGCTCGCCCCGGAAACGTACTCCGGCTTGAAGACGCGCAGAAGGAGTGGGGCGAACACTGCGATGGTGATGTACATCGGCCACGCCAGCGTCATCAGCCAGCCGGTTGTGACCTGGTACACGTCCTTCGCCCGCTGGTACTCGTGCCCGCTGAGAAGCTCGGAGAGCTTCGGCGCGATCGCCATGATGACGGCGTAGTTCACGATCGATCCGGCGACCAGGTAGCGGGTCGACGCCGTATAGACCGACGCGTGGGCGGCGTCGAGGAGCGACCCGACGAGGAGCGTCCCCACCCACAGGATCGTCACCTGGAAGACGCCGGTGAGGCCGCGCGGCGCGGTGAACCGCCAGAACTCCGTCCAGAGCGCCCGCATCGCGGTGGGCGGCTGCCGCTCGCCGGGGCTCCGCTCGGTCGCGGCGATGAGGCGCGCCAGCCACGCCAGCGCGACCGCGAACGAGGCTGCGATCGGGACACCCCACCCCAGCCCCACGGCGAGCGCGCCGCCGCCGGCCGCGAGCACCAACCCGATCGCGGCCAGCTGCAGAAACGCGCGGCCGATGCGGTCGACGACCGCGTTCGGGAGCATCGTCCCGAACCCGCGCGTGGCGGCGACGGCCACCGTGTACGCGGCGGAGACGGGCAGGAAGACGGCGAGGACACGGATGTAGGTGGCGACCCGGCTGGCGTCGGCGTCGCGGTGGTTGGTGAAGACGGCCGCCAGCGGATCGGCGGCGACCAGCGCGACGATGCTCAGGACGAGCCCGGCGGCGAAGGCCGGCGCGATCCCCACGGCCATGCTGCGGCGGACGTCGGCGATCCGGCCGTGGACGCGGTAGCGAGGGATCATGCGCGTGAGCCCGGTGTCCGCCCCCAGCTCGCACGTGTTCGAGAGGATCGTGAAGAGCGCGACGGCCTCGAAGAAGGCGCCGGCCGCGCTCTTCGTGAGGGCCTGGGTGACGATGACGACGAGCAGGAACTGCAGAAGCCCGTTGAGGACCGATCCGATGAAGTTGAGGGTGCCGCCACGGGCGACGCTTCGGAGGTCGGCGTCGCGCTCGGCCGCCGGCTCAGACACCCGACCTCGCCTGCTCGGGCTCGGTCCACCCCATCCGCCGGCCGAGCATCTCCTCGAGGCGGCGGTTGGGCTCGGCGAAGCGGGCAGCGAGCCGGGCCCGGGTCTCGGGCGCCATCCCCCGCACCGGCCTCGCATTGTGGGCCTTGAAGGCGGGGGGATGGTCCGGCCAGGGCAGGCCCAGGAACTCGAGCACGCGTGCGTAGCCGGCGGCCGGGTCGGCGAAGAACTCCTCCGAGTGGACGATCAGCATCTGCTCCGGGTCGAACCGCGTTCGCCACGCCTCGAGCTGATCGGCGTACTCGCCCCTGGCCACGTAGGCGTGGTGCTGGAGCGCCGGGCTCTGGTACTCAGGGTCGGCGAGCATTCGCTCACGCTCGCCGGCGAGCCGGTCCGGCTCGAGCTCGAGCGCCCGCTCGAACGTCCCGGCGTCCTCGAAGCCGCGCGCGTACTCCTGCTGGTACTGCGAGTACGCGCGGTCTACCGGGTCGCGCAGCATCGCGATCAGGCGCGCGTCCGGGACGGCCGCGCGGACGCGGTCCGGCCCACGCGGGTGGAACAGGTAGTACGGGCTCGCCTCGCCCGTGACCGCCCCCGAGCCGGCCTGCCGTCGCCGCCGCTCCGTCGGGAAGTGGGCCCGGTACCAGCGCAGGCTGCGCTCCGCGTTCATGTCGAAGTAGTGGACGCCCTTCGACGGCGACGCTCCGATGACGTTCGGGTGCTTCTCGAGATAGCGGTAGAGGGATGTCGTCCCGCACCGCTGCGCGCCAATCACGAGGAAGTCAGGCAGCGGCCGCGACCCGGCCTGCAGCATGCGCGCGCCGACATAGACGGCCTTCACCGCATCGGCGAGCGGCGCGGGGATGCGCGAGTAGTTGTCGTTGGCCGCGCCGCGCTCGCGCCGCATCACGCCTCCGACGCCGCCAGCGTCGCCGCCATCGCCGGCTCTGCGGGAGCCTCGAGCCTGTTCGGCTCGTGCAGGCTGTACCCGAAGCGTCGCACCCGCTCCTCGAACCGGCGCACCGCCCGGTCGGTGTCGAGCCGCTTCCACGGGTTCCATCGCCCCCGCTCCCAGCGGGCGAAGTAGCCGTCGTTGATCCCCGTCCGCACCGTCAGCGAGCTCACCTGCGGCGCGAGGCCGGCCGCCCGGAACGTCGCCTCGAGCACCCGGTCCGGATCGGCGACCATGTCCTCGTAGCGGAGGATGACGACGTCGCGCAGGTACGGGGCGTCGGCCAGGAGCGTCTCGTGGCAGACGAGCCAGTGGGCGATCAGCTCCGTGTGGGAGCTCCACGACCACTTGCGGGTCGCGCAGGCGACCGCGATCGGGTGGCGCATCATCATGACGAGCCGGGCCCCGGGGAACATCGCCTGCAGGAACCGTCCCCGGATCAGGTTCGGCGGCGACTTCTCGACGAGCACCGACCGGGACATGTCCCAGTGGGGCGTCCAGTCGGCGACCAGCCGGGCGCGGTTCTCGTCGGTGACGAGGGCGGAGTCCTCGGTGAGGTGGGCGCCCGGGTCGAATCCGAAGCGTCCGGGCCCGCCGTGCGCCCGCGCCGGCCGGTACACGGTCTGCAGGTGCTGGCCTTCGTCCTCGGGGACGCCTGTGCCGCGAAAGCCGCTCACGTCCGGATGCTCCGCCAGCAGCCGGTGCAGGAGCGACGTGCCGCTGCGGTGAAGGCCGCCGACGAAGACGAGCGTCTTCCCTGTGAAGGGATCGACGGTCATACCCGCGCCAGCCCCCGGCGCATGACCGGCCGC
>DASQXS010000114.1:0-11342 GCA_035639615.1 Gaiellales bacterium | reverse complement strand
GGGCCCGTCGTAGAACGTGTCGGCACGGCCGTAGGTGCGGTCCACGAACTGGTCGCAGACGACGAAGGTGCCCGGCGGCAGGTCCCGGGAGAGGCTGCCCGAGGCGCACGGCCCGATGACGCGGCGGACGCCCAGCTCGCGCATCGCCCACAGGTTCGCCCGGTACGGGATGCGGTGTGGCGGGAGGTGGTGATCGCGGCCGTGCCGGGGCAGGAACGCGACCCGCCGGCCGCCGACCGTCCCGACCACGAACCGGTCGGACGGCGGCCCGTAGGGCGTGTCGACGGCGACCTCGTCGGCGTCGTCGAGAAACGAGTAGAAGCCCGAGCCGCCGAAGACGCCGATCTCGGCGTCGGCGCTCACACCTCGCCCCCGGGCGTCCAGATCTTGGGACGCACCGGCTCGACCCGCGGCTCCTCCTCGCGGGCCGGAGGCCGCTCCTCCGCCGGCGTCTCGCTCGCCCGCGCGTAGGCGAGCTGCACCTGCGAGAGGGCGCCGCGGAGCGACGTCATCGAGGCCGGGTCGAGGATCTGCTCGAGCACCGGCATGAGCGCGCGGACGGCCTCGATGGCGATCTCGCTCTGGGGCAGGTCGCGCTCGTCCTGGGCGCCGGCGACGAGCCCGGTGCGGCGGTACCCGAGCTCGATCAGGGTCTGCGCCGTCGACACGACCACGTCGGCGACCCCGACCTGGCGCATGTACTCGGCCGCGGCCTCCTGCGCCGCCCTGGTCTCGTCCTCGCTCATCGTCCCTCCCCCTCTCTCACGGCCAGCCATTCGACGACCGAGTCGCGGGTGCGCGCCACCGCCTGCGGCCACACGTCACGCACCGACGCCCCCGCTTCCAGCTCGGCGACGTACCCGTCCGCCGCCGTCGGCTCGTGAAGCGCGGCCAGCGACGGGGTGATGCCCAGCTCCCCTGCGGTCTCGGCGACCTCGTCGACGAGCGCCTCGAGGCGGGCCCGCGCCGGCACCGTCGATCCCGACTCGAGGTCGATCAGCTCGCCGGTCATCCCCCACCGGATCGCCCGCCAGAAGTTCTCCTCGAGCACCCGCTGCGGGTGGCGTGGGAGCGGCCGGCCGTCGTCGTAGGCGCGGGCGTAGTGGGCGGTCAGGGCCGTCATGAGGCCGGCCAGCGCCACCGCCCGGCCGAACTCGGGCTGGCCGTCGCAGATCCTGATCTCGACGGTCGGGAACGCCTGATGCGGGCGCACGCTCCACCAGATCTCCGTGTGCTCTCGGATCGACCGTGTGGTCACGAGGAACCGGACGTAATCAGCGTACTCCTCCCAGTCCCGCAGCGGGTCGGGGATGCCGCAGCGGGGGAAGAACTTCGTGAACACCTGCGTCCGGGTCGAGTGGAGCTGGGTGTAGCGGTCCTCGAGCCAGGGCGAGCTGCACGATGCCGCCAGGAGCTCGGGGAGCACGCTCCGAAGCGCCGTATTGACCGCGATGGCGCGGTCGGCGCCGTGGATGCCGGTGTGGACGTGGATCCCGAACGTGTTGTTGCGCCAGGCGACATACCGCAACGTCTCCTCCACCAGGTGGTAGTGGGGCGTGTCGATCACCGCCTGGTCCTGCCAACGGGCGAACGGGTGCGTTCCCGCGGCGGCGAGGCGGAACCCGAGCTCCTCGGCAAGCTCGATGAGGTGCAGGCGCCGCCGCGCCATCGCCTCCGCCGCCTCCATGAACGTCTCGCACCGCCCGGTGCGGACCTCGACCTCGGAGCGGATCAGCTCCCCCGCCACCATCCCGGCGAGCGGGCCGGCGGCCGCCTCGGCCGAGATGCGCTCGAACCCCGGCGTCATGTCGAGCGTCGCCGGGTCGAGGATCGCGAACTCCTCCTCGACGCCGATCGTGAAGTCCTCCGCCGTCTCGAACGCCTCTCGGGCGGCCTCGAGCGCGTGCAGAGGATCCGTGATCCTGGGCGACTCTCCCATCGCGGGCGCACGATACCGGCCCACTTGGCCGTCACGCGAGTCCGACGTGGGGGAGCCCATGGTTCCCCCACGGGCCCCCCTCCCTCCGGATGATCCGCATCCCGTCGCGCTCCGGCGAGAGCGCGGTCTCGCCTCCGCCGCGAATGCTGAGATCCACCCTGAAACCGCCACGACACGAAACGTTCGCCACTCCACGAGACTTGTGACAACGTCACGGCTTCCGCCGCAAACGGGGCTACCGGGCGAGGCCGCGGCGGCGCATCTCGCCCCAGTGGCCGCGCTTGCGGCCGCCGAGCCAGTCGAGCAGCGCCTTCGCCCGCCATGCGGCCTGAAGCTGCCGGTAGCCGACCTGCTCGAGCACGCTCAGGGCCACGAGCCCGGCCAGCTGCCGCAGGCGCGGGAACCGGCGCGCCGAGGCCTCCTCGAGGGCCACGGCGGTCACCGAGAGGAAGATGCCGAAGACGAGCGCCGCGAGCGCGAACGCGACCAGGAACGGCGCCGAGAGGATGCCGAGCCACCATCCGGCGGCGACGGCGAGGAGCCCGGTCATCTCGACGACGGGCCCGAGCAGCTCGAACGCCGCCGTCGCCGGAAGGGCGACGAGGCCGACGGCGCCATACCGCGGGTTTCCGAGCGCCCCGCGGTGCGCCCACAGGATCTCGGCCAGGCCCCGGTGCCACCGCGACCGCTGCCGCCGCAGCACGGCCAGCTCCTCCGGCGCCTCCGTCCAGCAGACCGGATCCGGCACGAACGTGATCCTGTACGGCCGCCGGAGCCTGCGCATGTGCCGGTGGATCCGCACGACCAGCTCGCCGTCCTCCCCGACGGTGTCGACCCGGTATCCGCCCAGCTCCCGGACGAGGTCGCGCCGGAACACCCCGAACGCCCCGCTCACGATCAGAAGCGCGTTCATCCGGCTCCAGCCGGCCCGGCCGGTGAGGAACGCGCGCAGGTACTCGACGACCTGGATCGCCGCCAGCCGCGACCGGGGAAGCCCGATCTCGGCGACGTGACCGCGCTCGATGCGGCAGCCGTTGGCGAGCCGGACGATCCCCCCGGTGCCGACGACGATGTCGGGCTCGTCGACGAACGGCCGGCACGAGAGCAGGAGCGCGTCGGCGTCGAGGATGGCGTCGGCGTCGATCGCGCAGATCAGCTCCTCCTCCGCGAGGTTGATGCCGCAGTTGAGCGCGTCGGCCTTGCCGCCGTTCGCCTTCTCGACGACGGTCAGGCGTGGATCATCGGCCGACCGCAGCACCCGGGACACCTCCGCGGTCGGGATCTCGGCGACGTAGACGCGCGGGAACGGCTCCAGCCGGAACGCTTCCTCGAGCCTGGCCACCGTCGCGTCGGTCGACCCGTCGGAGATGACGATGACCTGCAGCCGCGGGTAGCGCAGCTGCAGGAGCGAGCGGACGCTCTCGACGATGCCGGCCTCCTCGTTCAGGGCCGGGACGAGGACGCTCACGCCCGGGGCGAGCGGGGAACGCATGAGCTCGGCCACCTTCTCCATCCGGCCTCGGCGGACGCGGTCGAGGGTGGCACGCGACGCGAGCGCGAGCAGCGCGAGGTACATGCCGTTCAGAGCCACGAAGTAGCCGAGGACGAGCCAGTTGTATGCCTCGACGAGCTCGCGCAGGAGGGTCATGTCCATCCCCACCGAAGCTCCGCCCAGGCCTCGACGCCGAACGCCGAGCTGCCTGCCTGCTCCGGATCGATTGCCGCCACGGCGCGCGTCGCCGCACGGGCGACGTCGGCCGCCGGATCGTCCATGAGGTCGTGGGCGATGAGCTGCAGGTCGGCGATGCGAAGCCGGGCGGCGGCGTCGCACGCCGCCCGCCGCACCCCGGCGGCGGCGTCGCCGAGCGCCTCGGCGAGGGCGAAAGCGGCATCGTCGCCGCCGACCAGGCCGAGCGCATCGCAGGCCGCCTCCCGCACCGTCGGGTCGTCGTCGCCGATCGCGCAGGCGGCGAGCTCGACCACGACGTCGGCGCGGCCGCCGGCACCGGCGTGGCCGAGCGTGCGGCAGGCTGTCGCCCGGACCGCCGCGTCGGCATTGCCGCAGGCGCGCAGGAGCGCCGGCACCGCGTCGGCGCCCATGTCGAGAAGGGACTGGGCGGCGACGCCGGCGGCGAGCCTTCCCCCGGCCCACCCGTCCAACACCGCGGCCGCCGCCTCGGCGCCTCCGATCTGCCCGAGCGCCCGGCCGGCGGCGGCCCGCACGTCGCCGCTTCGCTCGCGCTCGAGCGCCCGTCGGAGCGCCGGCGCCGCCCCGCCCGAGCCGAAGTCGCCGAGCGTGCGGGCGGCCCGGCCGCGGCGCCACTCGCGCCGTGCGGAGAGCTCGGCGGCGGACGCGGCAACGTAGCCGTGGGCATCGGCGAAGGCCGAGAGCCGCGCCCGCGACCCGCCCTTCACGGTCCCGGCGTACTCGGCCATGAGCGTCGCGATCGCCGCCCGCTCGTCCGGCCGGCATAGGCCGGTCAGGCTGGGCGGCGGCGCGTCCCCGTCGGCCTGGCAGACCAGCTCGACGACGTCGTCGCGGAAGCGCTCTATCAGCGCCCGCTCGCGCTCCTCGGCGCGGGCGGCGTGGAGCCGCCGTCCGATCATGATCACCGCCACGAGCAGGACGGCGCCCAGCTGGCCCCCGGCCAGGAGCTTGACGGCGTTCGCAATCACTCCTCGGTCAGCTGCGCGCCGACGCGGACCGACAGCTCCCTGGGCGAGAACGGCTTGGTGACGTAGTCGTCGGCGCCCAGCCCAAGGCCGGCGGCGATGTCGTGATCCTGCGCCCGGGCGGTCAGGAGGATCACCTTCACGGCTCTCAGCCGGGCGTCCGCGCGCAGCTCGCGCAGGACGTCGAATCCGCTCCGGCGCGGCATCATGATGTCGAGCACGCACAGGTCCGGCGGCCGCTCGCGAATGCGCTCGAGCGCGCGCTCGCCGTCGGCCGCCGTGGTCACGTCGTAGCCGTCGCGTTCCAGCCGGAACTTCACCAGCCGGAGAAGATGGGCGTCGTCGTCGACGACCAGCACTGTCCGGGGCGCGTCATGCATGCCGTCCTCCTTCGGGGGGCGAGGTGGGGATGCGAATCGTGAAGGCCGACCCGGCATCGACCGCGCTCTCGGCGGTGAGCTCGCCGCCGTGCGCCTCGGCGATGCCCTTGCTGATCGCGAGGCCAAGCCCGCTTCCCGGGATCGCCTCCTCGATCGCGCTGTGGGCGCGGAAGAAGCGCTCGAAGAGCCGGCCCATGTCCTCGGGCGCGATGCCGATGCCGGAGTCGGTGACGGTGAGGGCCACGCTGCCGCCGGCCTCCACGAGACGGACGTGGACGTGGCCGCCGTCCGGGGTGAACTTGATCGCGTTGGCGAGGAGGTTCGCGACCACCTGGGCGTAGCGGTCGCGGTCGACGGTCGCGATGACGGGCGCGTCCGGCACGTCGAGCTCGAGCGTATGGCCGCGGGCCGCGACGGCGAGGGCCTGGGCCTGCACACCGACGCGAACGAGCTCGGCGAGATCGACCGCTTCGAGCCGGATGCGCATGCGGCCGCTCTCGAGCCCGGACAGCGTCAGCAGGTCCTCGATCAACGTGAGGAGCCGGCGTGCATTTATGTCGATGATGCCCAGGAACTCGCGCTGCGGCTCGGTCAGGTCGCCGGCCGCCCCCTCCTCGAGGATCTCCAGGTAGCCGAGGATCGACGCGAGCGGCGTTCGAAGCTCATGCGAGACGCTCGAGACGAAGTCGGACTTGACCTGGTCGGACAGCCGCAGCGCCTCGACCTGTCGGGCCAGCTGCACGTTCAGCGTGTCCAGCTGGGCCAGCACGTCCGCCCGTTCGACGGCGACCGCGGCCTCGGCGGCGAAGAGGCCGACGACCGCCGCGGCCCGGTCCGACAGGTGGGCGAGCGCCCGGTCCCACGCCACGAGGAGGACGCCGACCGGCTCGCCGTCTCGGAGGACGGGCTGCCACAGCGCCGAGACCGCGCCCGTCGCATCCACGACCCGGCGCGAGAGGCCCCGTTCCCCGGCCAGGTCGGCGACGAAGAAGGGCTCGCCGGTCAGGAAGACGCGGGCCGTGGCGGACTCACCGGCGTCGATCGGCACCCGCATGGTCGCCGCCTCGGCGCCGGCGACGGCCGTCGAGACGAGGCAGCCGTCGCCGTCCGGCTCCATGAGGACCGCCAGCATCCCGTCGCAGACGTCGAGCGCCGCCCGGCAGATCGCCTCGCGGGCGCCGGCGGCCCCCGCGGCGCGGGGGAGCCTGCGCGCGACCTCCGAGACCGCGGTCAGATCCGCGGCGTACTGGAAGGCGAGCACGCCGACCTGCTCCTCGGCGAGGTGCCGCTCGGTGGCGTCGCGGAGGGCGATCATCCGCGCCGGCCCGCCGGCGTAGGAGATCGTGCGCCCGGCCGCCTCGAGGTAGCGCTCCTGGCCCGATCTCGTCGTGCCGACCACCTGGTACGGAGCATCGCTGCGGGTGCGGATGCGCTCGTCCAGGAGCGGCCGGTCGTCGGGGACGACGAGGTCGAACACCGTGAGTCGGAGCGCCTCCTCGCGCTCGTAGCCGAACGTCGCTTCGAACGCCCGGTTCACGTCGATGATGGCGCCCTCCACGTGCACGAGCACGGGATCGAACATTGCGTCCGCAAGCGTGCGGAAGCACTGGTCCGGGCACGGCGGCGCCCCGGCGGCCGGGCGCCGGGGGACCAGGCGCCTGAGACCGCGGGGTACGGAGACGCTCACGCCCGCCGGAATCGGCAGGCGCGAGCGGTTCTTGAGCGCGAGCCTCGGGGCCGCGCAATTCCGGGGTCAGGCACGCAATTGCGGGGCCAGGCACGCAATTGCGGGGTCAGGCACGCAATTGCGGAGCCAGGCCTCCAGAGCGCGGCCTATCCGCGACCCTGCGAGGTGTCGGCGTGCGCTACGTCAGGTGGAAGTAGAGCGCGTGCAGGATCTCGACGACCGGGCTCGATCGGTGCACGGTCACGTCCGGCGGGGTGTCGATCAGCGCGTCGGAGTAGTTGAAGATGATCTTCACGCCGCCGCGCACGAGCAGGTCGGCGGCGTCCTGGGCCGCCTCCTCGGGGACCGCGAGCACGCCGACGATCACGTTCTTATCCCGGATCGCCTGCTGCAACTCGGAGACGTCCTGCACCCGCACCTCGCCGGACACGGTCCCGACCTTGTCCGGGTCGTTGTCGAAGATCCCGGCGATGTTGAAGCCGTGGTCGGCGAAGATGCTCGACTTCGAGATCGCCTGGCCGAGCGAGCCCGCGCCGATGAGGACGATGTTGTGCTGGCCCGACGTCCGCAGGATCTTGCGGATCTCTCCGATCAGGAAGTCGATGTTGTACCCGACCCCCCGCTTGCCGAACTTGCCGAAGCCCGACAGGTCGCGCCGGATCTGCGTCGCGTTGATGTTGGTGTACTCGCCGATCTCCTGGGACGAGATCGAATCCCTGCCCTGCTTCTTGGCCTGAGTCAGCACCTGTAGGTAGCGTGAGAGCCGGGCGGCGACGCCCACGGTCAGCCGGTCCGAAGCCAACGGGGTCTCCTTGATGGGGCGGGTTTGTAACACGTCACGATCAGTGTAGCCCCCGGGCTTCGCGGGCCGCGTCACACCGCCACGAGCGGCGCCCGATCAGGCCCTGCTTGTGGCTGCGTCGACCCGGCGGGCGAGCTCGGCCGGGTCGACCCGGTACTTGAACGCCTTGCGGCCGGCGACCAAGACGACCGGGATCTGCTCGCGGTACGCCGCCTCGAGCTCCGGGTCGCCGGTGATGTCGACCGTGACCAGGTGGAAGCCCAGCTCGCCCCGGGCCCGCTCGAGCACCTCCGCCGCCTCCTCGCACAGGTGGCAGCCGGCCGCCGTGTACATCCGTACCTCGACCGTCACGCGGCCTGGGCGTAGGCGTCCCGACCGAGGTACTCGGGGAATGGGACCGGTTCGAGGAACCGCGCGGCCGACGCGATCATGGCCGCGTTGTCGGAGCAGAGCTCCGGCGGCGCGACCGCGAGTCGCACGCCGAGCTCGCCGAAACGCCGCTCGGCGGCCGCGCGCAGCGCGCCGTTTCGGGCGACTCCGCCGACGATCGCAAGGGTGCGGGCGCCGGTCTCCTCGACCGCCTCGGCCGCCCGCTCGACGAGGGCGCGCACGATCGCGGCCTGGTAGGAGGCGGCCAGGTCGGCCGGCGCCGCGCCCGGGAGGTCGCGGACGGCGTGGACGAGCGCCGTCTTGAGGCCGCTGAACGAGAAGTCGTGCCCCGGGCGGCCGACCATCGCGACCGGGAAGCGATGCGCCGCCGGGTCGCCGCCTGCGGCAAGCCGCTCGAGCGCGGCGCCGCCGGGATAGCCGAGGCCGAGCAGGCGGGCGCCCTTGTCGAACGCCTCGCCGGCCGCGTCGTCGAGGCTGCGGCCGATCACGTCGAGGCCGGCGTGGGAGTCGACCCGGGCGAGGAGCGTATGCCCACCCGAGGCGAGGAGTGTCAGGAAGGGCGGCTCGAGCGGATCGGGCTCGAGGAAGAGGGCGGCGACGTGGCCGTGCAGGTGGTCGACGGGGACGAGCGGCAGCCTCCGGGCGTAGGCCAGCGC
The DNA here is from genome assembly GCA_035639615.1 of Gaiellales bacterium. Lineage (GTDB taxonomy): Bacteria > Actinomycetota > Thermoleophilia > Gaiellales > JAICJC01 > JAICJC01. The sequence continues at coordinate 2,815 of DASQXS010000114.1, read as the reverse complement.
CTTCGCGGCCGAGAGGCCGACCAGCAGCGCCCCGATCAGGCCGGGCCCCTCCGTGACGGCGACGGCTTGGATCTCGTCGAGCCCCGCGCCGGCCTCGTCCAGGGCCGCCTCGACGGTGGGGACGACGAGCTCGAGGTGCCTGCGCGAGGCCACCTCGGGAACGACCCCGCCGTAGGGGGCGTGCGTCTGGGCCTGCGAGCTGACGACGTTGGCAAGGAGGCGGCCGTCGCGGGTCACGACCGCGGCGGCGGTCTCGTCGCAGGACGTCTCGATCCCGAGGATCACGGCGGCGGCTCGGCGTCCTTCCACATGATGAGCGCGTCCTCGCGGTTGTCCGTGTAGTACCCGCGCCGGACTCCCGTGATGACGAAGCCGAGCGCCTCGTACAGATGGATCGCGATCGTGTTCGAGACCCGCACCTCGAGCGTGTACCCGTGGTCGGCGTCATCGCCGGTCAGCTCGAACAGCCGCTCGAGAAGCGCCCGGGCGATCCCCCGGCCGCGATGGGCCGGGTCGACCGCGACGTTCATGACGTGCCAGGCGTCGACGTAGCGGGCGACGATCAGATACCCGAGCATGTCCTCGCCCTGAAACGCGCCCAGGCAGATGCCGCTCGGCTTCGCCAGTTCGCCGGCGAACATCGAGCGCGACCACGGCGTCGGGTAGCTCTCGCGTTCCAGCTCCTCGACGGCGTCCAGGTCGGATGTGCGCAGCCGCCGCAGCTCGACGGCGGTCATCATGAGGCGGCCCTCGCGGTGAGCACGCGGTCGGCGTCGGGCGCGCGCAGGTAGACCGGCTCCGGCGGGCCGGCCGCGGCGTGCAAGGAGGCGTGATGGCGCGCCCATGGGACGTGGAGCGGCGAGTCGTCGTCCGGGACACGGGCGCCGCCCAGGCGGTCGCGGTAGCGGACCGCGCCGTCCCCGGCGACGGCGGCTCCGGCGGGGAGCAGCTCCGCCAGCCGCTCGGGGGAAAGCGCCCGCGGCTCGATCCCGGCGCCGGCGGCGAACACCTCGCCGCGGCGAGCGTCCACGCAGGCGACGTCGACCCCGTCGCCGCAGAGGAGGGCGTCGAGCGTCGAGACTCCGCGGACGGGGATGCCGAGCGCGAAGCCGAGCGCCCTCGCGGCGGCGAGGCCGATCCGAAGGCCGGTGAACGTGCCCGGGCCGGTGCCGGCGACGACGAGGTCGAGGTCGGCCGGCTCCATCCCTGCCTTCCCGGTCAGATCGTGGACGTCGGCGAGGATCCGCTGCGCCGCGACGGAGCGCGCCCGGGTCGCCGACTCGGCGAGCGCCTCACCGTCCCGCCAGACACACGCCGTGGCGACGTCGGTGGCGGTGTCAAGCGAGAGAATCAGCAATCCCAGCCAGGAGCTCGGCGTCGTCGGTCTGCAACGAGATCAGCCTAGCATCGCCCTCCTGCAACCGCAGTTCGACCACGAGCCGCGGCTGCGGGAGGATGCCGGCGCCGGGCTCGGGCCACTCGATGAAGCAGACGGCGTCCTCGAAATAGGGCTCGAGATCGCCCCACTCCTCCGGACGGACGGACTCGGCGCGGTAGAGGTCGAGGTGCGAGACGGGCCCCGAGGGGGACGAGTAGCGGTGCCCGACGGTGAAGGTCGGGCTCGTCACCGGCTCGGTCACGCCGAGCGCCGCACACGCAGCCCGGATGAACGCGGTCTTCCCCGCGCCCAGCTCGCCCCTCACGTGGACGACGTCGGGCGGGCGCAGGTGGGCGGCGACCGCCGCGGCAACGCGCCCCGTCTCCGCGAGGTCAGAAGAGACCCAGCTGCGCGTACTCGGGCTCAGGCTCGGGGACGGGCGCTGCGGCGGCCCGCACCGTCGCCGGCACGGGCGTGGACTCGGCGCCGTTCCCCGAGAGCAGTTCCGGGAGCCGAGCGAAATCGGCCTCGAGCGTCGACATCATCGCCGGCGTGTAGAGCGCGGCGGCCGGGTGGAAGATCGGGTAGAGGACGAGGTCGACTCCGCCAATGCGGCGCGGCTGCGGGCGGCCGTGGACGCGCGTGATCCCGTGCGGCTGGCCGGAGAGAAGCTTCGTCGCGAAGTTTCCGAGGGTGCAGATAACCCGGGGCCGGATCAGCTCGACCTGGGCGAACAGGTGCCCCTCGCACGCCTCGATCTCGTCGGGCTGAGGATCGCGATTCCCCGGTGGCCGGCACTTGAGCACGTTGGCGATGTACACCTGGGGCCGGGAGAGCCCGATCGTCTGCAGCAGCCGCTCGAGCACCTTGCCGGCCTGGCCGACGAACGGCGCGCCCTGGCGGTCCTCGTGATAGCCGGGCGCCTCGCCGACGAACATGAGGTTGGCGTCGGCGTTTCCGGTCCCGACAACGACCTGGGTCCGCGAGGATGCGAGCGCGCACTTGCTGCAGCCTCGCCAGTCGTTCGACAATCGCTCCAGCTCGGCTGCGCGGGCGGTGGCGTCGCTCACGGTCCGCATTCTGGCAACCCCGTCGGACGTCTTCGGGTCAGTGGCCGCAGCCGCAGCTTCCGCCGCAGCAGCCGCCTCCCCCGCCGCCCACGGCGGCCCCGACCGGCCGGGGCGTCGAGAAGGACGAGAGGAGCTTCGTGACCGTGGCGCCGCCGCAGCTCGGACAGTGCACGGACTCGGAGGACGACGCCGACACGAGCTCCTCGAACGTATCCGAGCAGTCGGCGCACAGGTACTCGTAGATGGGCACGAGCACAGTCTAACGTGAGTAACCTGCGCGGGAAGGCGCATGCCACGCGACATCGTCGTCATCGGCGCCGGCAGGGTGGGAGGCGTCGTCGCCGCCCGGCTCGGCGCGCGAGCCTAC
>DASQXS010000113.1:0-2995 GCA_035639615.1 Gaiellales bacterium | reverse complement strand
ATCGGCGCGGTCGGCCGCCAGTCCTCCGAGCCGGTCACGACGCCGACGGGAAGCGTTTCCCGGCCGAGGATCGTCTGCACGACCACGGTCACCTCGAGCGTGGACAGCGGGTCGCCGCTGTTCTGGACGAAGAGGCGCACGGTGGGCGAGTCGAGGTCGACGCACACGGGCGCGGTGGTGGCGCTGCTTCCAGCCGGAAGCTCAAGAGAGGCCGCGTCGCCGGCCCCCCCGACCTGGAACGGCTCGTTCCCCGCCACGACCGCGGCGCCGCCCTGAAGCGACCATGCGTCGCCGCCCTGCTCGAGCCCGCCGTCAGGCGCGAGCTTGTACTCGGCCGCGTCGCCCCACGGCAGGAAGGGCTGCGAGAGCTGCACGTCGCCGCAGCCGTCCAGCGCGGCCGCGTCCGCCGGCTGCGCGCCGGCAAGTGCCGCCGTAAGCCCGAGGGCGGCGATGATGGGAAGACGGACGATCGAGGCTCGCATCGTGCACTCCTTCCGGTTGACCCGCGGTTCGGCTCGACCGATCCCCCCGCCGCGCCCATCCCCCATTCGAGGGAACCGGCCTCCCCGATTTGCGGTATCAGCGCCGACCGGTCGAGGCACTAGACTCGAAGGCCGATCGCGCAGGGCGGAGGTGCTGTGGACGTTCCGAATCGCCCGCCGGGCGGGGTCTCGGACCTCGACTCGGCGATGGATGCGCTCGTAGCGGTCTCCCGGGCGCGGCTCCCGGCACGCCTCCCGCCCCGCGACCTCGCCGTGAGCGGCACCCTGGCCGTGGTGTTCCTGGCGGCAGCGGTCGCCCTGGCGGCGCTCGCTCCGGACGGCGGCCGGGCGCCGGGGGCGATCGACATCGCGGCGTTCGTGGCGGCGTACGCCGTCTGCTCGCGGATCGAGTTCGAGGTGTCGAGCGGCACCGGCGTCCCCACCATGCTCGTGCTCGTGCCGATGCTCTTCGTCCTTCCGCCCGGCTGGGCGCCGCTCGTCGTCGCCGGCGGCCTCGTCATGGGCGGGGCCTGGGATTGGGCCCGCGGCCTCATGCACCCGGAGCGGAGCCTCGTCCTGCTCGCGAGCGCCTGGCACGCGCTGGGACCGGCGACGGCGCTCGCGGTCGCCGGCGCTCCGCGGGCGCGGCTCGGCGACGCGCCGCTCTACGCCGCGGCCCTGGCCGCACAGCTCGGCTGCGACTTCGCCGCTACGGCGGCCAGGGAGCGGGTGGCGCTGGGGATATCGCCCCGGCTGATCGGGACGGCGCTCCTGCGGGTGTGGGCGATCGACCTGCTCCTCGCCCCGTGCGGGCTCGCGGCGGCGCTCGTCGCCGCGAACCACCGGTACGCGTGGCTGCTCGTGCTCCCGGTCGCCGTGCTCCTGGGAGACATGGCCCGCGACCGGCGGGCGCGGATCACCGAGGCGCTCCGGCTCGCGCATGCCTATCGGGTCGTGAACCGAAGCGCCCACAGCGACCCGCTCACCGGCATCGGCAATCGGCTCGCCTGGGACGAGGCGGTCGCGCTCGCCGACGCCTCCGGGGAGTCGCCGGTCAGCGTCATCGTGGCCGACCTGGACGGGCTGAAGCACGCGAACGACGAGCTCGGCCACGAGGTCGGAGACGCGCTCCTTTGTGCGGCGGCCGAGACGATCCGGCGCGAGGTCCGCGAGTCAGACGTCGTCGCCCGCTTCGGCGGGGACGAGTTCGGTGTCCTGCTCGTCGGCGCGTCCGAGGACCGCTGCCGTGCCACCGTGCGCCGGATCGAGCGTTCGGTCGCCACGCATCCTGCCGTCGGCGGCATGCGCCTCGCCCTCTCGATGGGCTGGGCTGCGACGCCCGAGGCGGGCACGGTGGCCGAGGCGCAGCGCGTCGCCGATCAGCGCATGTACGAGCGCAAGCAGACGCTCGCCGGCCGAACGGCCCGGCTCGGCTACTCGGCGTAGGCCAGCGCCGTGACCGCCGGAGGGGCGTCGCCGCGAACGGTGCAGCGGCTCCAGGCCTCCCCGCCGTCGCGGCTCTCCCAGATCTCCCCGTCGGCGAAGCCGGCGAAGAGCCTCCCCGGAGCTGCGAGAAGCGCGTACGGCATCGCCGGCAGCGGGTCGGGCAGGCCGCCGCCGAGCGGGCGCCACTCGCCGTCGTCGCGGCGGTAGATCCGCGCCTGGGGATCGCGGCCGCGGTGGGCGGCGCCCGGGCCCGTGCTGGCCGAGACGTACCACGTGCCGGCGTCGTCCGGGTCGACCGCCACCGACCACGTGTAGTGGCGGTCGCGGCCCTCGTCGGCGGGCTGCCACGTGTCGCCGCCGTCCTCGCTCCAGGCTGCCCCGCCGCCGCCGGCCTCATAGGCGTGCCCGGCCACACGCGGATGCCAGGCCAGGGAGTGCACGTCGCGCTGGGCGCCCGGACGGTGGTCCTGCCACGTCTCACCGCGGTCGGTGGAGCGCATCAGGCCGCCAAGCTCGATCCCCACGAGGAGCGTTCCCGCGTCGTGCGGGCTGGGCGCGATCCAGCGCACATGCGATGTCCACGGCCGCGGCGGGAAGCTCCACGTCGGTCTCGACGGCAGCTCGAGCAGCGCCTCGAGCTCCGTCCAGGTCGCCCCGCCGTCGTCGCTTCGATAAAGGGCGCTCGGCTCGGTGCCCGCATAGACCGCGCCGTCCGCCGCGCTCACCGCAACCGAGAAGACGTCCGGGCGCGGCAGGCCGCAGTCGGCCCAGGTGCGGCCGCCGTCGGCGCTGCGGCGAAGCCCGCCCCCGCGCAGCCCGGCGAAGACCGTTGCGGGAGCCGCCGGATCGACCGCCAGGCACTGCGCCCCGGCCCCGGCGAGGCCGCGCGAGGCCGTCCATCCGTCGCCGTCCCCGTCCAGGCGGACGACGGCATCGCCGGTGGCCGCATAGAGGCTGGCCATGCCTCCAGAATAGCTACGCTCACCCGAGCGATGGGGGTGGAGGTCCGGCAGGAGGAGCGCGGCCGCTGGCTGACGCCGCCGCGCCTCCGCACCGTCGCCGAGGCC
>DASQXS010000112.1:0-2301 GCA_035639615.1 Gaiellales bacterium | reverse complement strand
CAGCGGGCCGGACGCCCTCGCCGCGGCGCAGCACATCTTCAGCAACGACGCGCTCGGCCTCGAGGTGGGACAGGCAGGGTACGGGGCCTTCCTTGATGCGAACGGGCTCCTGGTCGACGACGGGACCGTCTTCAACACCGGGCGCGAGAACCACTGCTGGGTGATGACGAACGGAAAGGACCATCAGGACTACTTCCGCCAGTACCTGAAGGACTTCGACGTGCGGTTCGAGTGGATCGCGCCGTCGATGCCGCATCTCGGTGTGCTCGGGCCGCGGTCCCGGGAGCTCGTCCGATCGCTCACCTCGGCCGACGTCGACAGCCTGAGGTACTTCCGTTTCCTCCCCGATCCTGTCGAGGTCGGCGGCGTGCCCGTGTACCTCTCGAGGACTGGGTTCGGCGGTGAGCTCGGCTACGAGCTGTTCCTGACGAACCCCGACGACGCGGAAGCGCTGTGGAAGGCGGTCACCGGCGCGGGGGCCACACCGTTCGGCGCGGCCGCGGTGGAGATCGCCCGCATCGAGGCCGGTCTGATCGTCACGGACTACGACTACGAGGCCCACCAGCGCAGCCCGTACGACTTCAACCTGGACCGGTTGGTTCGGCTCGACGCGCCGGGGATCGGCAAGGACCAGCTCCGGGAGATCGCGGCCGACCCACCGAACCGGTTCGTCACGTTGCGGGTCGACGGCGACGAGCTCCCCGACTACGGCGCCGCGGTGTCGAAGGACGGTCGGGAGATCGGCGTGCTGACGAGCCCGACGGACAGCCCGCGGTTCGGGAAGATCGGGCTCGCCATCGTCCCGACGGACGAGGCGAACGTGGGGAACCGCGTCGAGGTCGCCGTCGGCGAGGGCACCGCTCCGGCGACCGTCGACGTCCTGCCGATCTACGACACGAACAAGGAGCGTCCGCGCAGCTGATCCCCCACCGGACCGGCCGTGATCAGTCGCGTCGCGCGGCGCGGCGGAGGCCCAGACCGGCGGCGGCCAGGCCCACCGCGGACAGCGCGCCGGCCGTTCCCAGGCGCCGCCGGGTGCGAGAGCCGCCGGGGGCCGGGCGCAGGCCCGCGTAGGCTCGCTCGGGGTACGGGCCCGGCGCCCCGCCGGCCCCGCGCTCCCGCGCCATCTTCAGGACCTGCGCTAGGTGCAGGGCGCGGCGATCGACCCCCGACTGCTCGAGCTGCGTCCGGCACGAGAACCCGTCGGCCACGATCACTGCGTCGGCCTCGGCCTTGCGCACGGCCGGGAGGAGTCCCTCCTCGCCGATCTTGAGGGAGAGCTCGTGATGGCCGGCCTCGAACCCCCACGAGCCGGCGAGGCCGCAGCAACCGCCCGCGGCGATCTCGACCTCGGCCCCCATCGATCGCAGGAGCGCTTGGTCCGCCTCGATGCCGCCGGTGGCCTTGTGGTGGCAGTGACCCCACAGCACCACCTTGCGGTGCAAGGGCGGCAGCTCGACGCCGGCCCGCCGGAGGAACTCCCCGAAGTGGACGCTCTGTTCGGCGAGTCGCTTCGCATCGTCGTCGTGGGGGAGGAGCTTGGGGAGCTCGTCCCGGAACGTGGCGAGGCAGGACGGTTCCATCCCGACCACCGGCGTGCCGCGCCGGATCTCGTCCCGGATCCCACCGAGCACCCGCCGCAGGTACCGGCGCGCGAGCGTCAGGAAGCCGTAGTCGTACAGGGGGCGGCCGCAGCACAGGCGACGGCCCGGCATCACGACGTGGAACCCGCCGGCCTCCAGCGCCTCGACCGCCGCGACCCCCACGTCGGTGTGGAAGTTGTCGGTGAACGTATCGGGCCACAGCAGGACGCGCGGTCCATCGACGTTCCGTTCTCCGCGCCCGGCGAACCATCGCCGGAGGGTGATCGGTGCGAACACGGGAACGCGACGTTCCTGGGCGACGCCGCCGAGCGCCTTGAGGGCGTTCGACAGGCCGGGGGTCTGGCCGACCAGGTTCGCGAGACCGGGCGCGAGGGAGGCGACCGCCGCGGTCTTGTCGATCAGGCCCATCGCGTAGGCCTGCCGAGGTCGGAGCCGGCCCTTCCAGTGGTGGTGGAGGAACTCGGCCTTGTACGTGGGCATGTCCACGTTGACGGGGCAGTCGTTCGTGCACCCCTTGCACGACAGGCAGAGATCGAGGGCCTCCTCGACCTCGGAGCTCCGCCAGCCGTCCGTGATGATGTCGCCCTCGAGCATCTCGAACAGCAGTCGGGCTCGGCCGCGCGTGGTGTGGGTCTCCTCGCGCAGGACCTGGAAGCTCGGGCACATCACGTCGTCGGTGTCGGGGATCCGGCACTTC
>DASQXS010000111.1:0-3601 GCA_035639615.1 Gaiellales bacterium | reverse complement strand
TGGATCACCGTGATCGCCGTGAGCGCCGCCAGCACGTAGATGCCGTACGGGAGCGCGCCGAGGCCCGAGAAGGGCAGCACGACCGCGACGAGGATGACCCGTTCGGCCCGGGCCATCAGCCCGACCTCGCCGCGGACGCCGAGCGCCTCGGCCTTCGCTCGGGTGTAGCTCACGAGGAACGAGCCCACGAGGGCGACGAAGACGCACCCGAGGGCGACCTGGTGGCCCTGGTCGGCCAGCACGATCGCGATCGCGCCCAGGATCAGCCCCTCCGACAGCCGGTCTGTCGTCGAGTCGAGGAAGCCGCCGAACGGGGTCAGGGTGCCGTGCGCGCGGGCCAGGGCGCCGTCCAGGATGTCCAGGATCGAGCCGGCGACGAAGACGACCGTCGCCCAGACGAAGTGGCGCTCGACCACGAGAACCGCCGCGGCGGCGTTCAGGGTGAGCCCGGCGACGGTGAGCTGGTTCGGGGTGAACGGCAGCGCCCGGAGGCGGGTCATGAGGGCGAGGCCGACGCCGCGGCCACCGTTCGTGTAGCCGGTCTTCAGGCGGGCGAGCACGGTGCTCATCCCGCGCACTATAACACGGGCGCTATCTCGCGCTCGCCATGGCGGCGGACTGCGCGCGCGGCTCGAGCCGCAGCCGGATCCGCGCCGAGCGCGGCAGGGTCGGCCGGCGCCGCTCGATCAGCCACGCCACGCCGAGCGCGACGCCGGCCAGGAGCCCGCCCAGGATCGCGTCGAGCCAAAAGTGGTTCGCCGTGGCGATGATCGAGAACACGATCAGGCACGGGTAGAGCAGCCACGTGTAGCGCAGCGGCCGGCGGCGGACGAGGAAGAAACAGCTGAGCCCGATGATGAGCGCATAGCAGGTGTGGATCGACGGCACGGCCGCGAACGGGTTGGCGAGCGCCGCGATCGGCCCGGAGTAGTTCGAGATCGACGCGTACCGGTCGAGCGTGTCGGTGAAGCCGAGGTACGTCAGCATCCGCGGCGGCGCCGTCGGGAAGAGGGTGAACCCGACGAGCGCGATCGCGTCGGCCACGAACACCGCGTTTCGGATGAAGTAGTAGTGCCGGTTCCGGCGCAGATAGAGCCAGAACATGAACACCGTCGTCACCACGAAATGAGCGTGGAAGTAGGTGAAGTCGGCGATGTCGAGCGCCCAGTGGCGCTGGATCGCCCAGTGCTGCACCTCGAGCTCGTTGAAGATGCCGAGCGACTGCTCGAGCGAGACCACCCGGCGGGCGTGGGCGAACGCCGTCACGAGGCTCCCCTCCGAGAGCCCGCGCGTCAGCTCGTAGAGCACGTCGACGACGGCGAAGAGGCCCAGCTGGAGCAGGAAGTCGCCCCAGCCCCTGGGCAGGTATCGGGAGACGCTCCAGCGGGAGCGCGTGGCGGGGGGAGCTCCGGCGTCCATGGAAGATCGCATGGTATCGAAATCGGCGGTCGCTGCCGGTTCTGGAGAGGGTTCTCCGTTGCCTCTTCGATTCCCGCCTCGGGCCGGTTCGGAACGAGCCGGCGCGCTCGTCAGCCGCCGATATGCGACATCTCGACCTTGGGCCGGCCGGCCGTCTCGGCCGTCCGCAGCTCGGAGTAGCGGTCGACCCGCTTGCCCCAGATCCGGCGCAGGAACGCCTCGAGCTCCTCGTCGGTCGCGCCCGAGCGCAGCCGCCGCCGCAGATCATGCCCGGCCGCGGCGAAGAGGCAGGTGAAGAGCCGGCCCTCCGCGGTGAGGCGGGCGCGCGAGCAGTCGTGGCAGAACGGCTGGGTGACCGACGCGATCACGCCGATCTCGCCGGCGCCGTCGGCGTAGCGGTACCGGCGCGCCACCTCGCCCCGGTAGTTCGGGTCGACGGGCTCGAGCGGCCACACAGCCGAGATCGTCTCGACGAGCTCCGCGGCGGGGACGACGTCCTCCATCCGCCAGCCGTTCGTCGTCCCGACGTCCATGTACTCGATCAGGCGCAGGACGTGGCCGGTGCGGCGGAAGTGCTCGGCCATGTCGAGGACGGAGTGGTCGTTCAGGCCCCGCTTCACCACCATGTTCACCTTGACCGGGAGGCCGGCGGCGGTCGCGGCGTCGATCCCCTGAAGCACTCGCTCGACGGGGAAGTCGACGTCGTTCACGGCCCGGAACACCTCGTCGTCGAGCGAGTCCAGGCTGACGGTGATCCGGCGCAGGCCGGCGTCCGCGAGCGCCTCTGCCTTGCGCGGCAGGAGGGAGGCGTTGGTCGTCATCGCCACGTCCTCGATGCCGTCGATGCCGGCGAGCATGGACACCAGCCGCTCGATCTCCCGGCGCAGGAGCGGCTCCCCGCCGGTCAGCCGCAGCTTGCGCACGCCCAGGCCGGCCGCGATCCGGGCGATGCGGGCGATCTCCTCGAACGTGAGCAGCTCGGCCCGGCGCAGGAACTCGAAGTCGCGGCCGAAGACCTCCTTGGGCATGCAGTAGACGCAGCGGAAGTCGCACCGGTCTGTGACCGAGATGCGTACGTCACGGAGCGGGCGGGCGAACGTGTCGCGGACGGCTTCCACATGTGCAGCGTACCCGCGGGGCCGCGTCCGTTCACGCGTGGTAGAACCGTCGGGTGCGGGTAACGCCCGTCATCGACCGCCTTCGTGCCGAGTACGGCCGCCCGACCGGGCACCGCCGGCTGCCGGCGCTGGAGGAGCTCGTGCTCACGATCCTGTCGCAGAACACGAGCGACGTGAACCGCGACCGCGCCTATGCGAGGATGCGCGAGCGGTTCCCGACCTGGGAGAAGGTGCGCGACGCGCCCGAGGCCGACCTGGTCGACGCGCTCCGTCCCGGCGGGCTCGCAAACAGCAAGGCGCCCCGGATCCAGGCGGTGCTGCGGAGCCTCGATCGGCTCGACCTGGACTGGCTCTCCGACCGCGAGCCGGAGGACGCGATCGCATGGCTCACCCGCCTTCCCGGCGTCGGTCTGAAGACGGCGAGCTGCGTCCTCCTCTTCAGCTTCGGCGTCCCGGTGATGCCGGTCGATACCCACGTCCATCGGGTGGCGACCCGGCTCGGGCTGATCCCGGCGGGCACGAACGCGGTGCGCGCCCACGCCATCCTCACCGAGCTCACACCGGCCGCGCGCATGCTCGAGGCGCACCTGCTTCTGATCCAGCACGGCCGCCGCACGTGCCTCGCGCGGCGGCCGCGCTGCCACGACTGCGTCGTCCTCGACCTATGTCCGTACGGGAAGCGCTACCTGGAGACCGGCGTCGCCTGATCGGCGGGCGTCCAGGTCGAGTCGTCCCGGTGGAAGTGCTGGCGGTAGGTCTGGCCGGAGACGACGAACGTGCACGTTGCGTTGGGATCGTGCACGCTGCAGTGGACGGAGCTGACCGTCTGCGGCGCAATTTGCGCGTCGATCGCCTTGCGCAGCTCGCCCTCCATCCAGGTGTGCGACGTCGAGTGATGGGAATGGGCCCAGATCCCGAACCCGGCCGCGGCGATGCCGAGGACGATCCGGAGGGGCCAGGGAAGTCGGAGCATGATCGTGGTGATCGGCAACTCTCGTCGGCGACGTCCCCCTCGAACGGGGGAAGTGCGGTACAACCGCCCGCGTGAGCGTCCTCACCGTGCT
>DASQXS010000110.1:0-4039 GCA_035639615.1 Gaiellales bacterium | reverse complement strand
TCCACGGCACGATCCGCACCCGCCGATTGTGCCCCGGCGAGTAGTCTGGGAGCGTCGCGACGATCGGAGGTGACCGATGCCGAGGATCGAGGCGTACAGCTTCGGCCGAGTGGTGGTCGACGGCCGAGAGCAGACGCGTGACGTGATCGTGCTTCCGAACCGCCTCGTGACGAACTGGTGGCGCGCGGACGGGCACAGGCTCGTGCTCGCCGATCTCGATGACGTGCTCGAGGAGCTGCCGGAGCGCCTGGTCGTCGGGACCGGCGCGTACGCGCAGATGCGGCCCGACCCGGAGACGCTCGAGGAGCTGCGGCAGCGAGGCGTCGAGGTCGAGGCGATGCCGACGGCCGAGGCGGTCGACCGCTACCGCGCGCTCGACCCCGCCCGCACGGCGGCGGCGCTCCATCTCACCTGCTGATGCCTGACTTCGGCCTCGAGAGCAGCGCCTTCGGGCACGGGCAGGCGGTGCCGGCGAGGCACACCTGCGAGGGCCAGGACCTCTCGCCGCCACTTCGCTGGGCGGGCGTCCCGGCTGAGGCGCGGTCGCTGGCCCTGGTCGTCGACGACCCGGATGCGCCGCGGGGCGCCTTCACGCACTGGCTCGCGTGGGGAATCGATCCAAGCGCAGACGGACTGGGCGAGGGCGAGCCCGCGCCGAGCGAGGGACGAAACGACTTCGGAACGACCGGCTACCGCGGCCCCTGCCCACCGCCCGGGCACGGGCGCCACCGTTACGTCTTCCGCCTCTACGCCCTCGACCGCGAGCTCGAGCTCGGTTCGGGCGCGGGAAAGGCCGACCTCGAGCGGGCGATCGAGGGGCGCGTCCTGGCGACGGCCGAGCTGATCGGGACGTACGAGCGGCGGTAACGACGCGGTCAGCCGGCGCTCTCGTAGGCTGCAGAGGTGGCGTACCTGTACGCAGCGACCGGGAATGGGATCGCCCGCCTCGAGGAGGCGGGTGACGCGTGGGAGGTCGCCCTCTCCTTGCGCGGAACTGGCGCGCAGTGCCTGGCGGTCGATCCGGACGACCCGAACACGGTATACGTGGGGCTCCGGGAGGGCGGGGTGTCCCGCACGAATGACGCAGGCCGCAGCTGGGTCGACTGCGGGCTGCCGGAGCGCGGCGTCTTCTCGCTCGCCGTCAGCGTGGCCGACGGCGCCGTCTATGCGGGCACCGAGCCGAGCCGGCTCTTCCGCAGCGACGACGGCGGCGCGCGCTGGCGCGCGCTCGACGGGCTGCTCGAGCTGCCCTCGCGACCGACTTGGAGCTTCCCGCCGCGGCCGTGGACGTCGCACGTGCGTTGGATCGCGCCGAACCCGCACCGGGCTGAGGTGATCCTGGTCGGGATCGAGCTCGGCGGGCTGATGCGCTCGACCGACGGCGGCGAGAGCTGGGAGGACCATCGCCTGGGCGCACAGAGGGATGTGCATTCGCTTGCCTGGCACCCGCGCGCCGGCGGCCGGGCCTACGAGGCGGGCGGCGGCGGAGCCGCCTTCAGCGAGGACTCGGGCGAGACGTGGACGCCGTCCGACGAGGGCCGCGACCGCCACTACACCTGGTCGGTCGCGGTCGACCCCGAGGATCCCGAGCGCTGGTACGTGTCCGCCAGCACCGGCCCCTACGCCGCACACGGGGGCAGAGATCCGCAGGCCCGCATCTACCGGCGCCGCGGAGGCGAGCCGTGGCGTGCCCTCGCCGGCGGCCTTCCAGAGCCGCTGCCGGCGATGCCGTATGCGCTCGTTGCCCACGGCGGCCGCGTGTTCGCCGGCCTCGCCGACGGCCAGATCTGGGAGAGTGGCGACCGCGGCGAAAGCTGGCGTCGCTGTGCGCTCCGGGGCGACCCGCTGACGGAACTGCACGCGCTCGCCTACGCGGGCGACTGAGCTCCGCTACGCCCGGTTTGTGACCGTACGTCGTGGGTAGGCGCGGAAGAGGGAACCGAACGAGGAGGGTGAGCATCGATGGCCTCCACACGACAGGTGCAGACTGCGAAGCAGAACGTCAAGAAGGCCCACGCAGCGGCGAAGCGCAAGCGGACGATCGCCAATCTCCCGAAGAGCACGCGCCGGGGGCTCGGCCAGCAGGCGGCGCGAGGGCGCCGGCGCGGCGGGCGGCCGGGCGCCGCACTGGAAGACCGGAATCGTCAGCAGCTCTACGAGATCGCCAAGAAGCAGAACATCCCGGGCCGCTCGAAGATGGGTAAGTGGGATCTGATCGAGGCGATCCGCAAGACGCGCTGAGCAGGCTGCGCCCCGCCGCCAACCGGCGGCCGAGACGCTCCGCCTCGAACCTGCCGCCGATCACGCCTCGCTGAGACCGATCCGGGCGTGCAACCGGCGCAGGGGCGCCGGCGCCCACCAGTTCCACCGCCCGAGGAGCCGCATCAGCGAGGGCACGAGCAGGGAGCGGATGACGGTCGCGTCGATCAGAACGGCGGCAGCGGTGCCGAGCCCGAGCTCCTTCGTGATGATGATGTCGGACGTCAGGAAGGCGCCGAACGCGACGGCGAAGAGGAGCGCCGCCGCGCTGACGATGCGGCCCGTGCGCTCGAGGCCGACCGCCACGGCCTCGGAGTCGGAGTAGCCACCGTCGCGCGCCTCCTTGATCCGCCCGAGGAGGAAGACGCCGTAGTCGGTCGAGAGGCCGAAGACGACCGCGAACAGCAGGAGGAGCTGGGGCGCCTCGAGGCCGCCCTGGCTGCTGTAGCCGAGCAGCCCCTCGAGGCGGCCGTCCTGGAAGATCAGCACGAGGATCCCGAACATCGCGCTCAGCCCGAGCCCGTTCATCAGCACCTGCTTGAGCGGCAGGATCAGCGAGCCTGTCATCGTGAACAGGAGCACGATCGTGAGCACCGCGACCACTCCGAGCGCGAGCGGGAGGTGGTCGCCGAGGCTCGACTGGAGGTCGATGTAATGGGCGGTGGTGCCGGTCACGAGCGCATCGCCGTCGAGGCCGCGTAGCTCGCGCACGAGCCGCTGGCTGCCGTCGGCGAGTGGCGCCGTCGCCGAGATCACGTCCACCGCGTACGTGCCGCCGGCGAGCCTGCGCGGCGGCCTCACCGCCGTGACCCCCGGGAGCCGACCCGCCGCCTGTGCAAGCCGCCGTGCTTGGGTCGCGTCCCCGCCCACCGCGAGCGTAATCGGCGTGTCGCGGAAGGGCGGGAACTCGGTCCGGAGCGCATCGTCGACCTGACGCGCGCTCGCCGATCCGGGGAGCACCTGCGCGTCGACCGACGTGAACTGGACGCCGAGGAACGGGATCCCGAGCGCGATCAGAGGCGCCGCCGTGCCGGTCGCGATCCGCCCGGGGAACCGCATCACGAGCTGTGCGAGCCGGAACCACAAGCCCTCGGTCGCCGGCCGCGCGTCCCGCTCGGCGCGGCGGACGAGGAATCGCGGCGCGAGCGCGTTCACGCGACGGCCGAGCAGCGTGAGCACCGCAGGAAGCACGGTCAGCGAGATCGCCGCCGCGATCAGCGCGACGAAGAAGCCGGCGATCCCCATCGAGTAGAGGAAGCGCTGCGGGAAGACGAGCAGCGAGGCGAGCGCTCCCGCGACCGTCAGCGCGCTGAACAGGACCGTGCGCCCGGCGGTGGCCAGCGTCCGTCGCATTGCGTCCGGCCCGGGCCCGCTACGAGCGATCTCCTCGCGGTAGCGGGACACGATGAAGAGGCTGTAGTCGATCGCCAGCCCCAGCCCAAGGCCGGTGGCGACGTTGAGCGCGAAGATCGACACCGACGTCAGCTCGCTGGCGACGCGCAGCATCAGGAACGTCCCGACGATCGCGAGCCCGCCGACGAGCAGCGGCAAGAGCGCCGCGACGAGGCTCCGGAAGAAGAGGAGTGAGAGCAGGAAGAGGAGCGGGAAGGCGTACACCTCGGCGATCCGCAGATCGCGCTCGACCTGCTTGTTCACCTGGCGCTCGGCTAGCGAAGGGCCGCCGACGGTGACGCCGCGCTCGCCGGCAAGCGAGGCCGCGATCCGGGCCGCGGCATCCTGGCGGGCGTGGTCACCGGTCGGCTCCAGCGCGACGGCGAGG
>DASQXS010000109.1:0-3220 GCA_035639615.1 Gaiellales bacterium | reverse complement strand
GAGGCTGCCGTGTGGTCGGCTGTAGTTGTAGTACCTGAGCCACGCCGGCAGCGCCGCCGAGCGTTCGCCGCTGTCGCGGTAGAGCCGCGCGTAGGCCCATTCGCGCAGCAGCGTCTGGATGAAGCGTTCGGCCTTGCCGTTCGTCCGCGGCCGGTACGGGCGCGTCCTCAGGTGCTTGAGTCCGAGTCGGCGGCAGGCGAGCGCGTGGCTGCCCGAGCGGTAGGCGGGACCGTTGTCGCTCATCACCCGCTCGACGAGAATCCCCCGGGCCCGGTACCAGGCGACCGCCCGCTCCAGGAAGCCGGCCGCGGTCTCGCCCAGCTCGTCGGCCAGGAGCTCGACGTAGGCGAGCCGGCTCGCATCGTCGACGCAGACGTGCACGTACTCCCAGCCCCGGTTGAAGGCGCGTCGGTGGTAGCCGGCCGCGGCCCGCGTCCCGGTCAGGCGGTGACCGGGGCGGCCGATCCGGCCGAGCCTCTTGACGTCGACGTGGAGCAGCTCGCCGGCCCGGCGGCGCTCGTAGCGGTTGGGCGGCTCCGGTGGCGCCAGCCGCGACAGTCGCCCCAGCCCGGCCCGCGTGAGCAGCGCCGAGACGGTCGAGAGCGACATCGCCAGCGTCTGGGCGATCTCGAGCGCGGTCAGGCGCAGCCGCCGCAGCGCCAACACGAGCCGGCGCCGTCGCTCGGGAGTGCGGTGGGGGATCCGGTGCGGGGCCGAGCAGCGGTCGGCCAGCCCGGCCTCACCCTCGGCACGCCAGCGGGCGAGCCATTTCGCCACCGTCCGCTCGCTGATTCCCGCGGCCGTGGCCGCCTCGGCCTGCGACCAACCGCCCCGCTCGATTCGCTCGACGAGCAGCCTGCGGCTACGCGGGCAGGTCTTGGCGTTACCGTGGAGCTTCATCTCGGGCCTCCTTCGGAGCTGGTTGCTGGCAGCTCCAGCCTCCAGGGAGGCCCGGATGAACAACCATCTTAGGAACTACACCTTAGGCCTCACGCCACCTTGTCGAAGACGAGGCCGCCGAGCGTGAAGCCGAGGCGCGAGGCGTCGCTTGCGACGCCGTCTAGGAGGTCGTGCCGGCCGCCCGGCACGACCGTTCGACCGTGAGGGCTCGGCGTTACGCCTTACGCCACTTGCCGAAGACGAGGCCGCCGAGCGTAAAGCCGAGCCCGAACGTCCCGACCCCGAAGGCGCCGACGGCGATCGCCTTCCGCCAGGTCGAGAGCCGCTGCCAGCGGCCGAGCGCTTCCTGCTCCTCCGTCGTCAGCGGTTCACCGCGCCGCTGCTTGCGCATCGCGCCACCGGCGCGCAAACCGAGATAGAGATCGTCGAAGATCTCGGCGGATTCGTCGGACACGTTGACTCAGTGTACTAGCCTCCCTCGCCGGTGCCAGGGCAGCTCCTCCACCTCTCCGACCTGCATGTCGGCACGGTCGAAGAGCCCGAAGTCGAGCGCGCCCTCGCGATCCTGATCGAGCGCGTGAACCCTCAGCTGATCATCGCGAGCGGCGATCTGACCCACCGTGGCAAGCCGGAGCAGCACGACCGCGCCGCGGCATTTTTGAAGCGTCTGGGGCGGCCGTTGCTCGTCGTTCCGGGAAACCACGACATCCCGTGGGCCTTTCCGGCGCGATTCACGCGCCCGTTCCGCGAGTTCGAGCGGCACTGGCGGACGACGGAACCCGTGCACCGGTCCGACGAGCTGTTCGTCGTCGGGCTCAACTCCGTCCGGCCTTGGCGGCATCAGTCCGGCGGCGTGCGCGCCGCGCAGCTCAAGCGTGCGGCCGAGCTGCTCGCGGAAGCACCGCCGAGCGCACTCCGCATCGTCGCCTTGCACCACCACCTGATCGGGGCGCCGTGGCGCTCGCGCAAGAAACCGGTGGCACGGCGCTCACACGTGCTCGCGTCGCTCGTCGACGCGGGCGCCGAGCTGATTCTTGCGGGACACATCCACCAGGCGGCGGTGTCGGAACGGCACGAGTTCGAGGTCGCGCCCGGGAGCCTGCGCGGGGCGACCGTGTCCGTCGCCCCCGGGCTCGGCCAGCCGCGGCCGGATCGTCGTGGAGAAGCTCGCGGGCTGCACGTCTACGAGGCGCGCGCCGACGAGCTCGTTGTATCGACCTACGTCTGGCGCGAGGAAGACTGGGGGCTAACGGCCAGGCGGAGATTCCCAAGAGGGCGCCAGCCTCTGAAAACCGAACCGCTCCCGTAATCGCACTGACCGCATCGCAGCCCTGCCGTCCCGCCGCCCCGCGCTGGTTTGGAGGGTGGTACGGGCAGAACGCCCGCACCACCTCCAGTCAAAAGCCTGCCTAGATCCCTGCCGGGGCTCCCCGGCGTCCCTCGCCGAAGAAGCGACCGACGAGGGCGACCAGGACAATCGCGACGATCACGCCGATGATGAACGCGAGCCAGCCGCTGGAGATCGCGGCAGCGATGATCATCGAGATGATGCCGATCGCGATCGTCAAGAGCCAGCCCATCGGGTCTCGACCGGGATGAAGCAGCCTTCCCAAGGCGCCCACAATGGCGCCGACGATGATGAACCAGATCCAGTGCATGAGCAGCGTTTTTCCGCGCCATCCGCCAAAAAACCCCGCAGTCCGATGTAAAAACCCTAAGAAGCCGGCGGGCGCCGCGCTCCCGGGCCCCAGATCGGCCGACGTTGGACGTACTTGCGATAGAGGATCACCAACAGGACGGCGCCGAGGAAGGCGAAGAAGAGGCTGACGCCGGCGCCGAAGAAGATTCGGGTCACGACGCCGCCGATGATCGAGCCGCCGATGCCGATCGCGATCGTCATCCACACCGGCATCGGGTCCGGCCCGGGGATCGCAAGACGCGCGAGGCCGCCGATGATGAAGCCCCAGACGAGGATGAAGAGGATGAATCCCAGCGTCATGCAAACGATCTAAGCAGTTGGCGTGGCCGCCGGGCGTCGGCCACCGGCAGCTGCTTCGGCGTCACGCGGCGGTCTCGGCCGCCGCCAGCAGCTCGCGCCGGAGCTCCTTGATCTCGTCGCGAAGCTTCGCCGCGTACTCGAAGCGCAGCTCTTCGGCCGCGGTGAACATCTCCTCCTCGAGCGTCACGACCAATCGCTCGAGCTCCTCCGGGCTCATCCCCTCCACCTTGCGGCCGTCGCGACGGCGCCCGCTCGGCACTGTCGGCGACTCCAGCGCCAGGAACTCGGCGATGTCGGAGACGCCCTTCTGGATCGACTCAG
>DASQXS010000108.1:0-16593 GCA_035639615.1 Gaiellales bacterium | reverse complement strand
CGGCGGGCTGCGCGGCGGCCGGCGCCGGCCTCCTCGGCGTCGCGGCGATGGTCTTTCCCGACCAGGCCTCGAGCCCGGGGGCGGGCTGGGGCGTCGTCGCGGTCGTCTGGGCGCTCACGCTGATCGCGGTCACGGGGCTTTCCGAACCGGCGCCCGAGCCGGTCGAGGCCACGGCGTTCTGAGCCGCCGAGAGGCGAGATGGGGGCACGGCTAGTATGGGCCGCCGTGCCCCCGCCCGTCGTCCGCATGCCGCCCAGCCCGACGGGGTTCTTCCACGTCGGGAACGCGCGCACGATGCTCTACAACTGGCTCTTCGCCCGCCACGCCGGCGGCCGAGTCGTGCTGCGGTTCGAGGACACCGACCGGGCCAGGTCGACCGAGGCCGCGATCGAGCAGGCCGAGCAGGTCCTGCGCTGGCTCGGCATCGACTGGGACGACGGCCCCTACCGGCAGACGTTGCGGTTCGACCTGTACGCCGCCGCCGCGGCGGATCTGGTCGAGCGCGGCGCCGCCTTCCGGTGCTACTGCACGGAGGAGGAGCTGGCCGCGGAGCGCGAGCGGCGCCAGGCGGCCGGCCTGCCGCTGATCTACTCCGGCCGCTGCCGCCGCCTCCCCGACGACGAGCGGCGCCGCTTCGAGGTGGAGGAGCGGCCCTCCACGATCCGGCTCGCCATGCCGGAGACCGGCACCACGGCGATCGACGACGTCGTGCGTGGCCGGGTGGAGTGGGAGAACGCGCTTCTGGGAGACCACGTGATCCTGCGCTCGAACGGGTCGCCGACATACCAGTTCGCAAACCCGTTCGACGACATTGCCATGGGCGTGACCCACGTGATCCGGGGCGAGGATCTGCTCTCCTCGACGCCGCGTCAGCTCGCCCTCTACGCCGCCCTCGGCGCCGATCCGCCCATCTATGCGCATCTGCCCATGGTGCTCGGCCCAGACAGGAAGAAGCTCTCCAAGCGCCACGGCGCCATCTCGGTGGAGGAGTTCCGCGACGGCGGGATCCTGCCCGAAGCGCTCGTGAACTACCTGGCCCTCGTCGGGTGGAGCTACGACGACCGCACCGAGGTGATGTCGGTCCCGGAGCTCGTGAGCCGGTTCACGCTGGAACGGGTCAATCCCAGCGCCGGGGTGTTCGACCCGGAGAAGCTCGAGTGGCTGAACGGCGAGCATCTGCGCGCGCTTGCGCCGGCGGAGTTCGTGGCCACCGTGCAGCGATTCCTCGAGGACTCCGGCTCCACCCTGGCGGGACAGCCCGAGCGGGTGGCCCAGGCGGCGCCGCTCGTTCAGCAGAAGCTGCGCACGCTCGCGCAGTTCGAGCGCCTGACGGCGTTTCTGTTCGGTCCGCTCGTGGTCGACGACGGCGCCTGGAGCCGGGTCGCGGCCGACGAGAACGCGCCCCGATCGCTCTTGGCGGCTCGGGACGCGCTCGCCGACGCCGACCGGTGGGAGGCCGACGCCATCGGCGCGGCGCTCGTGGCGGCGTCCGATCGCGAGGGTCTGAACCGGCGGGTCGTGTACATGCCCGTCCGGGTGGCGATCTCCGGAAGCACGGTGTCGCCCGGGCTCTACGAGAGCCTGGAGCTCCTGGGGCGGGAGGAGTCGCTGGCGCGCCTTGACGCGGCGCTTGAGCGCCTGGCCCGGTAATTCCCTGCAAACGGCCGCCAACCCACTTGCAAACGTGGCTCGGTTGCAGGATTATCTGCTGCAACGGATAACCGTTGCTCTGCCATGTTTGGGTCGGTCCGCATTCCCGCAACCCTCCCGCGCATCAGCGTCGCGGCGCTGCTCCTTGCCTTCGGCCTGACAGCGGCGGTCGCCACCGCCGTCGGCGTCGCCGCCTGGTCGCTCGGGACGACGGGCGGTTACACCGCCGCCCAGGTCGCCATCATGCAGCAGGCCGCCTACCAGCGCGGCCTCGCGGACGGCGTCGCCCGTGGGCGTCAGTCCGGGAAGGCGGCGGGCCGGAAGAGCGGCTACGCCAATGGCGTGCGCACGGGCTACCACAAGGGATACCGACGCGGTCTTCGCCGTGGCGAGCGCACGGGCTACGAGCGCGGCCACACCGCCGGCTACAGCGAGGGGTACGGCGCCGGCCAGCAGGCTGCCACGGCGGCCGCCGGCGCCGGTCGCAGCGGCGGTGGGGGCGGCGCCCGAACCGGCGGTTCGGGCGGCAACTGACCCACCCGTCCGGGTGGGGGAGGGGGCGGTCTTTCGCTGCCTGGATTCCGGGGGGCCGCCGTGCGCTGTAGGCTTGAACGCGTGGGGGTCTCCCTGTTGCACCTGGTCGCGCAGTGGGCCGGCGCGACGGCCTACGTGGCGCTCGTCGCCTGCATCGTCGCGGCCAGCCTCGCCTTTGCGATGGCCTCCGCGATCACGTACCCGGCGGAGGCGGCCTATCGCCTCGCCCGGCATATGGCGCTCGTCGGCGGCACGGCCGTGCTGGTGGCCGGGACGTCCTCGACGCTCTACTACTGGCTGATCGGCGTCGCGTCGGGCAGGGCCGCGCTCCTCATCGAGATGGCCCTTCTCGGCGCAGCCGCCGCGTTCGCCCTCGTGGTCGCGCTGCTTCTCGAGAGCGGCCACCGCGCGCGCCAGTAGGGCGGGCTACGCCGCGAGCCTCCGGATCCCGAGCCAGCCGGTGAGCGCGTCGGCCGTCGGCTCCAGGACGGGTATGCCGGCGTCTCGGGCGACGCGCTCGAAGCCCGCGCACGCAGGGTGAAGCGCCACATAGCCGTCGACGGCCTCCATGAGGCGGACGTCGTCGCCCGGCGCGAGGGCGTGGTGCAGGATCGTGATGTCGGCGCATCGATCGAGATCGACGCCCGCCGCGGCAGCCGCGGCGACGACCCGCTCGGTGCATTCGCCCTCGCTCCCATGCGTGCGCGGGTCGGCGAGCAGGAAGAGGCGCGCCCCGGCGGGCGCGTGCTCCGACCACACGGCGAGCATGGCCGGCAACGCGTCCGAGCCCGAGAGCGCCGGGGTCGCGAGCAGGCGTGGCGACCCGGGATCGAGCTCGATCGGGTCGTCGGGGATGCGGCCGTGGCGCGGGGGCCGCTCCGCGAGCGCCAGAATCCGGTCGCGGTAGCCGGCCGCGGCGTGATCCCAGGTCAAGTGGCGGGCGGCGGTCGCGGCGACGCCGCCGCGGCGGGCGCGCTCGCCCGGATCGTGATCGACCTCGGTCAGGAGCTCGACGAGGTGGCCGAGGTCCGGCTCGAGCAGGTACGGCCGGCCGTGGGTGGCAAAGTCCTCGAAGCGCTCGTGGGCGTGGACGTCCACGCGAGACCGGACCTTCCAGCCGGCCTCGTCCGGGCAGAACTCGTCGGTCGGCCCGCCGGCCGTCACGATCACGGGCAGGCCGCACGCCATCGCCTCGAGCACCGGCATGCCGAACCCCTCTCCCCGGTACGGATGCACGAGGGCGTCGCAGGCGCGATAGAGGGCGGCCATGTCGGCCGTCGTCAGCTCCTCGTCGATGTAGACGATCCGCGGCAGCCGGCCGGCGTCGGCGTACTCGCGCAGCGCGGTGCGGTCCATGCCGGGGTAGATGGAGCCGGCGCCGAAATCCTTCACCACGAGCTCGACGTCCTCGCGGCCTGCGAACGCGGCTTGATAGGCGGCGACCGCCAGGTCGGGGCCCTTGCGCCAGATCAGGCCGCCGACGAACAGCAACCTCGTGGCGGGGTCGCTCCCGAGCCGCAGCCGCGGGCCGTCCGGCCGGAACACCGTCGGGTCGATCCCGTTCGGGACGACGGCCACGCGATCCGCCTCGATGCCGGCCGCGAGGTACATGCGGCGGACGTACTCGCTCGGCACCCAGATCTCGTCGGCGTTCGCCTTGAGAGGCTCGACCCAGTCGCGCGGGATCGCGCCGAACTCCCACGGCTGGATGATCGCGAGCCGCGCCGGCGACGGCCGCAGGTCGGGCGGGAAGCGGTGGCGCACCTCCACCTGCGCCGGCGCGGGAAGCGCGCCTGATCCCGACTCGAGGTCGACCCCGCCCGACCGGGCGAGCCCGGCGCACACCTCCCGGTTCACGATCGCCAGGCTCTGGGCGGACTCTCGGCCGCCCTGCCAGCGGACGGTCACGGCGCCGTCGCCGGCGGCCTCACCGGCCGGCGCCGCACGCTCGCCGCGGTAGTAGGCCTCGAGCTGGTCCACGTACTCGGAGAAGCGCCGCGGGGGACCGATGCCGGCCTGCAGGCGCTCGAGGAGGCCGGGCTCGTCTGCGAGCCGGTCGAGCGTCGCCGCCAGGTCGGCGGCATCTCGACCCTCGAACAGGAGGCCGTTCACGCCGTCGTCGACGAAGTCCGGGATCCCGCCCACGCGCGCCGCCACGACCGGTACGCGCCCCGCCAGGCACTCCGACACCATGAGCGGCGCGCAATCCCACCAGAGCGAGGGGATCACGGCGACGTCCACCCCGGCGAGGAGCCGGGGGAGGTCATCGTGCGAGAACCCGCCGCGGATCTCGACGCATCCCCGCGTGTCGCGGTCGCGGAGGTGGGAGGCGAACGCCGGCGGGATCTCGCCGTGGATGACGACCCTGATGTCCGCGCTCGCCGTCTGCGCCGCGTCGACCAGCAGGCTGGGCCCCTTGTGCGGAAACGCCGATCCGAAGAAGCCGACCGTGAGCCGGTCGCCGCCTCGGCCGGGAGTGCGGTCGCGTCCGAGCGCGTCCCAGATCGCCCAGTCCTCGGGCATGGCCTGATGGACGACGTCGATCATCTCCTCCGGGTAGCCGGCGGTCACGAGCGTGCGCTTCATCGCCTGGCTGACGGCGAGGCACCGGTTCACGCCGCGGGCGAAGCGACCGCGGATCTCCGCCAGGCGGCGGCGATAGCCGGAGACGTCGATCGAGCCGACGCACGACGCGCAGTCCCCGCCGCGGTCGCCCGGCCCATGACAGAGGTCGAGCTCCTGCGTGTAGAGGTAGGCACGCGGGCAGAGCAGCCAGTAGTTGTGCGTGGAGAAGTAGGACGGGATGCCGCGCCCCGCCGCCTCGTCGATGAGCGCCGCGCCGAGATTGTGGAGGTTGTGGAAGTGGACGGCGTCCGGCCGGATCCGGTCGAGCAGGTCGGCGAACGCCGCCGTGATCGGTGGGTCATCCACCTCGCGGGCGGGGTTGCCGAGGTCGAGGAGCCCGTGCGGGCGGTTGAAGACGCCGACGAGCCTGACGCCGTCCTCCCACCATTCCCGTACCTGATAGGGCTCAGGAGGTTCGACCCGTCCGACCGCAGCGTGGAACACCGTGACGTCCCAGCCCCGGCGGGCGAGCTCCTGGCTCACATAGCGTGGGACGATCGTCCCGCCGCCGGAGTCGGCGTACCCGAACGAGGTGACCACGATCCGGCGCCGCCCGTCGAGCCCGCGCTCGCGCAGGCGGGCTGCCGTTGCGGGGAGCGGCAACGCGCGCCGGTCGAGGGCGTCCGCCAGCGCGACGAGTGCCTGCGGGCGGGTGTTCGTCCCGGGTCCGAGGTCGGAGACGGCGAGGCGTTCGACCGCCGCCTCCACGGCCCGGCCCACCTCCTCGACCTGGCGCGCCAGCTCGGACTCGTCCGAGAAGTTGCCGCCGTGGCGGCGGTAGCGGATGAGCGGGCCGGGCCCGCAGTGGCGGAAACGGAAGTGCGGCGCCGCCCGCAGCCACAGGTCGAAGTCGTTGCACATCGGGTATGCCGGGTCGTAGCCGCCGACAACCTCGTACACGCGCCGGTGAATCATGGTCGTGGGATCGATGAGATAGTTGTGGCGCCGGAGCAGGGAGTCGAGGAGTGCGTCGCGGTCGAGATCGGTCGAGCGCCATTCGCCGACGACTCGGCCCGCGCCGTCGATCGTGACGGCGTCGCCGTGGCACACGCCCGTATCCGGATGCGCGTCGAAGACGGCCACCTGGCGGCTCAGCCGGTCCGGCAGGGCGACGTCGTCATGGCCGATGCGGGCGATCAGCTCTCCGCGGGCGTGCTCGACGATCGAGTTGTAGGCGCAGGCGATGTGGCGGTTGACGTCATGGGTGACGACGCGGACGCGCGGATCGCCCGCATAGCCGGCGATGACGGCCGCGGTCGAGTCGGTCGACGCGTCGTCGACGATCAGGACCTCGAAGTCGCCGTAGTCCTGGGCGAGGCAGCTCTCGATCGCCTCGGCGAGGTAGGCCTCGCCGTTACACGTCGCGATCCCGAGCGTCACCCGAGGCGCACTCATGCTGCCACCGCCGTAATCACGCGCTCGAGTGCCGCCCTGCAGGCGGCGGGCCCCAGGCCGTCCGCGACGATCTCGCGACCGCCGGCGGAGAGCCTCGCCCAGAGCTCGTCGTCACGGGCAAGCCGCGCCATCGCCTCGGCGAACTCCGCAGCCGTGTCCGCCACGATCATGCCGCGCTCCGGCCCGTCGAATCCCTCGGCCGCGACCGACGTTCCCACGACAGGCACGCCCGCCGCCATCGCCTCGCCGACCTTGCCCTTGAGCCCGGCGCCGTAGCGAAGCGGTGCGATCGACATGCGCCGTCCGGCCAGCTCGTCCTCGACCGATTCCACGTAGCCCGCGGCCGTCGCCCCTGCGGCCCGCGCGGCGGCGGCGAGGTCCGGCGGCAACCCGGCGCCGGCGATGACCACGGGATCGACCCGCCCGGCCAGACGGGGCAGGATGGCGTCACAGAGCCACGAGACGGCGTCCACGTTCGGGGCGTGGGCGTAGCTTCCGATGAAGAGCGCCCCGCCGCGGCCGGCGGCCGGGGCGACGCGCCCGGGGACGTGGTGCACGTTCCCGACAACGTCCACGGGGACGGGAAGGAGGCCGGCGAGCGTCGCCCGCTCGACCTCCGTGACCGCGAGCACGAGGTCGGCGGCGGCGTAGACGGCCAGCTCGTGCCGTCGCACGCGGGCGGCGAGCTCGGCCTCGCCCGGGCTTCCGGACACGGCTGCCGCGCGCTCCATTCGCAGGTAGTGGATGTCGACCGAGTCGACCACGATCCGTGTCCGCGGCGACACCGCGCGCAGCACCGGGATCACGCGGGCCGCGAGGTTGTGGAACGACACGACGGCGACGTCGAACCCGCGCCGAAGGAGGCCGTCCAGGTCCCCGGCACGATCGCCGGCGACGACCTCGATCCCCGCGGCCTCGAGCGACGGGATCGCCGCCTCGTAGCCGGACGTGTGCTCGCACGCGAGCGTCGTCCGGTATCCGGCCGCTGCGAGCGCGAACGCGATCTCCCAGGCGCGCGCGTGGCCGGCGCTTCGGCCCGGGGCGGGAAGCTCCGGGTAGAAGAACAGGACCGACACTCGCTCGCCGGCAGGGCCGGCTGCCGCCGGGATCCGCGGCGGCGGGAGGCGCACCAGGCCGCGTGCCGCGTCCGAGCGTGGATCTGCCGTCGCCGTGCGGACGCCCAGCTCGACTGCGCGAGCGACACGGTCGGTGAGCGGCGCCTGGGACGAGGCGATCTCGCCGAGCTCCTCGTCGGGGTTGACCGGAGCCGGGTCGCCGCCGCGCGCAGGGGCGGCCGGCGCCGCCTCGGCGTACCGGACGGTCTCGGCGCCGTTTCGGAAGGCCCGCTCGACGACGTAGGACTCGTCGATCCGGCCGGGTTCGATGCGATGGCCGACGCCGGCCCCCGCGACGTACCGGGCGCGGCCCAGACCACGCCCGTGGACGCGCGTCGCGACCAGGAACTCCTCGCCGCCCAGACGGCCGCCCTCGCCGGCGCCCAGCGATGGGTCGAACCCGCCGGCGGCCGCGAGCGTCTCCGCCCGGATCGCCCAGTTCGCGCCGTACACCTCGCCCCGGCCAGGAAAGTCCTGATCGCAGTCGCCGAGGTCGAGGATGCTGAACGCGGACTCGAGCCCGGCCGGCGGCCAACCCGCCGGGCGCTCCGGCGGCCAGAGCGCGTGGATCGGCCCGCCGGCGAGGGCGACGCCGGGCTCGCAGAACGCGTCCCGCACGTGCTCCAGCCACCCCGGCGCGGGTCGGGCGTCGTCGTCGAGATACACGACGATGCCGGTCCGCGCAGCGGCGGCGCCGGCGTTTCGGGCGCGCGACAGGCCCGGCTGTGGCTCGCGGACGACGACGGCTCCCGGAAGGGACTCGGCTGGAAGCGGCGTCGTCCCGTTGTCCACCACGATCAGCTCGCAGCCGTCTGCGAGCACGCCGTGCGCGGCGCAGGCGCGCACACACTCGACGGCCTCCGCCGCCCTGTCGCGCGTGCAGACGACGACGCTCGCGGGCGGCCCCTCCGACGCCCGCCGGACGCGTGCCGCGGTCGCTACCGCCAGCCGCCCCCGGGCGGCATCGGCGAGCGCGGTCTCCAGGTGCCCCTCCACGGCCCGGAGCGCCGGGTTGCGTCCGAGCCAGAAACCTCGCCGGGCCCCGAGGCAGTCGAGGCCGAGGGCGTCGGGGCGCCCCTCGCCCGCGGCCGCGATCGGCCAGAGGCTGCCGTCCGAGCGGCGCCGGTAGCCGTGCACGTCGCCGGCGCCCGTCTCGACCACGGGCGCGGCCAGCGTCGCGCCTGCGGCCAGCGCGTCGAGCAGCGGTGCGACGAAGCCGGGCCGGGGCCGCGCGACCGGCGCGAGCGCCACGCAGACCGGCGCCGACGCCGCGTCCGCGGCGACCGCCAGCGCGGCGCGGCGTCCGAGGGGGCGGTCGCTGCGGCGCACGGTCACATCCCCCTCCAGCCGTCGCAGGAGCTCCGACACCTGCGGGCCGGAGGCGTCGTCGACGATGACGACCTCCACGTCGCCGGGCAGGTCGCATCCGACGAGCGCCTCGATCTGCGCCCACAGCACCGCCGGGTTGTCGCGGGCGACGATGAGGATGCTCGCCCTCACAGATGCGCTCCGATCATCTCGACCAGCTCGCGCGCGCGCAGCTCGGACGTCTCTGTCTCGAGGACGGCCCGCCGAGCCTCCCGGCACAGCCGCTCGCGGGCGTCGTCGTCGCGCACCCACCGGTCGATCAGCGCGGCCAGCTCCCCGTCGGACGCGGACGGGTCGATGACCACCATCTTGTCCCGGTACCACTCCTGGTCGTCGCACGCGGGCAGATCCGCCACGAGCAGGGTCTCCGAGGCAAGCGTCTCGAGATACCGGGGGGTGATGCCCGCAGTCTCGAACGCCTCGACGTCGAGCTCGGGGGTGGAGAGGCCGTAGAAGGGGTGGTCGAACGCCGCCCGGGCCGGGCTGGGATCGAAGTACTGCGTCACGAGCCGGGCCGGCTCGGCGCCTCCGCGGTTGGTCCCCGTCGGCGCGACCTTCGCGGACGCGAGCGCCGGGGCGTACTCGAGCTGGGTGCCCGGCGGGTTGGACATGAGTCCGCGCCCCGTCATGTCGAGCACCCGCCAGCCGTAGCGGCCGGCATGCTCGCGGACGACGCGATTGAGCGTGATCCGCACCGGGTAGTCTGGTGTCTCGGAGCCGCCGAGGATGATGTCGTAGCGCTTCGGCTCTGGGGATGGCCCGAAGATCGCGGTCTCGACGCCGGGACGCTGCAGCACGATCGGCACGTCCGGAAGGAGGCGCCGGAAGAGCCGTTGCGAGCACTCGTGGCGGACGACCATGAGCATGCGCGGCTGCGCGCGCAGCGCCCGCGCCACCTGGAGTGGATGGCACCAGAAGTCGTGGGTGACGAAGACGAGCAGGGCGTCGTGCAGCGGCAGGACCGACCGGATCTGCTCGTCGGTGAGAAGCGCGGTCTCGTCGAAGACGACGACGGCGTCGATGGCCGGGCCGGCCGCCTCTCCGCGCAGCACGGGCAGCGCCTTCTCTGTCCACAGCACGTCCGCGTGCCCCTGCATGTGCATGAACTGCGCCGCCTGATAGGTGACCGTGCTCCGCGCCAGGGACGCGGGCTCGGCGCGGTGGGACAGGATCGCGACCGTCGGCCTCATGCGGCCGTCCGGAGGGCACCCCTGCGTCGCGCGGCAAGGAAGGCCTCGAGGTCCTCCGGCGTTCCGAGACCGTGCATGGAGGACTTCTCGATCTCGTCCACGTACACGGTCGCGCCCGCGGCGATCAGCTCGTTGAAGACCGGGCAGACGTAGAACTCGCCGTTCACGCGGGCGTCCTTCTCGATCATGCGCCGAGCGGCGGCGACGAAGTCCGCGCCGCGGCGGAAGTAGTAGATGCCCACCGTCGCCTGGTCGGAGATCACCACCTTCTCCGCCACCTCGATGACCCGCCCGTCCGCGTCGGTTCGGGCATAGCTCCACTTGGGGTGGTCGTCGCGGAAGGTGAGGATCCCGCCGTCGGCGCCGCGGTCGCGCATGCGCTGCACGAAGCCGGCGACGTCGACGTCGACGTACTGGTCGGAGTTCGCGAGCACGAGCTCGGAGCCGTTGTCGATCAGCTGCTCGGCCAGGAGGACGGTGCAGGCCGCCCCCTCCGTCATCCCGTGGACGGGGACGATCTCGGCGTCGGCCGCGAGCTCGCGAACGTGGAAGTCGGCGCAGTACTGCTCGATGTGGCGCTGCTGCATGACCACGATCGGCCGGCCCACGCCGGCGAAGTTCTCGAGCACCCAGGCGATCATGGGCCTGCCCTCGACGTCGATCAGCGGCTTCGGGTGCTGGTAGCCCACCTCCGCAAACCGCTTCCCCTGGCCCGCGGCCGGGATGACCACGTTCAGGCGATCCGCCTCCCGCAGCGTGCGCATCACTCGGTAGTAGTTCACGTCGGCCGGGTCGTTCACCGAGCAGAGGACGCCGCCCGCTGCGGCCGCGGCGGCCTTGCCGACGTCGGAGTCCTCGACGATCACGCACTCGTCGGGGGCGAGCCCGAGGAGCTCGAATGCCTTGAGGTAGATCTCGGGGTGCGGCTTGGCGCGCTCGACGTCCTGGTTGGACAGGTAGAAGTCGACATGGGTGAGGAGGCCGCCGCGGTCGAGCATGGTCTCGACGGTGTGACGGACGGCGTTCGAGCACACGACCACGCGGTAGTCACGTCCCAGCAGCCGCATCATCTCGACCTTCTCGAGATCCGGCTGGCAGAAGGAGGCGATGATCTGCTCGGTGACCTCCTGTTTGGTCTCGTGGATCTTGTCCCAGAGCTCCGGGCTGAGGCCTTTGCGCGCCGTCAGGATCTCGAGCTTCGACCGCGTCGGGATCCCCTTGTAGACGGTCAGATGCTCCTGCCACGAGATCGGATCGACGTCGGAGTGCTGCAGCGCGACGTTGAGCGCGTTGAAGTGCCATTTGTCGGCGTCGACGAGCACGCCGTCCATGTCGAAGATGACCGCCTTGATCATGCTGTGCCTCCCGCGTGCTCGCGCAGTGCGATTGGATAGTCGGTGCAGATGCCGGTGACGCCGTACGCGATGACCTCGTCCCAGCGCCGCCGCAGGTCGTCGACGCCCGTCGGGCGGTGGAGCTCCGGCGAGACGTAGTAGGTGGCGACGCCGGCGGCGGTCAGCGCGGCGATGTGCCGTGACTCGACCCACGGCCGCTCGAACTCGTCCAGCCACGCGGCGGCGGGCGGCGAGGCGAGGAGAACGTCGAGGAACGGCTCCCGCTCGCTCAGCCGGTGCGCGACCGCGAACCCGCGGTCGGTGACCTCGCGCATCAGCTGCCGGCATGCGTCACGGCCGCCGCCGGCGAGCTCGAAGTCGAAGAGGAAGAGCCGGTCGCGCGCGTCCGCTCTGTCGATCGCGGCCAGCATCGCGTCGACCGTCGCGAGGTCCTTCACGTTGAGCGCGTGCGGCCCGGCACCCGGGTCGGCCAGGAAGGCGCCCAGGTCGCGGTCCTCCTCCCATTCGGCGGGATCGTGGCTCAAAAAGAGCCGGCCCTCCGGGTCGGCCCTGACGTCGAACTCCACGCCGAATCCGAGGCGGACGGCCCGCCGGATCGCGGAGACGCGGTTCTCGGCGGGCGGGTCGCTCCCCGCAAGGAGCGCGCGATGGGCGAGGATGGCGAGGCTCTCGGTGCTGGGGGGCACGGCAGCCCGGTTATCGTTTGGCCGCCGGGCGACTTTAGGCGGCTGCGGCGTGCCGCAGGCGCTCGCGCAGCTCCGGCTCCGAGAGGCGGCCGGCGAGCTCGAGCCACTCGGCTTCGGGCGCCGCCGGGGCGGTCGGCGGCGCGGCGGCGAGGCTCAGGTCGGGGATCGTCTCCGGGTCGCGGCCGAGGCCGGCGAGGTGGGCGGCGACGTCCGCGTACATGCGCTCCGGGTCGACGCCGGCCCCGCTGCCGGCGACGAGGGCGAGGGAGACCGGCTCCGAGCCGCCGAACTCGGCGACGTACGCCGAGACGAGCGGCTGCCATCCGTCCCAGCGATCGAGGACGGCGGTGAACACGCGCCGGCCGGCATCCTCCCAGCTCGACCGCGCCCCGACAGCCTGGTGCGCGCGCTCCCGGTCGGGCGAGAGGGCCGCATCGCACCCGCGTTCCGCGTACAGCCTATCGATGCGGGCGAGCGCCGCTGCGGCCAGCTCGTCGGAGACCTCCGATCCGAGCCCGGCCACGGCCCCGGCGGTGACCCGGCACTCGTCCCGGAACTGATCCGCCGAGAGCGCGCTCGTGTGGAAGCGCCCGGCGGCGGTGAGGTCGAGCACGCTCAGCGGCGAGGGCACGTACACGAGGTCGCCGTGGAGGAAGAGCCGCATGGTGAGCTCCCAGTCGGCCGCCCATGAGAACGTCTCATCGAACCGGGCGGCCTCGCCGGTGAGCGCCGCCGTGCGCAGCATCTGGCCGCTCGGGCCGCCGGCGACGTTGTGCACCCGAAGGCCATACTCGATCCCGGCACGGCCCGGGAGAAGCGTCGTTGTCGGGAAGATCGCGCCTCCGTCCATCGACCCGTCCGGGTTGCGGATGCTCACCGCAGACGCCGCCACTGCGGCCGACGGGTGGGCGTCGAGCGCCGCGGCGAGTCGCTCGACGCAGTCCGGCGCCAGGATGTCATTCACCATCGCGAGCTTCACGTAGACGCCCTCCGCCAGCGCCAGACACCGATTCCAGTTCCCGATCCTGCCGACGTTCACGGGGTTCTGGTAGACGGTGGTACGAGGGTGCGTCGCGGCGAACGCGGCCGCGCGCGCGAACGTGCCGTCGGTCGAGACGTTGTCGACGATCACGATGTCCGTGTCGGCGAACGTCTGAGCCGCCACGCCGTCCAGGCAGCGCGCGAGATTTCCGCCGCCGTTCCACACCGGGACGCACACGGTGACGCGGGCCGGGGCGCGGAGGCGCTCCGCGTGGCGTCCGGCCGGGTACGCGAGCAGGTGCGCCCCGTCCACACGCACCTGCTCGATGCCGGAGGCGATATCGGGTTCGTACGGCGTCATTCGCCGCGGTAGTCGGCACGAGCGACGGCCGGTTGACTCGGGTTCAGCCGCCGAGCGCCGGGTGGCGGGGGAGGCCGGCGAAGTGCCGGGGCTGCCAGCTGGTCTGGAAGCAGCCCGGGGCGCAGCCGATGGCGAGGACGGTCGTTCCTGCGTGGACGGCAACGGCCGAGCGAATGAGCGCCGGGTCGCGCACGGCGACGACCGTGCCCGTGGCCGCGTCGATCTCCTCGCCGGCGACGGTGAACCTCGCCCGGCCGGCGATCACGACGTAGACCTCCTCCTGGCCGAAACCCGCCTCGTCGTGTTCGGCCGCGAGCTCGTCGCCCGCGGCCCGCGCGACGTAGGCGTTGATGCCGAACGCGGTCAGTCCGAGGAAATGCTGGATCGGCTTCCACGCCGGATCGCCGGGGTCGTCAAGCGTTGGCACGTCCGGCATGTCGGCGATGGTCGAGACGGCGTAGCCGGGCACGACGGGCACCTTACCGGCTGCGACCATTGGCGAACCACTGGGCCGGCCGCGATGTCGAAGGGTGGATATGGTCCTCGGTCGAGCCCCAGAGGCGGCGGTCAGGCGGCGGCCGCGATGGCTGCATACGGGCATCGGCACGTCCGTGGCCGCTGCGGTGCTGTGCCTCGTGACTCTCGCCGCCGGCGCCGCCCTCAAGGGCGACTGCTTCGGGCGGGAGGCGCAACCAGTCGGGTAGCACCGGCAAATGCCTCTTGGTCGGTGGGTGAGGCGATGCCGCGGACGGTCGTTGCAGCGGCAGCCGTCACCGCGCATGACCGCGGTCGGCGGACGCCCATGAGGTGGGAAGGTGTGGTAGTGTCGCGCAGCTCGTGCGGAACGCGACAAGTCGGGTGCGGGCTACGTCCGGGTGACCGGGGAGGGGTGGCGATGAAGGCGGGGCGGCGTGGACGTTGTGGACAGCTGTTGGTGGTGATCGTGGTGGGCATGGTGGCGCTGGTGTCTGCGGGCCAGGCGCGGGCGGCGTTTCCCGGTCGAAACGGCCAGATCTCGTTTGCCACCGACCGCGCTGTCATGGGCAGTTTTCAGATCGCGCGGGTGAACCCGAATGGCAGCGACATCGACCAGGTGACGCATACGTCGGCCAAGCACAACTCGGTCTTTTCTGACTGGTCGCCGAGCGGGCGCGAGATCGCGTTTGATAGCGACCGCACCGGCACGGTGCAGGTCTACACCGTGCACGCCGACGGCAGGGATGTCGACCAGTTGACCCACCTGAAAGGGTTCACCGCCCAGCCGTCGTGGTCGCCGGATGGGCGGCGGATCG
The DNA here is from genome assembly GCA_035639615.1 of Gaiellales bacterium. GTDB lineage: Bacteria > Actinomycetota > Thermoleophilia > Gaiellales > JAICJC01 > JAICJC01. The sequence goes on along the minus strand of DASQXS010000108.1, from coordinate 2,041 downwards.
TGTTCGTCCACAGCGCGACGGGGAATCCGCCCGACAGCATCTACACCATCGGCGCCGAGGGCGGGGGCCTTCACCGGATCACCCATGCCCGCCAAGACGAGTCGTTCCCCCAGTATTCGCCCGACGGGCGGTGGATCGTGTTTTCCAGCTTCACCGCGTCGCAGGTACCCGCGCTGTATTTGGTGCGGGCGGACGGCAGTCACCTGCATCGGTTGACGCCGCTTCGGCTTCGCGCCGCCACCGGTGACTGGTCGCCGGATGGGCAGCGGATCGTGTCTGCCACCAACGCCGACGTGCCCCACTCGGTCTTATTCACCATCCGCCCTGACGGGTCGGGCATCCGCCGGATCACCAGCGGCCCCACCCAGCGGAACGACTTCTTCCCCGCCTACTCGCCCGACGGCCGCCAGATCGTGTTTGACCGCATCCTCACCGAGCAGGCGAACCCCGACCTGTGGGTGATCAACGCCGACGGATCACACCCCCACGACATCACCAACACGCCCAACGTCGTCGAGTTCGCACCCGACTGGGGCACGTTCAGGGAGGCTCCAGGCACACAGGAGCCAGTCACACAGCCAACTCCCGCCCCATCAGCGGGGACGGCGTATCCCGCCCGAGCCATGCTCGTCAAATAGTCGAAGCCGAGGGCGTCCGCGAGCGTTGGCGGGTCTGGCTGGCGCGTCTGCCACCGCCACGCTCTGCGTCGTCGCGCACCTGACTTGGAGAGATGCACGGCGGTAGACTCGCTCGGCCATGCGGGTTTGTCCCAACTGTGGCGAGCACAACGCCGGCCAAATGAAGTTCTGCGGCCAGTGCGGCACGCCGCTCGCCAACTCTGCCACACGCCAGGAAGAGCGCAAAGTCGTCACCGTGCTGTTCGCCGATCTGGTCGGCTTTACCAGCCGATCGGAGGCGATGGATGTGGAGGATGTCCGCGGCGCTCCAGCCCTACCACAAGCTCCTGCGCCGCGAGTTGGAGCGGTACGGCGGGACGGTCGAGAAGTTCATCGGCGACGCGGTCATGGCCTTGTTTGGCGCTCCCACGGCGCATGAGGATGATCCTGAGCGGGCTGTAAGGGCTGCGCTGGCGATTCAGGATGCCGTTGCGCGCCTGCGCGACGAGGACGAGCGACTCGACCTGCACGTGCGGATCGGCGTGAACACGGGCGAAGCCTTGGTGGCCGTGAGTGCGCGACCGTCCGAGGGTGAGGGGATGGCATCCGGCGATGTCGTCAATACCGCCGCGCGGTTGCAATCCGCGGCGCCGGTGGATGGCGTGCTGGTGGGCGAGATCACCTACCGCACCATCAGCCGCGTGATCGAGTATCGAGAGGCTGAGCCGATCCAGGCGAAGGGCAAGGCGGTGCCCGTGTCCGTGTGGCAGGCGCTCGCGCCGCGGTCGCTACTGCCGGAGCAGGCTCGGCGTGACGATCTGCCGCTGGTGGGCCGTAAGAAAGAGCTGGCGAGCGTCGTGGCGGCGCTGGGACGCTCGATCGATGAGCCCTCCACCCAACTGGTGACGTTGATCGGCGCGCCCGGCATCGGGAAGACACGGCTAGTGGAAGAGCTCGGGGTGCACGTCGAGGAGCTGCCGGGTCTGGTTCGGTGGCGACGGGGACGGTCGCTCGCGTATGGAGAAGGCGTGGCGTGCTGGGCGCTGGGCGAGATGGTCAAGGCGGAGGCGGGGGTGTTGGAATCAGACGCGGCTGAGGCTGCCGCGGCGAGGCTTGCCGCCGCTGTGGAACGCGTGATCACCGACGAGCGAGACCGTGACTGGGCCGTTGGGCAGCTTCGACCATTGGCGACGGGTTGGCGCGGCGGCCTTCGTGCGGCAGTGCGAGGCCTTGCTCGCGCGCGCCGAGTCGGCCTGAAGGTCGCACCAACTCGATCTCTCGGCCGTCAGCACTGCGCATCCAGAGGAGTTCTGGGCGTCCGCGGCTGTCCTGGCGGCGGGTGGCGACGGGTTCGATGAGGCCGCGGCGGCGCTCCGCCGCTCACCGACCGAAAGGAGGTGAGACTCCACCGCGGCCATGCTCGC
>DASQXS010000107.1:0-9251 GCA_035639615.1 Gaiellales bacterium | reverse complement strand
AGACGCCCAGCCGCTCCAAGTCTTCGATCCGCGCGACGCCCTCGGTCACGAGCACCTCGGCCGCGCCGCGGAGGCTGAGGCCGCGGCCGACGGCGAGCGTGTCCGCGAGATGCCGGGCTGGGTCGTCATCCGGTCCGACGGCCGCGGCGATCCCGCCCTGGGCCATGAACGAGTTGGACGACCGCAGCGAGCCCTTGGTCACGAGGATCACTCGGGCGCCCTGCTCGGCGGCTCGGATCGACGCGTAGAGGCCGGCCAGACCGGCGCCGATCACGAGCAGGTCGCTGCGGTGAGAGGGGGTCGTCTCGCGCACGGCCGATCAATAATAGCCAAAGTGACTAAAACTCGGCGGGAATGGCGCCGGCGATCCGGGCGTTACCCCGAGGGCATGCTTCTCGTGGCTGATACGCTCGATCTCATGGCATCGGACCCCGAGCCAACGCCGGGATCGGCCGGCGCAACAGAGGCGCGCGACCGGGCCCGTTTCGAGGAGGAGGCGCTCATGCACGCCGAGCACCTCTACCGGATCGCGCTTCGGCTCACGGGGTCGCCTCAGACTGCCGAGGATCTGGTCCAGGAGACGTACCTGCGCGCGTTCCGGGCCTGGCGGTCGTACCGGCCGGGGACGAACCTGGCCGCGTGGCTCGCGACGATCATGCGGAATGCCAACATGGACGAGCTCCGGCGCCAGAGCCGGCGGCCTCCGTCGGAGCCGCTCGACGAGCAGGGCGACTATTACCTGTACAACCGGCTGGCCGAGACGGGGCGTGAGCCGCAGGAGCGCGTGCTGGCTCGCCTGGCCGGCCGCGGCGTGGTGGACGCGCTGGGGGATGTGCCGGAGAACTTCCGGGAGGTGGTGGTGCTGGTGGACGTGGGCGACTTCTCCTATGCCGAGACGGCGGACATTCTCGGTATCCCGATCGGGACCGTCATGTCGCGGCTCTACCGCGGCAGGCGGCTCCTGAAGCAGCGGCTCGCGGAGCACGCGGCGGACGAGGGTGCCGCATGAGCGCCGATCCCTGCCGGGGGGCCGAGCATCTCATGCAGCCCTACCTCGACCGGGCGCTGACGGAGGTCGAGGTGGCGAGGATCGACGAGCATCTCCAGACGTGCGGATACTGCAACGAGCGATACGTCTTCGAGCGGCGGCTGCGCGAGGTCGTGAAGGACTGCTGCTGCGGTGATCCGGTGCCGAGCGGGTTCGTCGACCGGCTGCGCCTTCGCTGCTGCGGTCAGGACGACGCCGCGTAGTCCACGTCGCCGGGCGGCCTTGTGCCGCGGCAGTCGACGAGCTCGGCGCCGAGGCCGCGGACGGGCGTCTCGCCGCGCTCGGGAACGTCTCCCCACCGAGCCCGCGGCAGAAGCACTGGATGCGAGCGGCCGCCGCCGTAGTCAGCCGCGAGGATGCGGGTGTCGCCGGGATGGGCCGCGGCGGCGACGCGGCGTACCGCCTCGGGATCCAGGCCGGGGCCGTCGCCCAGGACGACGAGCGCGAAGGACGTCTCGGCGGGGAGCGCCGCGAGCCCGGCCCGAAGCGACGCCGCCTGGCCGTCGCGCCACCGCGCGCAGACGACGATGCGGCTGCCGTGCAGATCCACCTCCGCCTGGATGCGGTCCGCCCGGGCGCCGAGGACGCACACGCGCGGCTCGATCGCCGCGTCCGCCACGGCTGCGAGGACACGCTCGAGCATCGGCCGGCCATCGATCGGGTGGAGCTGCTTCGGCCCGCCGAACCTGCGGCCCTCGCCGGCTGCCAGCACGACGGCGGCGATCACACGTCGAAGAGCATCGAGTCCGCGATCTGCAGCAGCCGGGCCGCCGCGCGCGTATACGGCCGCGCGGCGTCCAGATCCTCGATGGCGAGCGCCTCCGTCCACAGCTCCTCGGCCGCCTCGATCAGCGCCGCCACCTCGTCGAGGCCACAGTCGCCGTCGAGGTCACAGGCCCGCAGGGCGAGTCCGATTGCTCCGGGCAGGTCCCCGAGCCGCGTCCACAGGAGCGTCGTCGCCATGATCAGATACTCGTGGATGCGGACGCGCTGCAGCGGCAGCGTCCGGTCGCGCGGGAGAAGCGGCGGCGAGAGAGCGGGGGCGGGCTCGCCGCGCGCCGCTCGGTCGGCGTTTCCCCACATGATCGCCTGCACCTGCTCCGGCGTTGCGCCGGCCCGCCGCAGGGCGGCGCCGATCTGAATCTGCGCGATGCCCGGCATGCCGTACGGGGCGTCGCTGGCGAACACGATCTGCTCGGGCGATGCCGTCGCAAACAGGGCGTGCAGGTCGGTGTTCGACCACACCGAGGTGTCGTAGAGCACGTTGGGATGGTCGAGCAGCGTCCGGCCGATGTGCTCGAGGTCGGCGATCGCGGCGTGGGCGAGGATCAGCTGTGCCTCGGGATGGTGCTCGACGAGGCGCCTGAGATCGTCGGCGATTGCCGGCAGGCCCCGGCCGGCATGGATCAGGATCGGGACGCGCCGCTCGGCCGCGAGGGTGAAGACCGGGTCGAGGCCGCGCTCGCCGAAGTCGAACTTCTGCGCCCGCGGATGGAGCTTGATCCCGCGGGCGCCGTGGTCGAGGCACCGCCTCGCCTCTCTCACCGGGTCGGCCGTGAGGTCGAGGCGGCAGAACGGCACGAGCGCGCCGTCCGCCGCGGCAGCCCACTCCAGCACGCGGTCGTTCGGCGTGCGGTAGCCGGGGAAGCGGTCGGGATCGTTGAGCGGGAACGTGAAGGCGCGGTCGACGCCGTGCGCCTCCATCGCGGTGAGCAGCTCGTCGGGCGCGAGCCGGAACCCGTCCTCGTCGACGCCGAGGTGGGTGTGCGCGTCCCATACCCGCGTGCCGTTCGCAAGGCCCTTGCGGAAACGCGCGAAATGCTCGGCGAAGAGCTCGTCGAACCGTGCGGTGGGCACGTGTGAACGTTAGCCGTGGTCAGGTGGTAGCTTGCCCGCATGCCCGAGCCAGCCATCCTCATGTATGCGGACTCGCTCCGCGACCCGGACCTCTACTTTGCGACCGGGATCTCCGTTGTCGATCCGTTCATCTACCTCGAGGTGAACGGGCGCAAGGTGATCGTGACGAGCGAGCTCGAAGCGGACGCTGCCCGCCGCAACTCGACGGCAACCGAGGTGCGGCTCTTCACAGAGTTCGGCTCGCGGGATCTGGTGCGCTCGGGCATGACCTGGGACGCGGCGCAGCTCGAGGTGCTCCGCCGAGCGGTGGCCGAACTGGGCCTCGCCGAGGTCGCGGTTCCGCCGACCTTCCGGCTCGAGGCGGCCGACTTCCTGCGCGGGCATGGCGTCTCCGTGACTCCCGACCGCGACCGATTCGAGCTTCGCCGGCGCAGCAAGGACGAGCGCGCCCTGGCTGCGATCCGCGCCGCGCAACGTGCCACCGAAGCGGCGATGGCGCGTGTGGTCGAGGTGCTGGGCTCCTCCTCGCCGACGGGCGATGGGCTCAGCTTCGAGGGCGAGCCGCTGACCGCCGAACGGGTGCGCGCCGAGGTGATCGAGACGCTGCGCGCTCACGGCTGCGAGGGCGAGCCGCCGATCACCAGCCCGGGCCCGCAGGGCGCGTTCGTGCACGAGCTCGGCACCGGCCCGGTGCGGCCGGGCGAGTCGCTGATCGTGGACATCTTCCCGACGGATGCGACCACCCGCTTCTGCGCCGACATGACGCGCACGTTCTGTTTCGGCGAGGCGCCCGAGCAGCTGCGGCACATGCACGCGACCGTGCTCGAGGCGGTCAAGCGGTCGACCGACGCGATCCGCGCCGGAGTGAACGGCCGTGCCGTGTGGGAGGCGGCGTGCGACGCGATCGAGGGCGGCGGCTATCGCACCCAGCGAGGCGTCGCCTCGGGCGAGACGCTGGACGAGGACTTCTTCCACGGGCTCGGCCACGGCGTCGGGCTCGAGGTGCACGAGCCGCCGAGCATGGGGATGGCCGGCGACGACCTGATCGCCGGCGACGTGGTCACGATCGAGCCCGGCGTCTATCGCAAGGATCTCGGCGGCGTCCGGCTTGAGGACCTGGCGGTGGTCCGCGACGGCGGCTGCGAGGTCCTGACCGACTTCCCCTACGACCTGGAGGTCAAGCCCTAGCAGGGTGGACGATGACGCCGCTCACGCGCGGCCGCTCGTCCACTCGCCGGAGCCACGCCTCGACGTTCGGGTGGCCGCCGTCGAGCGCCAGGTTGTCGGCCAGGATCCGATGGAAGCGCTCGTCGTCGTCCTCCTTGATCCAGAGGCCGTACTTGAGGAACGGGAAGGCGGCGCAGTCAGCGGCCGAGAACTCCTCCCCCATGAGGTGGTGGCGGCCGTCGAGCAGCGCCTCGAACGTCTCGAGCGAGGCCCGCATCTCGGCCGCGAGGGCGTCGATCAGAACCTGGTCGGGCTCGGATGCCGAGAGCTCCTCCTCGATCCGGTTCGGCGGCACCTTCCACACCCGGTTGAACCAGTCGACGAAGACGCGCAGCTCCGCGCGCCGTGCAGGATCGGCGGGGAGCAGCGGCGGATCGGGGAACCGCTCCTCGAGGTGCTCGATGATCCGGGTCGAGTCGGCGACGACGAAGCCCTCGTCGTCGAGCACGGGCACCAGGCCCTGGCCGCTCACGTCGCGGATCGGGGTGCGGTCGGACGGATCGCACATCACCACCTCCGCGTCCACGCCCTTGTGTCCCAGCGCGAGCGCCACCCGCTCGACGTTCGTCGAGTACGGGATCGCGTAGAGGCGAAGGCCGCTCACACGTGCAGCAGGTCGAGGAACCGCTGCTCGTCGTTGAACGGCCCCACGAGCCCGAAGTTCAGCCCCTCGTCCCGGATGATCTCGCCGGCGAGCCGCTGCACGTCCTCGGCGGTGACGGCCTCGACGCCCTCGAGCACCTCCTCCGGCTCGGCCAGGCGCCCCTCGAGCGTCTCACGGCGCAGGCCGAACGTGATCAGGCCGCGCGGGTCCTCGAGCTGGAGCACGAGCCTGCCCTTGAGGAAGTTCTTCGTCCGGCGCAGCTCGTCGGCCTCGACCGGCTCCGCCGCCAGCTTTCCGAACTCGCCCACGATCGTCTCCACCGCGAGGTCGATGCGCTCGATGTCGACCCCGGCCTGCGAGAAAAGGGTTCCGGCGTCGTCGTAGGCGGAGTGGTGGCAGAAGACGTAGTAGGCGAGGCCCTTGCGCTCGCGCACCTCGATGAAGAGCCGAGACGACATCCCGCCGCCGAGGATCGCCGACAGCACCTGCATCACGTACCGGTCGGGGTGGGTCGTCGGCAGGCCCCGCACGCCGAGCCGCAGGTGGGCCTGGTCGGAGTCGCGGGTCTCGAGGCTGACGCGGGCCCGGTCCTGGTCGACCTGCACCGGCGTGGGCGTGCCCGTGGCCCGGTCATCGAGGTGACCGAACTGGGCCTGCACCTCGCCCAGAAAGTCGCCGTTCACGGCTCCTGCGGCGCCGACGACGATTCGCCGCGGCGCGTACCAGGAGTCGAGGTAGTCGAGGAACGTCTGCCGGCCCGCGGCGCGGATCGTGTCCTTCGTGCCGATGATGTCCCAGCCCAGGGGCTGGTCGCCGAAGAGCAGGTGGTCGTACACGCTGTCCACGTGGTCGCGGGGCGTGTCGACATACATGTTCAGCTCCTCGATGATCACGCCTTTCTCGCGCTCGAGCTCCTCGGCGTCGAACTTGGAGTGGAGGAGCTGGTCGGCCAGCACGTCGAGCGCGAGCGAGCGGTGCTCGGCGGCGCACTTGATGTAGTAGCCCGTGTACTCCTTGCTCGTGAAGGCGTTGAACTCGCCCCCGATGCCGTCGACCTCGGCCGAGATGTCCTTGGCCGTCGGCCGCCGCTCGGTGCCCTTGAAGAACATGTGCTCGGCGAAGTGGGCGATGCCGTTGGTGTCCTTGGTCTCGTACCGGCTGCCGGCCGCGACCATCACCATCACCGCCACGGATTTGGCTGCCGGCATGGGCGCCGTCACCACGCGGAGGCCGTTCTCGAGGGTCGTCTTCTGGAACATGGCCGCGGTATCGTAGCCACGCCGTGGGGCCAGGCGGCACTCCGTACTACCGGCGGGATCTCGCCCGCGCGCACCATCTCGGATTCGGCTTCCACGCCGATGCATGCGCGCCGGGCATCCTTGAGCTGCTGGCCCCGATTCGTGAGCGCGACGGGCTGGTGCTCGAGCTCGGGTGCGGGAGCGGCCTTCTCACCCGCTACCTCGTCGAGGCGGGTCATCGGGTCATCGCGACCGACGCCTCGCCGGCGATGCTCGACCTGGCCCGGGACGCGGCGGGCGCCGCCGAGATCCGCCGACTGACCCTGCCCGACGACCCGCTGCCGGCCGCCGACGCGATCGTGTCCGTCGGCCACGTCCTCAACTACCTGGCGGATGCGGACGCGCTTGACCGGTCGCTCGTCGGCGTAGCGGAGGCGCTCCGCCCTGCCGGCGTGCTGGCGATCGACCTCGAAGACCTGGAGCTCGCCCTGCTCCGGTCCGGCGAGCCGCCCCGAGGCTGGGTCGGGCCGGACTGGGCCCTCGTCACGGAGTTCTCGGTGCCCGCGCCGGCCCGTCCGCCAGATGGCCGTCTTCTCCCGAAACGAGGACGGCTCGTGGCGTCGCGACGACGAGCACCACGAGAACGTCCTCATCGACACCGCTCGCGTGCCGGCGCCGGCCGGCGGTAACGTCTGCCGGAAGCCGCTCAACTACGACTTGATAACGAGCCCCGTATGACCCCTGACCCTTCTGGTGGGTGCATGTTCTGCGATCTGGATGGCCTGCGCCGCGTCTCGGAGGTGACCGTTGAGGATGACTACTGCCTCTTTGCCAATGAGGCGGCGGTGGAGCTGCTGCCGGGCAGCGCCGCCATCGTGCCGAAGGCGCACCGGCCGACGGTCTTCGACCTGACCGACGCTGAGGTTGCAGCGACGTTTCAGCTTCTGCGTGAGGCGCAGCCCCTGCTCGATCGACGCTACCGACCGGACGGTTACACGATCGGTTGGAACTGTCATGCCGCATCCGGGCAATCCATTCCTCACGCACATCTGCACGTGCTGCTGCGGTATGCGGACGAGCCGAAGGCTGGGCACGGGCTGCGCTGGTGGCTGAAGCAACCGGACAACCGGCGGCCAGATCCGCGTGCCCCAGGAAGCGGCGACAGGAGCTACGGATGAGGATCCTCGTCGCGCGCTGCGAGATCGCCTATCACGGCCGCGCGACCACCCGCCTCGGAGCCGGCGATCGCGTCATCCTCTTCAAGGACGACGGCTCGCTGTGCGTGCACGCCGAAAAGGGCTACAAGCCGCTGAACTACATGCCCGGCCCGACAACGGTCCGGGAGGACGCCGACACGATCCGCGTCTACCGGCCGGCGTCCGACGAGACGCTCCTGATCGTGCTCGAGGAGGTGCACGAGGACGCGCGCCACGAACTCAGTGACGATGCTGTGCTGGAGCACGACGGCGCGGAGCGGCAAATGCACGTGCTGCTCGAACGATCCCCCGAGCTGATCGAGCCCGGCCTCGTCGTGATCTCGCGCGAGCGGTTCACCGATGTGGGCCCGGTCGACCTCTTCTGCCGGGACGCGGACGGGCGGACCGTGGTGGTCGAGGTGAAGCGGGTGCGGGCCGTGGCGGCGCACGTCGAGCAGCTGACCCGCTACTGCCAGCGGGTCGACCTCGACCCGGCCCACGCGCCATGCCGCGGCATCCTCGTCGCGCCCGAGTTCGGGCCGCAGGCGCGGGTAATGTGCGAGGCCCGCGGGTACGGCGTCGTCGCGGTCAGCTATGACGAGCTCAAGGCCGACGCCGTTCCCGAGCTCACGCTCTTCGACTGAAGGAGGACGAGATGCACGTCGTCGATCTCGAGACGCATCCGGTCACGCCCACCGAGTACGGTCGCTGGCAGCCGCTGAACGAGCCGCTCGGGCTCACCGGTTTTGGCCTCTCCGCCATCGTCTGCGATCCCGGCGAGGACTTCGACATCACCCACGACGAGTCCGAATCCGGTCAGCAGGAGGCGTACGTCGTGGTCGTCGGCAGGGCCGAGTTCCGGATCGGCGACAAGACGGCCGAGGCCGGGCCGGGCACCGTCGTCTCGGCGCCCGACGCGGCGGCGGTACGGAGCTACCGCGCGCTCGAGCCGGGCACGAGGATCGTCTGCATCGGCGCGCCGCCGGCTGACGGCCAGGATTACGGCGACTGGATCCGAGAAGCTGCCGAGGGAGAGCAGGTGGAGGGCCACACCGGCTGAGCGTCGCCGGGCTACCCCGAGATCTGGGTGAGAGCCCGCGCGATGGCGCGGTTCTGGCGGACTGCGAACTCGGTCCCGAGGCACCGCCGCAGACCGTGAACCGCCGTCATCCAGCGGCCGAGCGGGCCGGCGATGGTGGTGTCGGCGCGGCCGGCGGCCGCGACGCTAACGCCAGCCGTGCCACCGCCTCCAGGAACGCATCGATCTCCTCGACCGTGTTGTAGTGCACGGCCCCAACTCGGACGGCGCCGCCCGTCTCCTGCAGGCCGAGCCGCTGCATCAGCTCGAGGGCGTAGTAGTTGCCGTCCCAGACGAAGATGTCCCGCTCGGCGAGCGCGCGCGATACATCCGCCGGGTGCTTCCCGGCGACGGTGAACGCGACCGTCGGGCAGCGGTGGCCGAGGTCGCGGGTGCCGTACACCGTGAGGCCGGCGATCGCGTCGAGCCCCTCCAGCAGCCGCGCCGCCAGGTCGCGCTCATAGACGGCGATGTTGTCCATGCCCAGCGACCGCAGGTACCGCATCGCCGCCGTCGTGCCGGCGATGCCCTCGAGGTTGATCGTCCCGGTCTCCCACGAGTGCGGCGCCTCGTCGGGCGCGGGCCGCACCTTGTACGGCCGGTGCCGCTCGAGCAGCTCGTGGCGGCCGTACAGCACCCCGACGTGGGGCCCGAAGAACTTGTACGCAGAGCAGACGAGGAAGTCGCAGCCCACTGCGGCGACGTCGATGGCGCCGTGCGGTGCGTAGTGCACCGCGTCGATGTACGAGATTGCTCCGGCCTCGCGGCACAGGGCGGAGAGGCGGGCGACGTCGTTCACGGTCCCGGCGCCGTTCGACGCCCACCCGAACGCCGCGATGCGGGTGCGACCCGTGAGCTTGCCGGCGAAGTCGTCCACGTCGACGAGACACGACTCGGTGTCGATGCCCGCTTGCCGGACGGTCACCCCTCGGTCGCTCGCCGCCAGCATCCAGGGGGCGACGTTGGCGTCGTGGTCGAGTCCCGTTACGAGGATCTCATCGCC
>DASQXS010000106.1:0-4411 GCA_035639615.1 Gaiellales bacterium | reverse complement strand
GGGATGCGATCGGTCACGCCCGCAACGCTACACGCCGTGCGCGGCGAACGCCGCCCGTGGGGGCCCCGGCGCGGCGCCGGGGCCCCCAACCCTGCGCCTCAGACGGCGACTCGGCCGGAGCGGCGGCCGCGGGCGCTCACGCCCGCTGCGAGCAGGAGCACGGTGGCTCCGCCGATACCGGCGCCGGCCGCGAGCGCGTTCCAGTCGACGCCCGAGTCGCCGGACTTCGGCGCTGTCGGAGTCACCGGCACCGCCGGTGCGATCCCGGCGCCGTGGTTCAACCCCGGCGCGGGCGCCTGGACGTGCGTGGCCGGCGATGCCGACTGCTGGACGACGATGCCGGGCGGGTTTGGCCCGGTCGCCGGCGAATCGATAACACGCGCCTGCGCCGCCGGCGCGACCAGCGCCGCCGCCGCGAGCGCGAGCGCCGCGGTCGAGGGGATTGACCTGCGAATGCGGTGGGACATGGGTTCTCCTCCGTCGTGGTACCGACCAGACGGGCCTGCGCGGCCGCGGCTTCCACCCCGGGCGTTGACATTGCCTCGGCTCCTGGGACGTCGAGTTCGGCGCCGGCCCGGTCGGGCGCGTCGATGTCGACTTCCTCTCCGGGCCGGCGCCGACCGCACGTTCCGGGCGGCTTCGGCCGCGCTCGCCGCCGAGAAGCAGGCGTTCGGCGCGAGCCGCCGCGCCCCGGTGGTTCCGGGGGCTGAGCTCGTCCGGCCGACCGGCTACCTTCGCCGGGTGCCGAGCCAACACGAGATCTACGCCGGCCTTGCCGAGGGCGCGATCGACCCGGAGCTCTCCTGGGCGGAGCACGAGCTGCCCGAGCGGGAGCGGACGAAGCACGTGCACCGGCTCCACCCCTACCTGGGCAAGTTCGTGCCCCAGCTGGTCGAGGTGTTCCTCCGCCGCCACTTCCGGCCGGGCGACCGCGTCCTCGACCCGTTCGCCGGGAGCGGCACGACGCTCGTCGAGGCGAGCGTGTTCGGCGCCCACAGCGTCGGCGTCGACATCTCCGCGTTCAATGCGCTCCTCTGCCGGGTGAAGAGCGCCCGCCACGACCAGGGGGCCGTGGAGCGCGACCTGGCCGCCGCGCTGGCCCGGTTCGGCGAGCCCTCCGACCCTCCGGCGCGCTGGTCCCACGCGACTCCGTACCTCGAGGCCTGGTTCCATCCGCAGGCGCTCCGCGAGCTCCTGCGCTACCGGGCGCTCCTCTCCGACTATCCCGAGAGCCGCGACCTTATGCGCATCGTCCTCTCCCGGTCCGCCCGCTCCGCACGGATGACGGCCCACCACGACCTCGACTTCCCGGCGGCGCCGACGACCGGGCCTTACCGCTGCCACAAGCACGCGCGGATCTGCTCCCCGACGCGGGAGGCGGCCAAGTTCCTGCGCCGGTACACGCTCGACACCATCCGCCGCCTGCGCGAGTACGCGCACCTGCGAACCGACGTCGAGACGGAGGTCCTCCACGCCGACGGGCGCACCGTCGACTACGGCGGGCGCGAGTTCGACGGCGTGATCACCTCGCCGCCGTACCCGGGCCGGATCGACTACCACGAGCAGCACCGATACGCGTTCGAGCTCCTCGGCCTGGATGACCGCCGGACGGACGAGATCGGCGCCGCAGCCCGCGGGGTCGGCCGCGGCGTGATCGCCGACTACGTCCGCGACATGACCGCCGTCTTCCGAAACGCGCGCGCCCACACCCGGGCCGGCGGCATGGTCGTCATCGTGATCGACGACTCGCGCGGCCTCTACGACACGATCCTCGACCGAGCCGGGCTCACCGTCGTCGACCGCCGCCGCCGCCACGTCAACCGCCGCACCGGCCGCCGCCAAGGGGAGTTCTTCGAGGAGATCATCCTGGCGCGGACCTGAGCGGCGCCCCCTAAGACCCGTTTCAGGATGAGCCAGCAGGCATTCGGCCGTCCTCGTGCATATATCCAGCCGGGCTCATCTCCTCGCCACCGCCGTCATCGTCCTGAACGTCATCGCGGACATTGCGGCCGTGCGACTCCGACCCACGGCTCGAGCTCGGCCGCCGCACCATCGCCCCTGGTGACGGCCCACGGGAGGGCGACCCGTGCGATACTTGCCCGTGTGAACCTGTCAAGTTGGACGGCGCGGCTGGTCATCGCCGTGGTTGGCGGCATCATCATCGCAGCGGTCATCGACGTCGTCGACAAGGTGGCCCGCGGCCACTGGGCGAGCATCGGCCATCTCATCATCGTGGCGATCATCGGGGCGGTCATCGTGGCTTTTGTCCCCATCCCGCAGTTGCGGCGATAGCCGGAGAGGCCTCGCGCTACCCGCGCCCGGCCGCCTCGATCAGTCCCGCGGCATCGATCTCAACCCGGGTGAGGGGGACGCCCTCGCTCGGCCACTCGCACACGAAGGCGAGCAGGCCGGGCGGCGGGAGCGGTGCCGCCCAGTACTGCAGGTCGGCGCCGCCACGGCTCGAAGATCCGCCTCTGCCCAGGAGGGCGATCCGGTCGCCGGGCTCCGAGCCGCCGGACGGCGAGTCGAAGATCGTCCCCCGCCGCCCGTCGGCGAACTCCAGCCCGAAGCGGAAGGCGTCGTCGGGGAGCGGGGATCGTCTGCGCGGGTGGAGACGGTGAAACGGCTCGGCCCGAATCGCGTCGGTGAGGCGCTGGACAAGGACGAACGAGAACCCCGTGGTGTACGCCGCCAGGTTTCGGACGGCGACCGCGACCGCCCCCGTCGTCAGGAGACGGACGTCGGGGAGGACGGGCACACCGATCTCGGCTGCGGGCGGCTCCCACCACGGCCGGGGAGGTGGGTCGCCGGCCTCGGGCGGCTCGGGAGCGTCGAAGAAGCTCATTCGTCGTCGCCTTTCTTGACCGCGTGCTGGACGGCGAACGTGGACGCCCATGCCCCTCCGCGAGCGCGGGCTGCGCGCGACGCGTCCCACAACGGCTCGGACATCCGCGCGGCTGCAAGTATCACGGCCGCGTCGACTTCGGTGCGCGTGAGCGCGATCTGCTCCGCCGGCCACTGGCAGACGAGCTCCATCGGACCCGGCGGCGGAAGCGGCCACGCCCAGTACCCCTGCTCGTAGCGGTCTCCCCCGCCGCCACCGCCACGGCCCAACAAGACCGGGCCGCGAGGCGGCCGCTCCCACCCGCTCCGGTCGGTCACCTTGGTGCCGTCGGCGTACTGGATCCCGAAGCGGAAGGCGTCGGGGCCGCCGGCCTCCCACCAGTCCAGGCACTCGTCCTCCGCGTCGGACGCGAACCTCCGCATCGTGACCTGGAGCTCGAACCCGGTCGAGTACGCCGTGACGTCGACGACGGCAACCAGCACGCGCTCGGTCCGGGCAAGAATCACCCGGATCGGCACCGACGCCCCGAGCTCGTTCGCCGGCGGCCCCTCCCACGGCTCGGGTGCCGGCTCCTCCCAGGTGTCGGGGCCGGGAAGGGGATCGTCGAAGAACGCCATGCGGCCAGGATATCGGCCCCCTTCCTTCGGGCGTTGTGGCGTGTCCTCGGGCCATGACGTGGCGCCGCCTCGCGCTGATCGCATTGGTCGCGGCCGTCCTGCTGGCGGTCGGCTCGGTGTACGCGGTGATCCGTCGACCGAAAGGCGTCGACCTGCAGGTCGCCCTCCATCACCCGCACTACCTCTATCTGCCCGCATATGGAGCTGCTGCCATGTACGCGCTCCTCGTCGTTTCGGTCCTCGCAACCGCGCTCGTGCCGCTGGCCCGCCTGCGCGTGCGGCCCGGCCTGGCGTGGTGGCGGCGGACGCTCGCCGCCGGTGCTTGCGGCGCCGTCATCGCCGTCGGCCTCGGCGTCTACGCGCTCCAGAACGCCCCGCACAGGACGTATTGCGAGAACGGCGCGTGCACGCTCGTTCGGGACGTGCCCGCCGCGAACCGGTACGCCGGCGCCGCCGCCGCGGCAGCCCTCGGGATCGCCGGGATCACGCTGGTCGCGCTTCCGATACTCACCGGCATGGAGCGGCGGCGCACGGCTGCCCGTTAGGCGCGTGGCCCGATAGCAGCGCTTCTCACCGTCATCCGCCCCCGCATCCGGGCATGCTCGTGAGGCCCATGAGGAGCCACCAGAGCAACGCGATCAGGGCGGTCGCCGCGGCCGCGAGGGCAACCACGAGCGGCCACGACCTTTCCGGACGGCCTTCGTGCGGTCGACGTTCCATCCGGCCACGGTAGGCGGCGCCGGTAACGCCGACGTATCGGCGGCGTAGCGAGCGCTCGACGCCGGCCGACTGAGCCGCCCCCTGCCCGGGTCGCGCAGGAACGCGCCCTCACGCCGTCGGCGCCGGCGTCCCCATGAACCCGGCGACCATCGCCCGCATGTTCCACCGCTCCATGCCGACGTAGGTCGCCCCCGGCGAGCCGGGCGGCCCCAGAGTGTCGCCGTACAGG
>DASQXS010000105.1:0-4877 GCA_035639615.1 Gaiellales bacterium | reverse complement strand
AGCGGCGACGGACCGAAGCCTCCACCGACGCCCCCCGGGGCGGGGTTCGCCGGAGCCGAGGGACTGTGTGGGGTTGGAAATAGCGGGGCGCTTGGAGCTTTGGGGGTCGAAGGTTGCGGACCATTCCTGGGAGACGAGGATGAGTCGTCCTCTCGGCTGGGGACAGCCGGGGCGATCCCGCTGAGCACATCGAGCGCCGAGGGTTCCAACACCGGGGGCAGGGGCTCCGGTTGGGTACCGCCGATCTCGACGATGGAGTGTGTCTGGCCGGGAGGCACGGGCACGGGGTCTGGAATAACCGGCGTCGGCGACGGAGCCGGGAGGGTGTCCGTCGGCGTGCCCGGATCGGCCACCGGCGTGATCGGGTCAGGCGTGGGCTCGGTGCCCGGCGCGATGGCAGTCGGATCGGTCGAGGCCGGATCGGGCGGAGGCGGGGCCGGGTCCGGCGTGGGCGTGGGCTCCGTGCTCGGAGAAGTGGCGGTGGGATCGGTCGGGGCCGGATCGGTGATGGGATCCGTGGTGGGCGCGGGGTCCGTGGGCTCAGTGGCCGGCGCGGGGTCGCTGCCGGTGCCGGTGGAACCGACTGCGGGATCGGTGACAGTCGAGGGGTCCGTGGTTACTGCACCATCTCCGGTGGCCGCACCATCTACGGCGGACAGGTCGCTGGAGCCCGTCGCGTCCGTCATGCCGCCGGTAGCCGTTCCGGTCCCGGTCAGGCCATCAGCTGAACCGGTGGAAACGCTCTCCGCGGTCGAAGCATCAGTGGTCGCGACGATCGTCCCCGACGCATCCGTCGAGACATCCGCTCGCGCTTCGACGGTGAGCCCGGCGAGCCAAACCGATAGGACCCCGAGCAGCACGGCGAGCCAGCGCACCGAAGCACGCGCGAGCAGGGCCGAAGGCCCTTGCTCCACGCTGATAGCTAAGCGCTTTACGAATCCCCCCGGATCCACTCCTCACCCTCTCCTCGACCCGAATTACGACCGAGCAAGCCGCAGCAGGGACCGTCTACCAGTCCTTGACGGACTTGTCAATGTCCGCCGTGTCATGTCGTGCCCATGTTCGTCGAAGCGAAACCCGAGCCGCGCCTCCGCAGCGCGGGAGTCGGTGCCTCCGCGGGGGCCCCGCATCCGAGTGCCAGTTCTCTGAAGATTGAGCTGAGCTTTAGTGTTTGCCCGAAGATTTGAGCTTGCCAACGCGCTTCACGCCTTCGACGCCCGCCGACCGCAGGGCTGAAGTTCGACTCGAGACTGGCGATGTGGAGCGCCCGGACGACTCGAACCTCGAGTGGCGTTACAATGCGCGACCGAGTTGCCCTCCCAGAGTGGGCTGGGAGGAAATGTTGGGAGGAAACAAAGCTGCGGGCTGGGTCGAGGGGTTGGATCCGTGGTGCCGGGGCGACGCGGTCGCTGTTGCGCTCGGTCGGATCGAGAGCGCGGCTACCCGGCCTCGGGCACCACGAGCTCGAACGACTGACTTTGGCCGAGCTCTACGACGAAGCTCGGGGCCTCGGCGTGCATGGGCGTTCGGGGATGAACAAAGTCGAGCTCGCCGAGGCGATTCGCCGCGCGCAAGCGCGCAACGGAATCATGAGGTTCTGGAACCGCTCGCACGACGGCGACGCGGTCGCCTCTCGGAGATGGAAGCCCCCTGCCTGGACGGGAATCCTCGCCACGCTGCAGAAGCCCGGTGCGCGCAGAAGGCGCATCCTCCCCACCGCCCGGAGGATCAGCGGTACGAAAAGGTTCGCTTTGCTTGCCGCCATCATCGGACTCTGCGGTGCCCTCGGTCTCCTCGTCGCAATCTTCGTCGTTCCCGACGAGGGTGGTAGTGCCCTGGTGCGTCGGGTGCACAACGGCGTCACCGAAACCGGGAGAATCGAGACGGTGACGACACCGACCGGCGTCAAGCGGGTGATCCGTTGGCGGACGCGCAAAGGCAAGATCGTGACCGAGACGGTACGGGGCCCGTTGCGCGTGAAAACGCTCAACGGCCAGACGTTCTACGTGGCCGGACCATCGCAGACGGTCTTCGGCACGACGACGCTTCCCGGTGGAACTGTGGTTGTCACCGGGCCGGGGGTGACGTCGATCGCCACGCTCCCGGTGACCGTCGTCGAGACACTGCCGGTGACGGAAACCGTGCGCGATACCGTCACCGAGGTGGTGACGGTGCACGACACTGTCACGGTGCAGGACACGGTGACCGAGGTGGTGACGGAGATCGTCACCGTCACCGCCCCCGCCCCCGGCCCCTAGCACTCGTCCGGGCCCAGCGAGCCGAGTTCCCGGCTCGGGGCACGGCCGGCGGACGTGGCCGGGGAGATGAGCCATCCTCTTCGCTTCTCACAATGGGGCCATGGCCCGGTTTTCGATCGTGCGTCGGCAGCTTCTCGGGGACGAGAAAGCGCGCACGGCCGAGTGGACTCCGGAACGGACACGCGAGGACGAAGCTCCGAGCGAGCCGGCCCAGACGAGCAGCCGGCTGGGAGCGCTTCTCGTCCTCCTCGTCCCCTTTGCGATTGCGGCCTGGATAGCGATCGGCTGGGCGATCTATGACCTCGTGACGTAACCCTCCGAACCCGTGCGCGACCGCGCGCGCGTGACTGCCCGCTTGCGGGACTTGACCCCATATCGCAGGCTTGCTATATAGCAGGCATGCGATTAGAACGTGGAACCTACCGATGAGAGCGCTGAATCTCGCCGCTGCGATCCTCGTCCACGCGGTCGTCGCGCTCATCCTCGTCGGCTTCGCCACCGAGGGTGACGGACCCAGCGGCTTCGGGATCCTCCTCGCCGCCCTCCTCTGGATCGTCGGCTTGGTACTCATGGTCGACTGGCGAACCTCGGCCCCGGGCCGGGTGTGGTTCGTTCCGGTCGTGTGGCCGTTCGCCGCCTGGGTCTTCCCGCTCGGGGCGCTGACACTGGTCGGCGTCGTCTACTACTTCGCGGTCCGGGGCCAGGAGCGTCGGCCCCGGCCCGGCGCTCCCGCGGCAGGATCGACCGCCTTCGACCGAAAGGTGCAGGCCGTCCTCATGGCGGCCGAGATGCTGGAGCGCCAGATTCACGAGGCGATCGCGGCCGCGCCCAGTCCGCGGGCGGCGGCGCCCGCTCCAGCGGCGGCCCCCAGTGTTGCGCCCGCCTTCCAGCCGCGCCCGCGACCGGCCGCCGCGACGGCTCCCGTGGCTCCGAAGCCCAAGGCGCCTCCCAAGCCCCGGCGCGAGATCGACTGGTCGATGTTCCTCGGCGCGCGCGGGCTCGCGTGGGCAGGCGGCGTCGTGATGGTGCTCGGAATCGTCTTCTTCTTCGTCCTTGCGGCCAACCGCGGCTGGCTGACCCACGAGCTACGAATCGGCCTGGGCGGTTTCACGTCGATCGCCGTCTTCGCCACGGGCTTGTGGCTGAAGCGGCGGTTTGGGCGTCTGTACGCGTCGCTTGCCGCCGTCTCCGCCGGGATCGCGGGCGCGTATGCCACCTTGCTGGCGGCGACGGCCCTGTATGGGTTCGTTCCCCAGATCTGGGCGCTCATCGCCGCAGCGGGAATCGCAGGCGTCGGCGTCGCCGTCGCGATCGCCTGGTCGGCTCAGACCGTGGCCGGGCTGGGGCTGATCGGCGCCATGGTCGTCCCGCTCATGGTCGTCGTCGACGAGCACAGGCTCTCGTTCGTGGGCACGTGCTTCGTCGCCATCGTGTTCGCGGCAGCGGCTGCCGTCGCATACCGGATGCGCTGGCGCGACATCCTCCTCGCGGCGGCGACGGCGAGCCTGCCGCAGATCGCCGTCCTCGTTGCAGAGACGCACGCCCTCGCGTGGCGCGTGGTCGCGCTCGCAGCGGTCTTCTGGCTCCTCTACGTCGGGGTCGGAATCGCCTGGCACCTGCGCTTCGGCGCGCGCCGGCTCGACCCTGCCAGCGGCGCGCTCGTCATTGCCGGCGCCGCGCTGGCGACCTACTCCTGCGCGTTCCTCTTCGACGGCGGGACGCTCGGCATGCGCCGCGAGGGCCTGGCATTGCTCGTCGTGTCGGCGGCACATGCCGGGCTCGCCGCTTTCTTCTTCACGCGTCGTCCGCTGCGCGACCTGAGCAGCGTGCTGTGGGCGATTGCGCTGACGCTCGGCGCGGTGGCGGCCGGCGAGCTTTTCACCGGTGCGTCGCTCACGGCCGTTTGGGCGGCCGTCGCGGTTCTGCTCCTCTGGCTCGCCGAGCATACGGGCGAGGTCCGGCTGCGGCTGCCTGCGTGCGCATACCTTCTGCTCGCACTCGGCGACGCACTCGTTCGCGAAGCGCCGCCGCGAGATCTCTTCGTCGCACTGAGGCATCCGGCGGCAGGGACTCCCGCCGTGATCGCCGCCGCAGCGGCCCTCGCGGGCTTCGCGTGG
The DNA here is from genome assembly GCA_035639615.1 of Gaiellales bacterium. Classification (GTDB taxonomy): domain Bacteria; phylum Actinomycetota; class Thermoleophilia; order Gaiellales; family JAICJC01; genus JAICJC01. The sequence continues at coordinate 502 of DASQXS010000105.1, read as the reverse complement.
TATGCGCGCGCGCGCACGGGCGCGGAGGAGGAAGACGGCGCCGTTTCCCGGCTTCTCGCCGATGCCGCCCGAGCGCTGGAGCGGCTGCGGCCGGTCTACCTGTGGAGCGCAGGCGTCCTCACCCTGTACGCCGCCTCGCTCGCCGTGCTCGAGCTTTCGGCCTGGATTCGCGTCGTCGACCTGGACACCCGCTTCGCCCGCGGCCACGTGGCGGTGCACGCACTCTGGGCGCTCGTCGCCCTCGCGCTAGTCGAAATCGGACTGCGTCGGCGCCGGCGTCAGCTGGAGATCGGCGGCGGCGGCATCCTCGCGTTTGGCGTGGCCTCGAGCCTCCTGTTCGCGGTGCCCGAACTCCCGCAGACCGAGCGTTCGCTCCTCTTCCTCGCCCTCGCCGCCGGCCTCCTCCTCGCCGGGTACGAGTACGGGCGTCTCGCGCCCTGGCGCTATCGACTCGCCCCCGCGGGGACGGCGATCGTGACGAGCGCCGCGTTGGCGGCGGCCG
>DASQXS010000104.1:0-13542 GCA_035639615.1 Gaiellales bacterium | reverse complement strand
ACATCTCCGGGCGTGAACGGGTCCTGCACAAGCGGCCGGTCGGCGCCCGCGGCGACGGGCACATCCGAGCGGCCGAGGTGGTCGAGCACCCGGATCGCGTTCGCGGTCGTGTGATGGAGCGGGGCGTTCCCGGAGACGGTCGTCACCGCCACGAGCTCGACCTCGGGGCTTGCGAGGGCGAGCATGATCGCGATCGCGTCGTCGTGGCCCGGGTCGCAGTCGAGGACGATGGGCGTCGGCGTCATCCGGCCGCGGCCTGCCGCATCCTCGCCTCGACCTCGTCGCGGCGCGGCATCGCCGGCTGGCACCCGAGCCGCTCGACCGACACCGAGGCCGCGGCGATCCCCCACTCCACGGCCTGCTCGAGGCTTCGCCCCTCGGCGATCGCCGCGGCCGTCGCACCTGCGAGCGCGTCGCCCGCGCCCGTGGTGTCGACGGCGCGGGCCGGGATCGCCGCGATGTCGCGCCCCTCGGGGAGGAGGCGGACGCCGCGGGCGCCGAGCGTGAGGAGCACGCGCGGAGGGAGCTCGCTCCCGAGGGCGACGAGCTCCGTCTCGTTCACGATCGCAACGTCGAAGCCGGCGACCAGCGCCGGCGGCAGCCTCCCGGCCGGGGACGGATTGACGATGGCCGTCGCGGCGCTGTCGCGGGCGGCGGCGAGTGTGCCGGACACCGCCTCGACCGGCACCTCGGCCTGGACGAGCCACACGTCGACGCCCGTGTCCGGCTGAGGCGCGACGACCGCGTCGTTCGCGCCCGGCACGACGACGATCTGGTTCTCGCCGGCGGCGTCGACGAGGATGAGCGCGACGCCGGTCGGCTCGTCGACCCGGCGCAGGCCGGCCAGGTCGACACCGTCGTCGCGGAGGGCGGCGGCGAGCTCGTCGCCGAACTGGTCGCGCCCGCACGCGCCGACGAAGCGCACCCCCGCCCCCATCCGCGCGGCGGCGACGGCCTGGTTGGCGCCCTTGCCGCCCGGCGCGTAGGCGAGGCGCGAGCCCCGCCGCGTCTCGCCCGGGGCCGGCAGGGAGTCGACGTAGCCGAACACGTCCATGTTCACCGACCCGCAGACGCCGACGGTCGCCATGGCGCATTACGCTAGCCCTTCGTAGGGCGGAAAGTCGTACTGTCGTGATGAGTTTCATGCAGCAGCAAACGTTTCGTGCCATGGCGGTCCCAGGGTGGATCTCAGCATCCGCGGCGGAGGCGAGACCGCGCTCTCGCCGAAGCGCGACGGCGATCCGGCTCATTCCGGAAGGAGGGGGCCCGTGGGGGAACCATGGGTTCCCCCACGTCAAATGACCGTGCGCTGGGAACGGCTCCCCCCGAACCGCGTGTACCGGTTCTACCGCGGCGGGGCGCTTCTCGACGGGTTCCGCGGCGGCGGCGGCGGCGGCGACGGCGACCTTCCGGAGGACTGGATCGGGTCGGTGACCGCGGCGTTGAACCCCGGCCGCGACGAGCCGGACGCCGGGCTCTCGCGCCTCGAGGACGGGCGGCTGCTGCGCGACGCGATCGCCGCCGACCCAGAGGGCTGGCTGGGACCGGCCGCGGCCCAGGGCTCTCCCGGCGTTCTCGTGAAGCTGCTCGATCCGGTCGAGCGCCTCCCCGTCCACGCCCACCCCGACCGCGCCTTCGCCCGCACCCACTTCAGGTCGGCGTTCGGGAAGACCGAGGCGTGGATCGTCCTCCGCACGCGCACCCCGGCGGGCGTCGTCTGGGTCGGCCAGCGCGAGGACACGCCGGTCGACGTGTACCGGGAGTGGATCGACGGCCAGGACGTCGACAGCCTGCTCGGGTCGCTGAACGAGGTCCCGGTGGCGGCCGGCGACGTCGTCTACCTGCCGGCCGGGGTTCCGCACGCGATCGGGCCGGGGATCCTGATGGCCGAGCTCCAGGAGCCGACCGACTTCTCGATCGTGTGCGAGTGGAAGGGGTATCCGATCGAGCCGGCCGACAGCCACCTGGGCCTGGGCTGGGATGTTTCCATCGGCGCGCTCGACCTGTGCGCCCACACGCCCGTCCGCCGGCTACCCGACGCCGCCCGGGCCTTCTTCTGGGCGGACGAGCGGCCCGAGCCCGCCGGCCGCTTCGCCGTCTGGATCGTGCTCGGGGGGACGGGGACGATCGCCGGCGCCGACGTCTCGGCCGGCGACTGCCTGGCCGTGCCGGCCGCCGCGACTGAGCTCCCGATCGAGGGCGACCTGCGGGTGCTGCGCTGCCTCGGCCCCGACCCGGCGGCCTGAGCGCAATTCCGGGGCCAGGCACGCAATTGCGGGGTCAGGCACGCAATTGCGGTGCCAGGTCTCGCCCGCGTTCAACTGCCTGGCCACCTGGAAGAAGGCGAGCTGGAGGTGCGGGTTCACCCTCCGGACGGTCGGCCGCGGCGGGCCCGCCGCCTCGGCCGATCGCCTGAGCCAGCCTGAGCAATTCGCCCAGTGGAGCCTGAGCCCTGGACGCGGGGTCAAGCCTGGCTACCGAGGCTCATGTCGATCGAGCGCCAGGCCTGGATGGAGGTATGGCACTGCAATTCCGTGCCTGACCCCGGAATTGCGCACGGCGGCCCAGGGCGTGGTAGATGCGTTCGCCGGCTAGGCGCACGTCGACGGCCCAGCCGAGATCCGCGAGCGCCGCCTCCAGCTCTGCCGGGCGGTGATAGCGCTTGACGATTCGAAACCCGCGTCCGTCCTCGACCCACCGAAGGGTCGTCCCGCGCTCGTCGCCCAGCTCGACCTCGTGCCCCCGCGGGCATCCCCACTCCGTCTCGTCGACGAAGAACACCCGCCCCTCCGGAGCGAGCGCATCGTCGACCTTCCCCCAGAACTCGCCGAAGCGGTCGGGCGGGCGCGGCGGCGGTGGAGGTCGAGCATCTCCGGAGCCGCATCGAGCGCCGTCACGTTGCGGGCGAACCGCACCAGGCGGCGCGTCCACCATCCCGTGCCACAGGCTATCTCGAGCACATCCCCGGTCAACCGGGCCGCATCGAGCGCTGCCGCGGCGGCCGCCAACGCCCGCCCGTGGGCATCGTCGGCCGTCCGGTCGAGATCCCAGTTCCGCGCCGTCAGCATGCGGTCGTACTCCGGCGCCCGCGCCCGGTAGTACGCGATCTGCTCGGCGATCAGCTCGTCGGCGGCTACCGGATGGCCTGGCTCGTGTCGCGGTCGAAGAAGTGGAGCGAGCGGGTGTCGACGTGCAGGTTCATCGGCCGCCCGCGCACTGCCGACGTGCGGGGATGCAGCCGGGCGACGAAGGCGGTCGACCGCCGTCCCGAGTCTTCGACCAGCTCCTCGAGCACCTCGACGCCCGTGTCCGCGGCCAGGTCGCGAGTGTCGTCGGTGATGACCGGCGGAGCGTCGACCGTGAAGTGTGCGTAGACCTCCGACCCCATCGCCTCGCGGTGATCCACCATCACCGGGATCTGCGCGTCGGCGTCCGGGCTCGGGACGAACTGAGGGTCCTCCATCTCCTCCGGACGGATGCCGAGCACGATCGGCTTTCCTGCGTAGTCCGCCAGCGAGCGGCGGACGCCGAACGTCTCATCCGGGATGCGCAGGCTCATCCCGCCGAACTCGGCGAAGGCGCCCCCGTCGCGCCGGGCCAGCGTCGCCTCGACCATGTTCATCGCCGGGGAGCCGATGAAACCGGCCACGAACAGGTTGGACGGGTTGTCGTACATGTCCTGCGGCGTGTCGACCTGCTGGAGGACGCCGCGGTTCATGACCGCGACGCTGTCACCCATCGTCATCGCCTCGGTCTGGTCGTGGGTGACGTAGATCATCGTCACGCCGAGGTCGCGCTGGATGCGCGAGATCTCGGTGCGCATCTGCACGCGGAGCTTTGCGTCGAGGTTCGAGAGCGGCTCGTCCATCAGGAACGCCTTCGGCTCCCGCACGATCGCCCGCCCCATCGCCACGCGCTGGCGCTGGCCGCCGGAGAGCGCGCCTGGCTTCTTCTTGAGCTGGTCCTCCAGCCCGAGCGTGCGCGCGGTCTCCCGCACCCTCCGGTCGATCTCTTTCCGCGGCATCTTGCGCAGCTTGAGGCCGAACGCCATGTTGTCGTAGCACGACATGTGCGGGTAGAGGGCGTAGTTCTGGAAGACCATGGCCAGGTCGCGGTTCTTGGCATCGATGTCGTTCACGACCCGGTCGCCGATCCGGATCGTCCCGTCGGTGATCTCCTCCAGGCCGGCGACCATCCTGAGCATCGTGGTCTTGCCGCAGCCGGACGGGCCGACGAGCACCATCAGCGTCCCGTCGTTGATCCCGAGATCGACCGACCGGACGGCTTCCGTCCCGTCGGGGTAGACCTTCGTCACCTGGTCGAAGCTGATCTCGGCCATGCCGGAAATATGATGCCAGACCGCGGCGGTCTCGCCTATCCCCCGGCGACGACGTCGACCCAGCGGCCGGCGCGATGGCTCTCGAGGATCGCCTCGACGGTCAGCGTCACCCGGTGCGCGTCGTCGAACGTGGCGACAGTGCTCGCATGGGCCTCGCCGGCCCGCCTCGCGGCGACGTCCGCATAGAAGTCGATCAGCAGGTTCTTGAGCGCGTCGGGCCAGCCCTCCTGGTGCCCGGCGGGGTAGTGGGCGAGCCCGGCCGCATCCGCCGAGAGCAGCGCGGGGTCGCGCGGAAGCCGCTCGTTAGGGCGATCGCGGCGGCCGATCCGAAGCTCGTTCGGCCGTTCCTGGTCCCACGCCAGCGAGACCGACGCCGTGTCGATCTCGAACACCAGCTGGTTGCGGCGGCCGGGGCTCACCTGCGAGACCGAGAACACCCCGGGGCAGCCGTCGTCCATCTCGACGAGGACCGTGGCGAAGTCCTCGGTGTCCACCTCGACCGGCTCGGACGCGCCCTCCCCGCGCTCGAACGTGCGAGCGGGCCCGGCCGGACGCCGGCGCACGTCGTGCAGCCGCCCCAGGCGGGCGTAGACCTGCGCGATCCGGCGACCGGTGACGTGCTGGACGAGGTCGATCCAGTGCGAGCCGATGTCGCCGACGGCGCGCGAGGCGCCCGACCGTTCGGACTGGAGCCGCCAGTTCCAGTCGGTCGGCTCGAGCAGCCAGTCCTGGAGGTAGCCGCCGCGGATCATGTGCGGACGGCCGGCGCGGCCGTCCGCGAGCATCGCCCGCGCCTCGGCCACGAGCGGGAAGTGGCGGTAGTTGAAGCAGACGCCGGTGACGGCGTGCGCCGTAGCTGCCCGCGCAGCCAGATCGGCGGTCTCGGTCGAGTCCATCGCCAGCGGCTTCTCCGCGAGCACGTGCTTTCCGGCCTCGAGCGCGGCGGCCGTCACCTCGTGGTGGAGGTCGTTCGGCGTGCAGTTGTGGACGGCGTCGATCGAGAGATCGTCGAGCAGCGTGCGGTAGTCGCCGGTCGCGCCTTCGACGCCGAGCCGGTCGGCGGCGGCCCGCACGCGGGCGGCGTCGCTCCCGGCTACCGCGGCGACCTCGACCCCTGGGACGCGCCGCAGCGCCTCGACGTGGGCGCTGCCGGCGAAGCCCGCACCGATGACGGCGACTCTGACCGCGTCCCCCAAGCCGGTCGCCATAATACCGAGCCTTCGTGGAGCGAGGCGTGTACTTCGACGCGTGGTTTCCGCGCCAGCATTGCTACCACCCCAGCCTGCCCGCCCGGCGGCTGCGGATGATCGACGACCTCGTCGACTACCGGGCGACGACGCTGGTGTGGGCGGCGCTCGGCGGCGGCTCGATCTCGCTGCCCTACCTCGAGCACGAGGCGTTCGATCCCGTCTCCGCCCGCGACCGGGTCTACGGGTTCGTGAACGATTCGGAGTTCGTGGCCGAGTGCCACCGGCGCGGGATCGCCGTGTTCGGGATCGTGTTCGAGGCGCAGGGCTGGGAGCTCCCCGCCGAGCTCTCCGACGACGAGGACGAGATCCTGGCCCTGAACGAGCTCCGCGGCGTGGGCCGGCGCGGCTGGCTCGGCCTGCGCGAGTTCTCGCAGAACCGCTACCCGAGGCTGTGGCGCCCGCTCGAGCACTACTTCCCGGACGGCCTGCGAAACAGCGCCGGGGAGCCGGTCACCGACCTCCTCGAGGAGTGCTGTTCGCGGGACATCCACGGCCGGCCGTGCCACGCCCACTGGGTCGAGTGCCCCGACCGCGAGCACGCCTGCTACACGATGGACCGCAACAACCCGGTCTGGCGTGAGTACCTGAAGGCCGTGATCCGGATCCAGGTGGACGCCGGCGTCGACGGCGTCCAGCTCGACGAGGCCGAGCTTCCGATCACGAGCATGCAGTACGGCGGCTGCTTCTGCCGCAACTGCATGCTCGGCTTCCGCCGCTACCTCCAGGACCTGCCTGCCGGCCGCCGGCCGGCCGAGCTCGAGGGCATCGACCTCGACGAGTTCCACTACGGCCGCTTCCTGCTCGACCGCGGTCACGACTTCAAGCACGACCGGGAGCGGAGCCCGCTCTTCTGGGACTACCTCCGCTACCAGCGCGAGCAGATCGCCCGTCACTTCGCCGAGCTCGCCGGCTACGTCCGCGAGTACGGCCGCTCCGTTGGGCGGGAGGTGCGGGTGTCCGGCAACTTCTTCAACATGCTCGACCAGTATCTCCCGCTCGAGCCCAGCGTCGACCTGCTCATCACCGAGATGCGAAACACCGCCTACCGGCAGCCGGCCTGGTACCGGTACGTGGCGGGCTTCGCCGGGCCGAAGCCGGTGATCGTGGTCGAGAACCCCTACGGCGGGGTGGTCCCCGATCTCGTCGAGCGCCTCTCCCGCAGCCGCGGCCACGACCTCTTCCGGATGTCGCTCTACGAGGCGGCCGCCCTCGGCGTGAACATGAGCGTGCCGTACGGCGCCTGGATGGGGAGCGTCACCCAGGACGCCTTCTATGCGCCCCACGAGGTGGCCGCCGGGATCCAGCGGTTCCTGGCCGAGCACGAGGACCTCTACTCGACGAGCACCTACTCCGAGGTGGCGGTCGCCTACAGCGTCGAGAGCTCCTTCGCCCAGGTCGCCGCCCCAGCCGAGGTCGCAAACAACATGCAGAACGTCTCGACGCTCGAGGCGGGGGCGTTCTGGGAGCTCACCGAGGCGCTCTGCGCCGTGGCCCAGCCCTATGACGTGGTGATGTTCCCCGAGGGGAGGCTCCGCCCCGACACCGTGACCGCCGACGCCCTCCTGCGCTACCGGGCCCTTGTCCTGCCGGATTGCTGGCACCTGACCGAGCCCCAGGCGGCGGCCGTCGCGGGGTTCCTCGACGGCGGCGGCCGCGTGATCGCGATCGGCAGGCTCGGCGAGAGCCTGGACGCCGCAGGGCGGGACCGGATCGCGGCCCATCCGGGCACGACCCGGATCTCGGCCCCGGCGGAGCTCGTGCGAGCGCTGCCGGACGGGCCGCAGGTCGAGGTCAGAGGCGAACCGGGGAGCATGGCGACGTGCGTGCACCGGATCGAGGACGGGGCGGCGCTCCACATCATCCGCTACGGCTACGACGAAGCGGTGGACGCCGTCCCGACGCTGCCGGAGCTCCAGGTGCGGATACGGCTGCCCGCTGGGCTTGGGCACTGCACGGTACGAAGCCCGGACGGTTCGGCGCACGGCACCTTCCGGGCCGGGGAGGACGGCACCTACGCGGTCAGCCTCGCCGGCGTGCCGCTCTACACCATCGTCGCCCTGACGGCGAACGCGCTGAGGACAGAACCTGATCGGAATTGCCCTTGACCGATTGCCCAAGCTGCGCTTCACTTACTCCGCAGTGAAGTTCCGGTGTAACCGGGTAAGCAAGATCCCGAGGGGAGCGAGGGCGATGAAGCGCACGGCGGTCGTAGCGGTGATCCTGACGATGCTCGCGGGGGCCGCCGCGTGCGGTGGCGGCGGCTCGGAGGGTCCGGGCGGATCCACACACAAGGTCAACCAGGCGACGATTCAGGGATCGGAGCTCGGCCAGAAGCTCGACCTGAGCAAGCTCAGCCCAAGCATCAAGGACCCGAGCCAGCCGGTGACGATCACGTTCGCGTCCTGGGTCGGCTCCTCCCCGCTCATGCAGAAGCTCGCGAAGCAGTTCCACCAGATCCACCCCAACATCTCGATCAAGTTCGAGGATGTGCCTGCCGAGTCCATGCAGACGAAGCTGACGACGCAGATCGCGGGCGGAAATGCTCCGGACGCCGCCTACGTCGACTCTGGGACGGTGGGCTCGTTCGGCCCTCGCGGGGCGCTCGTCCAGCTCGACGACTACATCAGCAAGAGCAAGGGCGTCGTCGCCAGCGACTACGTCCCCGCGTTCCGGACGATGAACGAGTGGCAGGGCCACATGTACGGCCTGCCCTACGACGGTGAGTCGACCGCGCTCTTCTATCGCACGGACCTCTTCAAGGCGGCCGGTATCACCAGCCCGCCGAAGACGTGGGCCGAGATGCAGGCCGACGCGGCCAAGCTGACAATTCCGGCGAAGAAGCAGTACGGGATCGCGCTCTTCGCCACGCAGGGCGAGACCTCGTACTACTACTACCCGTTCCTGTACCAGGCCGGAGGCACGCAGACGATCGACAACGACACGAAGATCGGGTACGACTCCACGGCCGGCAAGAAGGCGGCCGAGTTCTACGTCGGCCTGCGGAAGTACTCGCCGTCTGATCTCTGGGCGTCGAACTCCTGGGACGGCAGGGTGTCATTCGCGACCGGCAAGGTCGGCATGTACATTGCCGGAGCGTGGTTCGCCGGCGAGATGAACAACAGCTACCCGAAGATCAAGGGCAAGTGGGCCGTCGCGCCGCTCCCGACCGAGACCGCCGGCAGCCAGTGCGCGACGACGATCGCCGGCGACAGCCTCGTGATCCTCTCGCAGAGCAAGAACCAGGATGCCGCTTGGAAGTGGATCGAGTTCCTTTCGGCGCCGCAGAACATGGCCCTGTGGAACATCGGCACGAAGAAGGCGCCGTCGTCGCTCCTGCCGCCCCGCACGTCTCTGCTCAACAATCCCCACGTGTTCGACAACAACCCGGTGCTGGCGGGTTTCGCGGACAACATGAAGTGCGGCATCACCGACCTGAGCCAGAACCCGAACTGGGGGAAGGTGGACGCCGGCCCGTTGAGCGACGCGCTGGCGCAGGGCATCTACGGGAAGGAAGACGTCGGCAAGGCGTTTGACAGCTCGGCCAGCCAGGCCAACGACATGCTGAGCGCCCCGAGTTGATGGATGGATGCTGGAGGGCCCGGCGACGCGCTGCCCACCTGTAGCGACGTGAGCGCGTGAGCACGACGACGATCGACGAGGCACGGACGCGCGGACGCAAACGCCGCCGCAGGCGGCGGCCGCGCCAGATCCTGCGGGAGATGCGTCGCGAATGGACGGCGTATCTCTTCCTCTCGCCGGGCCTGATCCTCTTCTTCGTCTTCTTCCTGTTCTCGCTCGCGTTCTCGTTCTACCTCAGCTTCCACCAGTGGGACATCCTGAACCCCGCGAAGCCCTATGTCGGCCTGGATAACTACCGCGAGCTTCGGCACGATCCCTACTTCCGAACCGCGCTCGTCAATACATTTTGGTTCACCTTCTGGAGCGTGCCTCTGAGCATCGCGGCCGGCCTCGCGATCGCGCTCCTCCTGAACCGCCAGATCCGCGTCCGGGGTCTCTTCCGCACGCTCTTCTACCTGCCGGTTGTCACGCCCCTCATCGTCTCGGCGCTCATCTGGAAGTGGGTCTACAACGGCGACTTCGGCCTGGCCAACTACTACCTCGAGAAGCTGCACCTCATCCACCATCCCATCGAGTGGCTCTCCGATCCGAATCTGGCGATGCCTTCGGTGATCGTGATGTCGATCTGGACGCGGGTCGGCTTCTGCATGGTGGTCTATCTGGCCGGACTCCAGGCGATCCCGGAGGAGTACTACGAGGCGGCCCGGGTCGACGGCGCCAGCTCGTGGCGCCAGTTCCGGCATATCACGCTGCCCCTGCTCGGCCCGAGCACGTTCTTCCTCTTCGTGCTCACGATCATCCAGTCATGGCAGGTCTTCGACCAGATCTTCGTGATGACCGGGGGTGGGCCGCTCCGGGCGACCACGACGGTCGTGTACTACATCTGGCAGACGGGCTTCCAGCAGTTCACCATGGGATACGCGGCGGCGGTTGCGTACACCCTGTTCGCGATCATCTTCGTATTCACCATGCTCCAGGTCTGGTACTGGAACCGGCAGGCGAACTACTGATGGCGGTCGCCCAGCAGCAGCAACAGACCCTGCCCGCGGAGGCGGCTCGGCAACGGTGGTGGCGCCGCCGGCCTCGAAGGCGGCGCGGCGACCCGCTCTGGGTCAAGCTGTTCGTCTACGCGGTGCTGATCGTCGGCGGCGTCGTCTTCATGGCTCCGTGGGCGTGGATGGTCGTGGCCTCGTTCAAGCATCTCAGCGAGATGTTCTCGTGGCCGCCGACATGGGTTCCGCACAACCCCACCCTGAGCAACTACACCCGCTTCCTCCAGAGCGAGAACGTCTGGCGCTGGTTCGCGAACAGCGCCTTCGTGACCGGAACCATCGTCACACTCCAGACCTTCTTCGCCGCGCTTGCCGCGTACTGCTACGCCAAGCGAACCTTCCCCCTCCGCGAGACGACCTTCATCATGGGCCTCGGCACGCTCGCGGTGCCCGCAGCCGTGTTCCTGATCCCCAACTACCTCGTCCTGAAGCACATTCCGCTCTTCGGCGGCAACGACGTGCTCGGACAGGGCGGCCACGGATGGCTGGACTCGTACTGGGGACTGATCGTCCCCAACCTCGGGAACATGGTCTCGATCTTCCTCCTGCGCCAGTACATGCGCACCATCCCCGACGAGCTGATCGACGCCGCGAAGATCGACGGCGCCGGCCACTTCCGCATCTTCTGGAAGATCGTGCTGCCGCTCTCGCGCCCCGCCGTCGCCGCATGCGCGATCTTCGCCTTCAACTTCTACTGGAACGACTTCCTCGGCCCCCTCATCATCATCTCGAGCTCCGACCACTACACGGTGCCGCTGGGCCTGGCGCTGTTCGTCGTCAAGAACCGGACCGCGTGGGATCTGGTCATGGCCGGCTCCGTGCTCGCCACCCTGCCGGTGCTGATCGTGTTCCTCGCGTTCCAGCGCCACTTCGTGCGGGGCATCTCCATCAGTGGCCTCAAGTGACGTCGCTCACGAGAGCGCGATTGCTGAAGTCGGCGGCCGTGGGCGCAGCCGGGCTCGCCGTCCCCGCATGCCGGGTGACCGGAGGTAGCGGCCAGGACGTGACGCTCTACCATCGCGGCGGCGACGCCTGGACATGGAACCTGCACGTGACCGGGACCGCCGACGGCTGCACCGACGTGCGCTTGGCCGGCCCCCGCGGGACCTCGCGCGCGACCGTGAAGGACGGCTGGTTCGCCGGGGCCGTCCCGCTCGGCGCCGGCGACAACCGCGTGACGGCCTCGTGCGGCTCGAGCGGGGGCGGCGCCGGCGTCGTCTACCGCGAGCGCCTCGCCGTCAGGCCGACGGCTCGGATCGACGTCGCCGTCAAGGGCCGGACCGTCACGCTCGACGGATCGGCGAGCGAACCGACGGAGCCGACCGGCGCGCCGATCACCGGCTATGCCTGGACCGTGCCGCCCGAGATCACGCTCCCGGACGCGGACACCGGCCGCCGGATCACCGTCGAGGCGCCCTCCAAGCCGGGCGAGTACTACGTGACGCTCGAGGTTGCCGATGCGCACGGAAACACCGACCGGTCGACGACCTACTTCGTCGTCGACGAGCACGGGCCCCGCGCGGTCGACATGGCGCACGAGGCTCCCGCCTGGGTTTCATCGGCCATCGTCTACGGCGTGATTCCATTCCTTTTCGGGCACCATCCGCTCCGAGACGTGACCGCCCGGCTCGAGTATCTCCGCGACCTCGGCGTGAACGCGCTCTGGCTCTCCCCGATCACGAACTCGCCGCCCGGCGACTTCGGCTACGCGGTTACCGACTATTTCGGGCTCAATCCGCGCTACGGGACCAAGGACGACTTCCACGGCCTCGTCGAGACGGCCCACCGCCTCGGCATCCGCGTCCTCATGGACTTCGTCCCGAACCACAGCTCGGACCAGCATCCGTACTTCGTGGATACCACGCGCCACGGAAAGCGGTCGCCGTACTACACCTTCTACGACCGCGATCGAAACGGCGAGCCCACCCATTACTTCGACTGGGCGAACCTGCCGAACTTCAACTACTCGAACCCCGACATGCGCCGCTTCATCACCGAGGCGTTCGCGTACTGGGTTCGAGAGTTCGACGTCGACGGCTTCCGCGTGGACGCGTGCTGGGGCGTCCGACGCCGCCGGCCGGACTACTGGGATGAGTGGCGGCGGGAGATGAAGCGGATCAAGCCGGATCTGCTCCTGATCGCCGAGGCCACCGCGCGCGACCGCTGGTACTACGAGCACGGCTTCGACGTGGCGTACGACTGGACGAACGAGCTGGGCCACTGGGCCTGGCAGGACGTGTTCTACGACACCCCGTCCCTCGGTGGGAGCCTGCACGCGGCCCTCGAGGCCGACGTACGTCCGGACCGGGTGTTCCACTTTCTGAACAACAACGACACCGGGCCGCGGTTCGTGAGCGTCTACGACAGCGATACCACGCGGGTCGCGGCGGCGCTCCTGCTCACTCTGCCGGGGGTGCCCTGCATCTACACGGGCGACGAGGTCGGTGCGCAGTACCAGCCGTACGAGGACACGTTCCCGATCTCGTGGGACGACCCGATGAACCTCCGTCCCTGGTACAGACGGCTGTGCGCGCTCAGAGCGGCCGAGCCCGCGCTCACGTCGCCGGAGTGGCGGCCGGTGCGCATCGAGCCCGAAGGCAAGGGGCTCTTCGCGTTTCTGCGCGGGAGCGGCGACGCCCGTCCAATCCTCATCGTCCTGAACTTCGCCCGGGACGTGTTCGCTGCGCGTCTCGACCTGCCCCCGGGGTACGACAGGTTTGCGGCCGGCAGGCTCAACGACCTGCTGGGCGGAGCCGCGGTGCCCGGGAGCGCAGCCCTGACGGTCCCGATGACCGCGCTCTCGGCCCGAGCTTTCGTACCGGAGAGCACGTGAAGACCGCGGTCCTCGAGGCCCCCCGCCGCTTCGAGCTGGTCGACGCCGACGTCCCCGCGATCGCGCCGGACGAGGTGCTCGTTCGCGTGGCCGCCTGCGGGGTCTGCACGTCGGAGCTCGACATGTGGGAGGGCCGGACCGAGCGGGAGTTCCCGATCCTCCCCGGCCACGAGGTGAGCGGGATCGTGGCAGAGGTCGGCGCCGAGGTCGGCGCGCCCCGGCCCGGCGACCGGGTGGCGGTGTGGGTGACCGAGCGCGGGTTCTCCGAGTACGTCGCGGTGAAGGCCGCCTACTGCCTCCCCGCCGGCGACGTGCCGCTCGAGCTGGCGCTAGCCGAGCCGCTCGCCTGCGCCGTGAACGCGGTCGACCTGGCCGGGATCCGGCTGGGCGACGACGTGCTCGTGGTCGGCGCGGGGTTCATGGGCTCGCTCGTCCTCCGCCTGGCGGCGCTCCTGCTCACTCTGCCGGGGGTGCCCTGCATCTACACGG
>DASQXS010000103.1:0-15788 GCA_035639615.1 Gaiellales bacterium | reverse complement strand
CGAGGCAGACGTGCCGGCGACCGCGGCCGCGCTGCTCGCGCTCGGCCTCGGCTGGAACCTCGGCGTCGTCGGTGGAAGCGCCATGCTGATCGGATCCGTGCCGGCACGCGTGCGGCCGGACACCGAGGGGATCGGGGAGGCGGCCATGGGGCTCGCCGCCGCCGTCGGCGCGCCCGTCGCCGGGCTCGTCGTGGCGCTCTTCGGCCTGGCCGCAGCGTGGCTGGGAGTCGCCATGGCGGCGGTGGCGGCGCTCGTACCGGCCGGCGCCCGGCCGGCTATGGGGCGGCGGCGTCGAGCCACTCCTCGAACGTCGGCCCCGCCAGCGTCGCCTGCGGTCCCGGCAGAAGCGCACCCGACTCGTAGACCTCGCGATCCGGATCCGCCGGATCGCTCACGACCTGGATCTTGACCGGGTCGTGGCGCCTCGCGGCGAGCAGCCGGGCCGCGTCGGCAAGGCTCTCCTCACGCGGCCCCGCGATCTCCGGGATCGTGTGCCCGGATGCGGGCGCATCGGCCGCGGCCAGATCGACGAGCGCCTCCGCCACGGCCCGGGCGGCCACGAGCTGCGTACGCATCTTCGGCACGTAGACAACGTCGCCCTGCCGGCCCCAGTCGAGGAGCTGTGCCACGAACTCGTGGAACTGCGCTGCACGGAGGACGCGGGCCGGGACCGGGCCCGACAGCGTCGCCCGTTCGTGGGCGACCTTCGCCGCCCCGTACCCGCCCGCGAACCGGTCGCAGCCAATGATGGACACCGCGACGATCCGCCCCACCCCGGCCCGCTCGCCGGCCTCTTGCAGGTTCCGGGCGGCCGTGGTGAAGAACTCGGTGGCCGGCCCCTGCTCGGGTGACGGCCCGGTGGCGACGTCGATCACCCAGTCCACACCGGCGAGCGCATCCGCCAGCCCGGACCCGGTGATTACGTAAACGCCCTGCGAGCGGGACATCGGAACGGCGTCATGCCCGCGCTCCTCGAGGACGTCGACCACGTGCCGGCCCACCCTGCCGGTGGCCCCGGCGACGGCAATTCTCCGATGATCCTGCATCGCTCCGCTCCTTCTCGCTTGTTCGTCGTTCACAGGGATGACCTCAGGCGGGAGCGAAACGTGACGGGCGCGACGGCCGCGGCGTCAGCGGACGCAAATCGTCCGCGATGCCACCACGACACATAGGCCGAGGCGCCGGGCCTCACGCCCCCGGCCCGGCGCCGGGGACGGCATCCATCCCCGCCCACGCCCGCAAGCCTTTCACGGGGCTTCCAAGAGTGCCGGCGTCGACCAGGCGGAGCACCGGCAGAAACGGCGGCAGCGGCAGGGTCGACTCCTCGAGGATCGCCCGGAGCTGTCGCTCGGGGTGTCCGACCGTGTCGCCGGGGATCACGAGCGCGCCACGGGCCACATACTCGCCCACCTGAAAGAGCAGCTCGGCCGTCTCGCACATCAGGCTTTCGGGAACACGCCGGATCTCGAGCTCGGGCCGGCCGAACTTGACAAGACCGCGGGTCGCGGCGTCGAACCGCCGCTTCCGCTGCGGCCGGCAGACGAGGGCGACGTGGTGCAGGATCGACTCGCCGTCGGGATCCCACGGGAACGGTTGGCGGCCGCCCCCAACGTGGCGAAGCGCGCAGACATCGAAGATCACTCCGCCGTGCTGCGCCCTGACTGCGGACGCGAGCCGGGTGGCGGCTACCACTGCCGCCCATGCCTCGAAGCACGGCGTACGAAGCGTGATGGTGACCACCGTGCGACTGGCGGCGACGGCAGCGGCGGACTCGGCGTCCAGGCCTACCTGTGACCAGGCGTCCCGTGGTGGATCGCGACACGGGTTGTGGCGAGCCGTCCGACCTCCACCACGGCGCCCGCCTCCTCGCCACGCTCGACCCACTCCCGCCCCTCGTCTGCGTCCACCTCATCCCGAGCGAAGACGCGGAGCTCGAGCATCTGCGGTGGCGGCCGCCACGACAGGGGATCGACCACACGGGCGGTCTGCTCGACCCGACGGGTGCGTTTGCGGGACATCGTGCCCATCGTGCACCCGCCTGCTGTCGCGAGTCCAGGTGGTGATGGTCAGAGATCGGTGCAGAGAGCCCCGCGCCCGCGGTAACGCGGGGCTCGCGGTCATGTCCTGGCCGCCACCCCGTGCCGAGCGACCATGCGCTCGTAGTTGAGGCGCAGGAGCTCGATCACGGCGCGGACGTCGGCGTCGCCCTCGATCCTGCGCGCGGCCGGGCCGACCGCGCCGGGGAACACCGGGTGCTCCTCGATCCGCCCGTCGCGTTCGAGCTCGCGCCAGACGGGCTTGGGAAAGCTGAAATGGGCGGCGCGATCGCCGTGGAGGTGGCCGAGCTCGCGGCGGCCGAGGCGGACCGCGACCGACGCGCCGCGATCTCCCGGGCCGACCTCGACTCCGGGCCAGGTCGAGACCTCGTCGATGATGCGCCGGCTTGGTGTGGTCGTGGACGGCATCAACGCCTCCTTGCGTGTCGGGTCATCTCTCGCAGACTACAAGCTCAAGTAAACTTGAAGTCAAGCTGGACCTGCTTGCCTACGATCGTGCCTCAGCTGCTCACCATCACAGAGGTCGCCCGCCGGAGCGGCGTCGCCGCCTCGGCGCTTCGCTTCTACGAGTCCCGCGGGCTCATCTCGTCGGAGCGGGCCGGGTCGGGCCACCGCCGGTTCGCGCGCCCGGTCCTACGGCGGATCGCGTTCATCGTCTTCGCACAGCGGATCGGCCTGACGCTGGACGAGATCGGCCGGGAGCTGGGACGGCTGCCGCCCGACCACGTCCCCACCCGCCGCGACTGGGCGCGCCTCTCCCAGAGCTGGGCGCGCCGGATCGACGAGCGCATCGCCGAGCTGGAGCGGCTCCGGGCCGGCCTCACCGAGTGCATCGGCTGCGGCTGCCTCTCGCTCGACCGGTGCCGGCTCGCCAACCCCGGCGACCGCGCCGCGCACCTCGGCCCGGGCCCGCGCTACTGGATCGGCGACCGTCCGCCGGCGGCCTGATGGGTCAGGAGAACGTCACCGAGGCGTTTCGCAGCCAGCCGATGTAGCGGTCCTCGGAGCCGCCGCCGCTGAGCGGCTTGTACCCGATCGCGAACACGGAGCCGGTCCTGTGGACGATCGACCCGATCGTGATCGACGCGGAGGCGACCTGGGTGCCGTCGACCGTCAGCGTGATCGCGTTCGCGGTCTTCTGACACACGATCGTGTGCCAGGCGCCGTCGATCAGGCTCGGCCCGCCGTGGATCTGCTTGTGGTTCGACGAACCCTTGAAGAAGCACTGCGCCTGCCCCTTGCCGTTGTGCGGGAAGAGCTCGATCTTGTAGTACGGACCGGTCGGCGCCGACCGGACGACGTCGAAGTCCAGCGTGTTGGTGCCCGGCATGTGGGTCGTGTTCACGTCGACGCTCACGGTGACGTTGGCCGATCCAGGCGAGAGGGTCGACGAGTACGGGACGGTGATGCGGTCGTCGCCGGGGTCGAAGACGGCATACGAGCCGGTGAACGTGACGTTCTGGACGGTGCCGTTGTTCGAGCCGATCACGTCCCTGGCGTCGTTCGCCAGCGGCCACGACGAGATGAGGGCGGCGTGCGCGACACCGGGCAGGACGAGCGCCCACACCCCAACAACCGCCGCGATCGCGAACCTCCTCACGCGTCCACCCTAAGCGCCCTGGGAGAACATGTCAAGGTCGCGTGGGGCCTCGTACCGCGCGACAATCCGGGCCGTGCGCGCGATGCTCCTCACGGCCCCGGACCACCTCGAGATCCGCGAGCTGGCCGAGCCGGTCGCCGGCGACGGCGAGGTGGTCGTCGAGGTGGCCGCCTGCGGCGTCTGCCGCACCGACCTGCAGATCGTGACCGGCGACATCGAGATGCGGAAGCGGCCGGTGATTCCCGGCCATCAGGTGGTGGGCCGGATCGCAGGGAGCGGCGAGCGGGTGGGACTGGCCTGGCTCGCGGGCGCCTGCGGGCGGTGCCGCTTCTGCACGAGCGGGCGCGAGAACCTGTGCGAAGAGGCCGAGTTCCGGGGCTGGACGGTCGACGGCGGGTACGCTGAGCAGGTCGTCGCCCGGCGGGACTTCGCCTTCGCGCTCCCCGACGGCCTCACCGACCTCGACGCCGCTCCCCTGCTCTGCGCCGGCATCATCGGCTACCGCTCGCTGCGGCTCTGCGGGGTCGAGCCGGGCGGACGGGTCGGGCTCTTCGGCTTCGGCTCCTCCGCCCACCTGGCGATCCAGGTGGCCCGCCACTGGGGCTGCGAGGTGTGCGTCTTCTCGCGCTCGCCGGCCGAGCGCGACCTCGCCACCGCACTCGGCGCCGCCTGGGTCGGCGGGTACGACGACCCGCCGCCCGAGCCGCTCGACGCGGCCGTCACCTTCGCTCCGGCGGGAAGCGTGGTCGTGTCGGCTCTGCGGGCCGTCGCGCCCGGCGGCACGGTGGCGATCAACGCGATCCACCTCGATCGCATCCCGGAGTTCCCGTACGAGCTCCTCTGGCGCGAGCGGGTGCTGCGCTCGGTCGCCAATTTCACCCGCCGGGATGCGACCGAGTTTCTGGAGCTTGCCGCGGCCATCCCGATCCGGCCCGAGACCGAGGTGTTCCCATTGGATGAGGCGCCCGCGGTGCTCGCCCGCCTCGCCGCCGGCCGGATCCGCGGGTCGGCGGTGCTTCGGGTGGGGTGACTCGGCGGCGCGGATGGGCTCCCGGAGGCGGGCGCCCCCGGAAGCCCGATCGAGCAATTCGGCCTAGGGAATGAACTGCGCGAAGCCCTGCTGCTTGCGGAGGCCGATCGACGTGAAGTCGCCGCCGCAGAAGAGGTCGCCCGTGGCCGCATCGCCCGTCACGGCGAACACGCCGAGCGCGCTGTTCGCGCCGGGATCCCAGGGCTCGAGCGCGCCCGTGCCCTCGTCCACCGCGAGCAGCTTGTCCCGCGCGGTCGGGGACGGGCACGTGTGCGCGCCGCTGCCAGGCCCGCAGTAGTTCGTGTAGTGGCCGCCGACGTAGACGATGCCGTCGACCACGCCGATGCCCTGCACGTTGCCGTTCGTGCCGCCGTCCCAGATCTTCGCCCCGGTCGAGGGATTGAAGCCGGCGAAGTTGCCGCCGCCTCCGGCGCCGGCGACGTAGACGCCGCCGGCGTCCGCGGCCAGGTCGATCACCGCGTAGGGCGTGTGAGTCTTCCAGCCGAGGACTGCGCCGGTCGACGGTGAGATCGCGGCAATGTGGCTCTGCGCGGTGCCGTCGACGGTGGTGAACGAGCCGCCGACCACCACCTTCGAGCCGTCAGCCGTCAGGGTCATGGCCTTTACCTCGGCGTCGGCCGACGGCGACCACGAGGTCAGGCCGCCGGTGCTCGTCGAGAACGCCGCCAGATGTGAGCGCGCGCTGCCGCCGACGGTGGTGAAGTCGCCGCCGGCGTAGAGCGTGCCCGACTGGTACGCGAGCGTGAACACCTCGGCGTCCGCGCTCTGCTTCCACGACGTGAGCGCCCCGGTGGTCGCGTCGACAGCCGCAAGCCGCGCCCGCCCGGTGCCGCCGATCTTTGTGAACGAGCCGCCAAGGTAGACGGTCGACCCGGCCACAGCGATGGCACGAACCGTGCCGCCGGCGTTCGGGTTCCACGGCAGAAGCGCGCCCGTCTTGACGTTGAACGCCGCAACGTGGTTCCGCGTCACCTCGCCCGTCCCGGCGGCCGCGCCGGCCGGCCGTACGGCGGTGAACTGCCCGCCGAGGTACACGGTCGAGCCCTGCGCCACGATGACGTTCACCCGGCCGTTCGTCTGGTACGTCGGTACCGGGTGGATGCCCACGAGTGCGGCGAACGCGGACCCGGCCGTCGCCAGGCCGCACACTCCAATTCCGATAGCAGCGGCAAGCGCGCCCTACGCCCGAACCTTCATCGACCCCCCAGTCTGTTGGTGTCCCCGCGTCCACGATACGGTCGGAACGTGTCAAGTCAAGGGTGGCCAAAAGTCCCCACCGACGCACACCGCCCCCGGACGCGTCCAGCCACACGAATCCCGTCCGAGCGGCGAAAGAAGGCGTCGGTCCGTGGGCACCCGGGCGGATGCGGAATGTCGCATTTTGCGCTTGACGGGCCCACACGGGGCGTTAGCCTGGAGTAAATTGGAATCACGCCGGGACTGGACCGGCCAGCGAGGGAGTGGGGACGAAAACGAGCACACCGGTGCGACGAGTCGCTGCTGTGGCGGCGTCGCTCGCAATGTTTTCGGGAGGCCTGTGGGGGGCCACCCTGATCAGCGGCGGAGAGGCGCTGGCCGGCGGCACGACCCCCCCACCTCCCTGCCCCACATGTGACAGCACGACGGCGCCGGTGAGCACACCGACGACGTCGTCGTCGACGTCCTCGCCGACGACCACCCACCGCCACCGCGACACGACCCCGCCCCCCCGGGTGGGCCACCTCGCGGATCACACCCATGTCGCAGGACGGATCCGGCTCACGTGGACGATCGCCAAGCCCACGGACGTCGCCCAGGTCCTCGTTCGCCGCGGCCCGGCCGGAGCATGTCCCACGTCCTCGTCCGCGGGGATCCCCATCGGTGGGACGGAACCCCGCCGGCGGCAGGACGACACGACCGAGCACGACAAGACTGCGTACTGCTACGCGGTCTTCACGGCCGATAAGCACGGCAACGTCTCGCCGGCCGCGATCGCGCCGCGGGTGCTGAACAAGGGCCTGCCGCCGAAGCCGGCGAGGGACCTCAGCGTGCACGTCGGGGCGAGCGGCAAGGTCGTGCGGGTCGCGTGGAAGAATCCGGCGACGGGCGTCGATCACGTCGTCGTCGCCCGAGGGCTCGCCGACGCGTGTCCGGTGCGGCCCAGCCAGGGCGTGAAGATCCGACCGATCACGCGGGCCCAGGCTGTCGACGCGACGGCGACGCCCGGTACGGGGTATTGCTACTCGGTGTTCGTCGTCGACCGGGTCGGGAACGTGTCCCGGCCGACCCACCAGCCGTTCACCGTGCCCGCGCCGGCACAGTCTGCGAGCGCGGACGCAAGCCCGGCCACGCCGGCGCCGCAGGCGGCGCCGTCCAATTCGGGCATCTCGCGCATCGTCCGCGGCGTCGGCGGCGGGGCGCTCCTGCTGGCCGCTCTGGCGTACCTCGGCTTCCGCCGCATCCGCCGCGAGTCCCGCTGGCAGACACGCACCGGGTACACGCTGCGCGACGCCGCGCGGCTCGACCTGCGGGCGTACGACCCTGCGGCGCTCGTGATCCCGGCGGTCGTGGCCGCCGGCGTCGTCTGCGCGATCGTCCTCCTCGTCCTCTCGAGCTAGCCCGATGCGACGCGCGCTGCTCATGGCCCTCGCGACGACCCTGATGCTGGCTGGGGGGTCGAGCGCGATCGGCGCAGGCTCGCTGAGCGCGAGCCCGGATCCGGTCGACTTCGGCGCTGTGGCGGTCGGCGAGGCCCACACCATCCACGTCGACCTCACGAACGACCCCTCCGCAACCCTGCCGGTCACGATCACCTCAGTTGGGACCTCCGGGGGAGGCGGCGACCTGTCGATCCCGAGCGACAGCTGCTCCGGCAGCACATTGAGCCCGGGCCAGAGCTGTGGCGTCAACGTCACATACCAGCCGAGCTCGACCGGCTCCCTGAGCGGCGCGAGCCTCGACCTCGTCGACGACGATGTGGGCAACCTGACGCCGAGCTTCGCGATTCATGGGAGCGGTGTGCCTCCCGTCGCGGTCCAGCCGGCGTCGCTCAGCTTTGGGCCGCAGCGCGTGGGGACGACGAGCGCGAGCCAGCCGGTGACCGTCACGAACAACCAGTCGAGCTCGACCAGCCTCAACACCGGAAAGTCCGGCCCGAACATCGGCGATTTCCAGCTGACCGACGGCTGCGGCGCAACCCTCGCCGCCAACTCCTCCTGCAACATCCTCATCGCGTTTGCCCCGACAGCGCAAGGCAGCCGCGGCGCCACCCTCAACATCGCCGGGCAGGCCGTCGGCCTGGGCGGGACCGGCATCGCTCCCGGGATCGCCCTCAGCACGGGCTCGATCGCATTCGGGAACCAACCCGTGTTCACCGCCTCGAGCGTCCAGACAGTGACGGTAACGAACACCGGCACCGACGCGCTCTCTGTCGGGCAGGCGGCGGTCACCACGGGTGCGATCGCGCAGTTCCCGATCAGCGACACCTGCTTCGCGGCATCGCCGCTTCCGCCCGGCGGGCAGTGCACGGTCTCGGTGCAGTTCACGCCGATCGTCACAGGGTCGCTCAGCGCGACCTTGACCGTGCCGAGCGAGCTCGGGCCGCAGACGGTTGCCCTGACGGGCACGGGCCGCCCGTCGGCGATCGTCTTCAAGCCGGTGCCGATCGTCTTCAAGAAGGCCAGGAAGGCGGGGACGGCGTCCAACTCCAAGACGGTCAGCCTGGTGAACCGGACGAACGGCCCGCTCTCCATCTCGAACGTCGCCTTGGCGGGTGTCAACCCACGGAGCTTCCGCATGGTCTCCGGGACCTGCCAGGGCGCGACCCTGCCGGCGAACGGGACCTGCTCGGAGACCGTGAAGTTCGCCCCGAACGAGGTGGGGGCGAAGTCAGCCTCGCTGACCGTGACCGATAACGGCCCCAACTCGCCGCACTCGCTGTCGCTACAGGGCCGGGCGATCCCTCCCGCAAACGATCGCTCGGTGCACGGCGCCGTCGGCTGCAGCTCGGTGCGAATCACCTGGCGGAACCCCACGGGCAGGCGGTACGCGAACACGTTGATCGTGCGCGCTAAGGGCCACATCCCCACCGGCACCGGCGACGGCGTGGTTGTCGAGCACACAGCCCGTGCCATGAATGAAAGTGGCCTAAAGCACTTCACCACCTACTACTACCGAGTCTTCGCCCTGTATCACTCGCACGTGCGACCCGGCACGCTCAACCACTCGCGCGGGACGATCCTGCGCGAGCGCACAGGCGAGATCTGCGCGCCCAAGCAGAACGGCGTCGTGCGCGACGCGACGCCCACGGCAACGTGGCTGCCGCAACCATCGCTCTTCGGATACGCATTCCGGCTGTTCCACGCCGGCCATCAGGTGCAGCAGAAGGTTCGAATCCATTCCACCCGCTTCACCTTCCGCGGCGGGCGACGGCTCCACCACGGGCTTACCTACACGCTCTACCTGTACGCCTATCCGGAGTCGAAGCCGGCGGGCGTGCTGATCGGCCAGGCGCGCTTCCACGTCCGCTGAGGGCGGTTACGGCGGCCGGTATCCCAGCGCCGCCGCAGCGAAGAGGATGATCTGCGCCGTCGGCGCGTAGACGACGTAGGCCCGGTGCACGCGCTCGCTCCGCAGGCCCAGGTCGGCCATGGCGAATGCGAGCGGGAACGCCACGAGCCCGAACCGACCGACCGACTGGAGCACGCCGGAGAAGAGCGGCATCGCGAAGATGCCGGCGACGAACAGCGTGTCCTCCCACCGCGTCGGCGCGAAGACCGGCCGGCGCAGGATCGGCACCAGCAGGGCCAGGTAGGCGAGGACGGTCACGCCGACGATCAGGAAGAACACGTCGTGGGTGCGGGCGAAGTCGATGAACTGATCGGCCAGGCTCACGAGCGGGAACGCCGGGTGACCGCCCCAGCGACTCTGCACGTGTACCATCGCCAGAGGGTCGTCGACGGCGTAGTCGAGCCAGGCCGCGTGGGCCGCGAACGCGGCGAGCGGGGTGATCGCAAGCGCTGCCGAGGCCACTGTGCGCCGCCGCCATGCCCGAAGCACGAGCGGCGGCACGAGCGCGAGGCCGGTGATCCGCGTCAGGCCGGCGGCGAGCGCGAGCGGGATCGCCGCCGCATCGCGGCGGCGATCGGACAGCACGAAGAGCCAGGTCGCAAACGCGAGGAAGAGGCCCTCGCTGTACGCCATCGCGAGCGCGAACGCATACGGCGAGAGGACGAGGTAGAGGATCCCGCGGCGGGCGTGCTCCTCCGACAGCCGGTCGCGCGCCAGGACGTACATCCCCACGAGCCCGACCAGCAGGGCCGCGTTGGAGACGAGGAGCGCGGCGACGGCGTCGCCCACCCGGACAACCTCGCGCACGGCCCAGATGGCCGCCGGGTAGAGCGGGAAGAAGGCCACGTCGCGACCCTCGTGATAGCCGCTGTGGGAGATGCGCAGGTAGTAGACCGAGTCCCATCCGGTGACCGCGCGGAAGAGCTTCGTCTGCCACGGCTCGAGCGCCCGGTGCCAGCCGAGCTCGGTGGTCAGCACGAGCCCGAGGCTCAAGACCGCGAGGCGGCTGGCCGACCATACGACGAGCACGCGCCGCCACATGGGGCGGTATCGTATTGAGCTGGGAGAGGTGGCCGAGTGGCTTAAGGCGCCCGCCTGCTAAGTGGGTATGGGGGGGAAACCTCCATCGAGGGTTCGAATCCCTCCCTCTCCGCTGTTCCGTTATCCCTTCCCAAGTTCGGGCCGAACGACCGAGTCGGCGTCTGCCGACGCCAGCGGTCGCCCGATCCGAACCGGCGCGGTTGGAACGGAGGGCTGCTACGTGGGCGGCGGAGCGGTTGTCAGCTTGAAGAGGTCGCGGTCCACGAGCCCACGCAGGCAGTCCGGCTCCGGCTCCGTCTCGGCAGGATCGGCGGCCGGGATCGACGCGTGCACCTCGGTCCGTCCCGGCGGTGTCTCGATGCGGAGGTCGCCGCTCAGGTTGGCGACGATCCCCAGCCCGACGCCGCGTCTGGCATGGCCGAAGCCCCGGCCCCAGTCGCGGACGGTGATCGCCGCCTCGCCGGGGCCGGCATAGTCGACGTCGACCTCGATCAAGCCGGGCCCGCCATCCACGTAGGCGTGCCTGACCACGTTGGCTGCCAGTTCGGTCACGATCAGCCGCGCCGCCCACATGTCCGTGTCGGGACTCTCCCGCTCCAGCAGAGCCACGACGTCCTCTCGC
Source organism: Gaiellales bacterium (assembly GCA_035639615.1). Classification (GTDB taxonomy): domain Bacteria; phylum Actinomycetota; class Thermoleophilia; order Gaiellales; family JAICJC01; genus JAICJC01. The sequence continues at coordinate 4,869 of DASQXS010000103.1, read as the reverse complement.
AGGTGCGGGACATCACCGGCGCGCGCGACCCTTCGCGTCCGCCACGTTTGTTGGACGGGACGCATTCACCGATCCTTCCCCCGATCGCGACGGCCGTAACATCCCTCACGGAAAGTCCGCGACGCGGATTCTCGCCTCGGGCTTCCTTGCCGCCGCGCGCCGCTTCTGCGAACGTACGTTCGATCCGTGTCGTCGCAAGGCCACGCGTACGCGCAGTTTCAGCGCGCCCTCCGGACCGGGAACGCGTTCCTGGCTCTGAACGCCGCGCGAGAACTGCGTCGGCTCACGCTGGAGGACGCGCTCGGGCTGTGCATCGTCCTGCGCACCGACCCGCGGCGGTACCAGCGCGCAACGGCGCGGTGGCTCGTCCGCTACCACGCGGAGGTCGAGGCCGTGACGCTGACGGACATCCGCGAGGTCGCGGATCTCCTGGCCGCGCTCCCCGTCCACGGAGCCGCCGCGGCCGCGGAGCTCGCCGGGCATCTCGAGCGGCGCCGTCTCCGCCGCTGCGCGAGCCGGGTGCGCGACCTCGTCGGCGAGTAGCGGTTGGGAACTCCGAAACAGTCCAGCCTAACCCGCGTCGAGCCACGCGGCGACCGGCTCCGGCACGTCGTCACCGAACCACAGCTGGAGGGCCTGGTCGACGACGCCCTCCGGCTCGCGCGGCGCATGGTGCGGCAGGGATGCCAGGTACAGCCCCACCGCTGCGGCCACGGCCAGGGCCGGCTCGTCCCCATCCGGATCGATCTCATCAACCGCGCCCGCCAGCCTCCGGTCGAGGTCAGGAACGGTGTTCGCCGGCTCATCGTGATCCTCGAACCAGCGTTCCAGCTCGCCCACGGGCGCGTACCGGTCGCTGGGATCGACGATCCCCGCGGCCTCCCGCACGGCCTCGGAGATGGTGATCGGCGCCGCGTCGACATCGGGCGGCATCTCCGCCACTTACCCCGGCGCACCGCTCGCGAATCTGGCTCTGGATAGGGTACGGCAACGATGAGCGACTCCGCCGGACGCCCGTGGGCCGCCCCGCTCCAGGGCCGGCTCGACCAGGTCGAGATCTCGAGCGCCGCGCTTCGCGGCAATCCCCTCGGCGACCCGCACGTACGCCCGCTGTGGGTCTATCTCCCGCCGGGGTACGACCGCGACGGGGATCGCCGCTACCCGTCGATCTATCTGATCCAGGGCCTGACCGGACAGGTCGACATGTGGGCGAACCGGCCGCCGCACCGGCCGACGGTGCTCGAGCGCGTCGACGCCCTCTTCGCCGAGGAGGGCGCGCCGCCGTGCGTTATCGTCCTCGTCGACTGCTGGACGTCGCTGGGCGGGAGCCAGTTCCTCGACTCGCCCGGCACGGGCCGCTACCACACCTACCTGTGCGAGGAGGTCGTGCCGTTCGTCGACGAGCGCTACCGCACGATTCCCGACCGCGACCAGCGCGGGATCACCGGCAAGTCGAGCGGCGGCTACGGCGCGATGGTGACGCCGATGCTGCGTTCCGACCTCTTCGGCGGCCTCGCGACACACGCCGGCGATGCGCTCTTCGAGTGCTGCTACCAGCCCGAGTTCCCGAAGTGCGCACGCGTCCTGCGGGAGCACTACGAGGGCTCGTACGAGAAGTTCTGGGACGACTTTCGCAGCCGCCCGGCATTCAGCCGCGAGGGCGACCAGGAGCTCCTGAACGCATGGTGCATGGCGGCCTGCTACTCCGCCGACGCCGACGGCGCGGTCAGACTGCCGTTCGAGACGGCGACCGGACGGCTGATCGCCGAGGTCTGGCAGCGCTGGCTCGCCTGGGATCCGGTACGGATGGTGCCCGAGCACGCTGACGTCCTTCGCAGCCTGCGCGCGATCTATATCGACTCCGGCACCCGCGACGAATGGTTCCTCGACCTCGGCGCCGAGGCCTTCCGCCGGGCGCTCGCCGAGGCCGGCGTCACGGACGCCCGCTTCGAGCTCTTCGACGCAACCCATATGGCCATCGAGTACCGCTACCCGATCGCCATCAGCTACCTGGCCGAGCGGCTCTCGGCCTGAGGAGCGCCGGGCCGGCGCGCAGCGCGCGGCGGCGGTGGCAGGCGGTCAAGCGCCGCCGCCCGCCGGAGGAGGATGGCCTAGTGGTGTGGCCGGCAACGTTGCTGGTGTCGATGGCGAGCGAAAACCGAGCGCTGCTGGGACGCAGGACCTGTCAAGCCGCAGGCTTGACAGGGTTCGGGACGCGCCTGCGATCCACGCAGGCGCACACCGGCCAATACTGGAGAAGTATTGGTGCGACCGAGGAACACGGCAGCAGTCGCAAGGCTCTGCCTTGCGACGTTCGGGAGCGATCTGCTACCCAGCAGATCGCGGACGCGGTTTGCAGCCGCCAGCCTGTCAAGGCGCCCGCCTTGACAGGTCTCGCGAGCAGCCTGCTACGCAAGCAGGCTGCGAGAGCGGCAAACGTTGCCGGTCACATCACTAGTTGGACGGAGAAGACACCATGCCGATACGCGCGACCTGCCCCCGCTGCGACGCGGTCATCATGGCGACCGATGAGGACGACCTCGTCGCGAAGGTGCAGGCGCACGCCCGCGACGACCACGCCTTCACTCGGGCCCTTCCGCGCAAGCACATCCTCGCCCTCCTCCGGCGCCAAGGCGGACACCGAGGCGACCACAGCCGATGAGGACGGCGAGCGGCCCGGTCAGTCCTTGAACGGGTCCCACACGTCGGATCCCGCCATGCACACGACGACGGGGAGCATCCGATGCGTGACGCGGATGGTCTCGGTCTCCTCGTGGGCCCGGACGACCTCGTCGAGCTTGCGGTAGACGAACGGGCTCTCGTCGACGTCCCCGCCGCGCACCTCCAGCGGGTAGCCCGTCTCCCTCCGGAACTCGTCGAGCCGGTCGCGCATCATCTCGCGGCTGATGACGCCGGGGCGGGTGCCCTTGCGGTTGCCTCTGGCCCTCGAGCGGCTCATGACGCGGCCGGCGCCGTGGACCGTCGAGCGCAGCGTCCGCTCCGCCAGGGCCGAGTCAGCGCCCTCGACGACCACCGCCCAGTCGCCCATCGAGCCGCCGACGAAGCCGGCCTGGCCGGGAAACGCCGGCGTCGCGCCCTTGCGGACGACGTGGAGGGTCTCGCCGTCGTGCTCTTCGTTCCAGGCGTAGTTGTGGTGGTTGTGGACGGTCTCCATCGCCTCGGCGCCGAGGATCCCGAGCACCTGCCCGATGACGTGCTCGCGGCCGGCGTATGCGTACTCGCCGGCGAGCCGCATCGCCGCCTCGTAGCGGCGCCCGACCTCGACCGACCAGCCCGTGTCGGATGCCCCCAGCTCCGTCGCCGCCGCCTCGGTCAGCGGCAGAAGCGACGGGAGCGCGTGCATCGACTCGCCCCGGACCGGCCCGCCGTGGAACGGCCGTCCGGCGGCCAGGTTGAGAAAGCCGGTCGCGACGCCGTGTCCGAACCCACGGCTGCCGAAGCGGCAGGCGGCCCACAGCGCGCCCTCCGCCGGCTCGACGAGCAGGTCGACGTAGTGGTTCCCCGACCCGACGGTGCCGAGCTGCTCCTCCGCACGCGACCGCAGCGACCAGGTCCCCTTGTGGCTCGACGTCCTCGCCGCCAGCTCGGGCACCTCGGACCACGTCGGCGAGTCGAACAGGGGATGGTCGATGGGGACCGGATTCTTCCGGCCGACGCCGAAGCTGATGCGGCGGGCGATCTCGTCGGCGATCCGCGCCAGGCCGTCACGAACGTCGTCGAAGCGAAGTGACGTTCGGACCGCCATCACGCCGCAGCCGATGTCGTAGCCGACGCCGCTCGGCGAGACCATCTCGCGGTAGGCCGCGACGCCGCCGATCGGCATGGAGTAGCCGAGGTGGTTATCGGCCATGAGCGCCGCCTCGGTCACCCAGCCGTGGCCGGCGACCGTGGCGATCTGCTCCACCGCCTGGGGATCGTACGAATACCCGTACACGCGGATGCGGCCGTCCCCGAGCTCGCGATACGGCCGCTTCTCGACGACCATCCCGCGCCCGCGGTCGCCGCGGGCCGGTGTGTCGTGTGTCTCCGTCGTCATTCCCTCACGCTCCGTCTTGAAGGGTAGGTAACAGATGCGACGCGGACGGCCGGACTCGAACCGGCGGTCTCCACCTTGACGGGGTGGCGAGGACTCCAGCTCCTCTACGTCCGCACATCGGGATGGGAGGGCTCGAACCTCCTCTGCCGGCGCCCAAGGCCGGAGTGCAGGCGTTCAACACTTCATCCCGGGAGGTACCGCCACGGGGGGTCGAACCCCGATCTGCAGCTTGAGGGGCTGCCGTCCTAGCCGGTTAGACGATGGCGGCTCGTCCCGTGGGGCGCGGGCGGATTCCCGCGCCCCACCGTGCTCCAGGTCGCCGCGGGCGAAGCCGGCGATCACGTCCGGAGCGGACGTGTCGAGCCCGCAGCCTGGCCGTTCTGAGCGGAAGCCAGACCGCTTCGGACTGGGTTGATCGTCAGCGGCGCTCGCGGAAAGTAGTCGCTCCGCCCGGCGCCATCGTGGCGGCCGCTTCGGAGGCAGCAGCGAGTGAAAGCGCCTCCCCACCCACAGGGGCAGAGGTCGTTTCGTCCCAGCTTCTCGAGCAGCTCCTTGTCGCCGTGCACCACGCGGATGCCGGTCTTGACCTGCTGCTCGCTGGGGAAGCCGCGCCGGCGCTTGCTCGTTCGCTCGAAAGGACGGCTGGTCGTGGATCTCGTCGTCGGAGTGCATCGTGTCCTCCTCTCGGTGGTCTGCTCGCGGTCGTGGGTGTGCGCGCCGGCAACCGAGCGGATGCCCGTGCGAGGGGTCGAACCTCGCGAGAGCCGCGAGAACCGGCGCGCGTCGGCCTGCGAGGGAGAGTGACCGGCGGG
>DASQXS010000102.1:0-6687 GCA_035639615.1 Gaiellales bacterium | reverse complement strand
GCCGCTCTCGGGCACCGTCCGCCCCACCGGCAACAAGAACGCCGCGCTCCCCATCCTGGCGGCCTGCCTCCTGACGTCGGACCCGGTGACGCTCGAGAACGTGCCCCGCATCCGCGACGTCGAGGCGATGATCGAGCTCCTCACGGATATCGGGGTCGACGTCGAGTGGCTCGGGCCGAGCCGGCTTCGGGTGTGGGCGGCCGACGTCCGCAAGCTGAGCCTGGACGCGGAGCTCTGCACGCGCATCCGCGCGTCGATCCTCTTTGCCGGCCCGCTGCTCGCCCGCTTCGGCACGGTCGACATCCCGCCGCCCGGCGGCGACGTCATCGGCCGCCGCCGCGTCGACACCCACCTCATGGCCTTCGCCGGGCTGGGCGCCGACGTCGAGGCCAACCGCGAGTACAAGCTGCGCGCACCCGGCGGCCTCGCCGGCGCCGACCTCTACCTGGACGAGGCGTCGGTGACGGGCACCGAGAACGCGATCATGGCGGCCGTGCTGGCGCGGGGGACGACGGTGATCCGAAACGCCGCGTGCGAGCCGCACGTGCAGGATCTGTGCGAGCTCCTGTGCACGATGGGCGCGACGATCCAGGGCATCGGATCGAACGTCCTCACGATCCACGGCTGCGATCGGCTGCACGGCGCGTCCTACCGCGTGGGCGCGGACCACATCGAGGTCGCGTCCTTCATCGGGCTGGCCGCCGTGACGGGCGGCGAGGTGCGGATCGAGGACGCCGCCGTCGGCCACCTGCGCTCGATCCGCCACACCTTCGCCCGGCTCGGCGTCCGGGTCGAGGTCGAGGGCGATGCGGTGCGCGTGCCGGCCGGGCAGGAGCTGCACGTCGTCGACGACGTCCACGCCCAGATCCCGAAGATCGAGGACGGCCCATGGCCGATGTTCCCGGCCGACCTCACCTCGATCGCCGTGGCCGTCGCCACGCAGGCGCGGGGCACCGTGCTGATCTTCGAGAAGATGTTCGAGAACCGGCTCATCTTCACCGACAAGCTCGTCTCGATGGGCGCCCGGATCGTGCTCTGCGATCCCCATCGCGCCGTCGTTACCGGGCCGGCGAAGCTGATCGGCGAGCGGATGGCGAGCCCGGACATCCGCGCCGGGATGGCGATGGTGATCGCCGCCCTGGCCGCCGAGGGCGAGAGCCGGATCGGGAACGTCGGCGAGATCGACCGCGGGTACGAGCGCATCGACGAGCGCCTGCGCGGGCTCGGCGCGCGCATCGAACGGATCCACGCCTGATCCCCACCCGCATGGTTGCACCGGCTAGGCTTGCCGGGTAATGGAACGGCTGCGCGTTCCGGCGAGCGGCGTGGAGGAGCTGGTGCGCGGGCTGCGGCCGTCGAGCTCGCGCCGGGAGGACGTGCGCTCGACCGTGGCCGACATCGTCGACATGGTCCGAAACGGCGGCGACGACGCGGTCCGGCGCCTGACGCTGCGGCTCGACGAGGTCGACGTGCCAGGTCCCCGGGTCTCGCCGGCGGCGCTCAACGCCGCGCTGGTCCAGCTGGATCCGGAGGTGCGCTCGGCGCTCGAGCTCCTGGCGGAGAACGTCCGCGCGGTCGCCGCCGAGATGGTCCCGCGGCCGGCCCGCGTCGAGCTGGCCGAGGGGCAGGTCGTGTCGACCCGCCAGGTTCCGGTCCGGCGCGCCGGGGTGTACGTCCCCGGCGGGCTCGCCGCGTATCCGTCCAGCGCCGTCATGGCGATCGTGCCGGCCCAGGTCGCCGGCGTGCCGGAGATCGCGGCCTGCTCGCCGCCGGGCCCGTCGGGGCTCCCGCACGCGACCGCGCTGGCCGTCTGCCGGCTCCTCGGCGTGGACGAGGTCTATGCCGTCGGCGGCTCCCAGGCGGTGGCGGCGATGGCGCTCGGCACCGAGTCGATCCCGGCGGTCGATCTCGTCGTCGGGCCGGGGAACGCCTACGTCGAGGAGGCGAAGCGCCGCCTGTTCGGCGAGGTGGGCATCGAGTCGCTGGCCGGGCCGAGCGAGCTCGTCGTCGTTGCGGACGCGACCGCCCCGCCCGAGTCGGCGGCGTGGGACCTTCGCGCCCAGGTCGAGCACGGGCCCGGCTCGCAGTCGGTGCTCGTGTCGGCCGATCCCGACGTCCTGAGCTCAGTGGAGAGGCTCCTTCCCGAGGAGGCGGGCATCGTGGTCGTCGAGACGCGCACGCTCGAGGAGGCGATCGCGTTCGTGAACGCCTATGCCCCGGAGCACCTCCAGCTCATGGTCGCCGACCCCGCGGCCGCCCTGGAGGGCGTCCACCACGCCGGGGCCGTCTTCCTGGGCCCCCACAGCGGCACCGCATACGGCGACTACATCGCCGGGTCGAATCACATCCTGCCGACCGGGGGGCACAGCCGGTTCTCGTCGGGCCTCTCGCCGGCCGCATTCCTGCGCGCCCAGGAGGTCGTCGAGCTCTCGGCGGAGGCCTCCGAGCGGCTGGCCGCGCCGCTGGCGGCGCTGGCCCGCGCGGAAGGGTTCGTGAACCACGCGCGCTCGGCGGAAGTGCGCGCGGCCCGGCCTGCGGATCGGGCGGCGACCGGCGCGGAGTAAGAGGCCGGCGGCGGAGCCCGGTCAGGGCTGCCGGTTCGCGCTCACCGGACCCGCTGAGCGCAGGCGGCGAGCGCCTGGCCAACGGCCGGGTGGACCGGTGTTCCGGCGGCCACCGCGGCGTCCGCGGCCTTGAAGTCGGCGAACGACACCCGTGCCTTGATGCAGTCGTACATCCGCGCGCAGGCGTCGTGCATGCCGCCGGAGGTGCGGGTGCAGGCGTCCACGAAGTTCCGCTCAACCTGGTCGTCGTACTGGGTCGGCGCCGAGCCGCCGCAGGCGGCGGCGGTTACCGCGAGGGCGACGCACATGAGCCGGCCGGCGGCGGTCGAGCGGGGACGGGTGGGACGGGGCTTCGGGATGGCCCATCCGTATCATGCGGCCATGCCCAGCCGCCAGCATGCCCTGCGCCTGGTGCGGGCGCCGGCGGCGCTCACCGAGGTGCTCGAGGCGGCCGCCGCGGCCGCCGGCCGCGACCCGGTCTATCTGGTCGGCGGCGCGCTCCGCGACCTCCGGCTGGGGCGGGACGAGATCACCGACGTCGACCTGGCGGTCGAGGGCGATGCGGCCGGGCTCGCAGACCGGCTCTGGCACCGGATGGGGCCCGACGCGCGGCTGACCAAGCATCGCGCCTTCGAGACGTCCACCGTGCGGGCCGAGGGCCTGCGCGTCGACGTGGCCCGCACCCGGGCCGAGCACTATCCCCACCCGGGTGCGCTCCCGGTGGTCGAGCCGGCCGGAATCGACGAGGATCTGCGCCGGCGCGACTTCACCGTGAACGCAATGGCGCAGCGGCTCGGCGACGGCGGCGCCGTGCTCGACCCGACCGGCGGCCGGGCCGACCTTGCAGCGGGCCTCATCCGTGTGCTTCACCCCGGCTCGTTTCGCGACGACCCGACCCGGGTCTTCCGCGCCGTGCGTTACGCGGCCCGCCTGGGTTTTCGGCTCGAGCCGGACACCGAGCGGTGGGCGCGGAGGTGCGTGAAAGCCGGCGACGTCGGCAAGCTCTCCGGCGGGCGGATGCGGTCGGAGGTGCTGGCGATGCTCGGGGAGGACACGGCCGCGGCCGGCCTGGCGCTGGCCGAACGGCTGGGCGTGTGCGCCGCAATCGCCGGCGGGCTCGACTGCGGGGCGCAGACGCGCGCCCTCTTCGACCGCCTTGACGAGATCCGCCTCCGCGTCCATCCGCGGGCGCCCGCATGGCGGTGCCGGCTCGCGCTCCTCTGCCGGGAGATGGCGCCCGCGGACGTGGCGGCGCTGACGCACCGCCTGGCCCTGCGCCGGAGCGACGCGGCGGCGGTCCGGGCCGGCGCCGCGCCGCCGCGGCCGCCGGCCCGGTCGTCGCCGGCCGCGATCGCCGAGACGTACTCGCGGCTGCCGGCGGACGCCGCGCTGGTCGCGGCGGCGGAGGGAAGCGCCGCCGCGGAGCTCTACCTCGATCGGCTACGGGGCGTTCGCCTCCACATCGACGGCCGCGTGCTCCGCGACGAGCTCGGCCTCGCCGAGTCTCCCCGCGTCGGCGAGGTGCTGCGGGAGCTTCTGCGGCGCAAGCGAAACGGCGAGCTCGAGAGCCGCGCGGCGGAGCTGGAGGCGGCGCGCGAGCTCGTCGCGGAGGGCGGCCGGTGACGGCGCCGCTCGCGTGGGACGAGGGCGACGTGCCGCTCCTTCGCTGGGCCGGCGCGCCCGCCGGGGTCAGCGTCGCCTTCACCTCGCGTCGCGGCGGCGTCTCGGAAGGGCCGTTCTCGACGCTGAACCTGGGCGCGCTCACCGCTGACGAGGCCGAGAACGTGGCCGAGAATCGCCGCCGGATGGTCGCCGCCGCAGGCGGCGACGGCGCGGCGGCAACGATGGCTTGGCAGGTGCACGGGGCCGACGTGCGCGAGGTCGACGAGAGGGCGGCTCCGGGCCGGTTCCTCGAGCCGGGCGCCGAGCCCTTCCCGAGGTCAGACGGCCTGGTGACGAGCCTCCCCGGCCGGCCGGTCGTTCTTCTCACCGCCGACTGTCTTCCGATCGCGATCGCGCGGGAGGACGGCGCGCGCCTGGTGGTGCTCCACGCAGGGTGGCGGGGCCTGGCGGCCGGGATCGTCGAACGTGGAGTGGAGGCCGTCGGCGGCGCCGCCCGGGCCGCGGTCGGGCCGGGGGCGGGTCCGTGCTGCTACGAGGTCGGCGACGATGTCGCCGCCGTCCTCCGCGGCCGGTTCGGCGACGACATCGTCTCGGGCGGCCGCGCCGACCTGTGGCTGGCCGCCCGGCTGGCTCTCCAGGACGCTGGGGTCGAGGACGTTGCGGTCGCCGGCGAGTGCTCGATCTGCGACCCCGACCGCTACTTCTCCCACCGGCGCGACCGCGGCACGACCGGCCGGCAGGGGATCGTGGGGCTGCTCGGTGCTTGACCCGGACGTGGTCGCGCGCAACCTCGCCCGCGTCCGCGCGGCGGTCGGGGAACGCGTCGAGGTGCTGGCCGCGACGAAGTACGTCCAGGCGGACGATCTCGAGGCGCTGCGGGCCGCCGGGATCACCCTGGTCGGAGAAAACCGCACCGACACCCTGATCGAGAAGCAGGCCCGGATGGGGGATGCGTTCGTCTGGGATTTCATCGGGCACGTCCAGAGCCGCAAGGTGCGCGACCTGATCGGGCGCGTCCGGCTGATCCACGCCGTCGACTCGCTCTCCGTGTGCCGGCAGATCCAGTCCCGGGCGGCGGGCCCGGTCGACTGCCTGCTGCAGGTCAACGTCGCCGCGGAGGGCTCGAAGTCCGGCATCGAGCCGGCCGAGGCGGAGGCATTCCTGGCGGACATCGAGGCGCTCGAGAACGTGCGCTTCTGCGGGCTCATGACGATGCCGCCGATGACCGACGATCCCGAGTCGGCGCGGCCGTGGTTCGTGGCGCTGCGCGAGCTCCGCGACCAGCTTCGGCCCCGGGTGGAGGGCCGCCACGACCTCGCCCACCTCAGCATGGGTACGAGCCAGGACTACGCCGTGGCGGCGCAGGAGGGAGCGACGATCGTGCGCGTCGGTGGTGTCCTCTATCGGGAGTAGACTTGCTCCCATGGCCATGCGCGATCTGTGGCACTCGACGTTGGTCTATTTCGGCGTCCGCGAGGAGGACTGGGAAGAGGAGTACGACGACGACGGCGCGGCGGCAAACGAGGACCTCGAGCGCACCTACAGCGAGCGCCCGAACGTCCGCCGCCTCCAGCCCCGGCGCGGCCGTGGGGCCGCCGCCGAGTACGACGACATCTTCTCGGACGAGCCGCCGCCGCGGTCGGTCGCGGCACGGGGCCGGCCCGGCCCGGCGCCCGGGCCGAACGGCCACCGGGCGGCCCAGCAGGTCTCGCTCGTCGTCCCGAAGAGCTTCAACGACGCGCAGACCGTCGCCGACAAGCTGAAGGCCGACGTGCCCGTCATCATCAACTTCCAGGGCGCCGATGCCGACCTCGCCAAGCGCCTCGTCGACTTCTCGAGCGGCCTCACCTACGCGCTCGACGGCAGCATGCAGCGCGTCGCCGACCGCGTGTTCCTGCTCACGCCGAACTCCATCTCCGTCTCCGCCGAGGACAAGGCGCTCCTGATGGAGCGCGGCTTCTTCAACCAGTACTGACCTCTCCGCGCGATCCGGGATCCGCGCCGAGCTGAAAGTGCCAGACGATCACGGCCGGGTTCCCCCGCCAGGCCGCGTTCGCAGCGGCGGTGCAGAACGGGTGGAGCGCCCAGACGTCCGGTGGATTACCCGGGACATGCTCGGTGAGGGAGCGCCGTCCCAGGGGTCGGTGCCGTCGTCGCCGACGATCGGCGACGGCCGTCGCGGCTCCTCGCATCGGCGCACCTGGAGGCCGAGGGGGAGGGCGGCCGCGAGGTAGTCGCTGGCGAGGCGGCTCCACGCGGGCATGTACCCGAAGGTGCCGTCCGGCGCCGTCCTCACGAGCGGGAGCCCGATGTCGCCGATCAGCCCGCGCGAGTCGGAGATGACCAGGTGCCCGCCGGGCCGAAGCACGCGCACGAGCTCGGAAAGCACGGGCGCCAGGTCAGGGATGTGGCTGAGCGCGAGCGCGCACAGCACCAGATCGACGGAGTCGTCCGCGAGCGGCAGGTCGGCGAGGTCGGCCTGGTGGAACTCACCGGCAGG
>DASQXS010000101.1:0-4721 GCA_035639615.1 Gaiellales bacterium | reverse complement strand
GCCGCTCTCACGGCGGCGACGACCTGATCGTCGTAATGACCAGCCGGGTAGCAGAAGAAGTCGACCGGCTGGCCGAACATCCGCCGGAGGTCGGCCCGTGAGCCCGCGACCTCCTCGCGCAGCCGCGCCGCGTCGAGGGTCGTCAGGTCCCGGTGCGAGATCGTGTGCGCGTCGATCTCCCAGCCTGCCGCGATCAGCCGTCGCACCTGCCAGGGCTCGATGTCCCCGAGCTTGAGGTTCCTCACGACGAGGTTCAGCACCCCTGGCCACACCCGGCGGCGCAGCACCGGCAGCGCGACCGAGTAGTCGCTCAGGTATCCGTCGTCGAAGGAGAGCACGATCGGCTTCGGCGGCAGGGGCATCGCGCGCCGCCAGTACGCGAACACCCGCCGGAGCGTGACGGCGTGATAGCCGTGGTCGGCGAGCCACCTCGTCTGCGCGGCCAGCTCCTGGGGCGGGACGTAGAGCTGCGGGAAGGCCGCGGTCGCTGGCGCGCGCGCGATCACGTGGTACATCAGGATCGGGATGGGCCGGTCGTGTGGGCCCCGCACTCGCCGCACAGGCGGGCGTGGATGCCTCGCCCGGGCCGTCGTCGAGGTGGTCCCAGGCGACGCGTGGTGATCGCGCTCGGCCAGGATCACGGCGGCCGCGATCCCGCCCGCGAACGCGAGCAGAGCGCTGAACGCGGCAAGCCGGCGAGTCATAGCTCGATTGTTTCCTCGACTCCGGACTTCCGCTACCGTGAACCGGGGTCGTGCTCCGCCGGGTCCTCATCGGAACCGTAGTGGCAAGCCTTGCCGCCGTCTTCGCGGCGCCGGCTCTCGGCTACTCGGAGGTGCTGATGCCCGGCGTGAGCTACTCGCGTCAGGTGCAGTTCACGGCGCACGGCCCGGTGGTCATCCATGTGATCACGGCGCCCCGGCCGGGCGGCAACTACGCGCTCAAGCCGATCCTCTCGAACGGATCGATCATCGGCCGCGAGCGCGTCACGTCAATGCAGAAGGACATCTCTGACTCGGCCACGCTCGCCGGCGTCAACGGCGACCTGTTCAACTTCAAGGACGGCCACCCGACCGGGATCGTGATGCAGGGCGGAGTGCTCCAGAGCCAGCCCTACCGAAATCGCTCGAGCATCGGCGTCTCGTCGAACGGGACGCTCAACGTGGCGAAGGTGGCCTTCTACGGCTACTGGCAGGGGCTCGGCCACCGCTGGCCGTTGACCGGCTTGAACCAGCCTCCTCGCGGTGACGGGGCGTGGCTCTTCACACCGGCATGGGGACCGACGACTCCGACGATGGCCGGCTCGGTCGAAGCGGTGCTCGCCCCCTTCCCGTCGGCGGTGCCGGGACAGGACCTCGGCGGTACGGTCACCGCCATGGGATTCGGCGGCGGCACGCCCATCCCGCGTAACGGCGCGGTGCTGATGGGGCACGGCCCGTCGGCGACGAGGGTGTCGACCGAGGCGACGCCGTCGACGAGGGTTGGGATGCACCTGACCCTCGCGCCCGACTGGCCGGCCGCGGGCGTCACGGACGCAATCGGCGGCGGCCCGATGATCGTCCGGAACGGCCGCGCTGTGTGGAACGCCGGAGAGGGCTTCCTGCCGACGCAGCTCGGACCCCGCGATCCCCGCACGGCGGTGGGCCAGCGCCGCGACGGGAAGATTCTGCTGGTGGCGGTCGACGGGCGCAGGCGGGGCTACAGCGTCGGCCTGACGAACTTCGAGCTCGCGCAGGCGATGGTGCGCCTCGGCGCCGTCACCGCCTCGGCGCTCGACTCGGGCGGCTCGACGACGATGGCCTTCGACGGCCAGCTGCTCAACCGCCCGTCCGACCCGGGAGGCGAGCGTCCGGTCGCCGACAGCCTCTCGATCTTCTACACGGGCGTGTACGCGCCGCCGGCCGCCCAGCCGGTGATCTCGCCGAACGGGGACGGGATCGCCGAGCGACAGGCGTTGTCGTACAAGGTCGTGCGGCCCTCCGCCGTCGACGCGAGGCTCGTCGGGCCGGGCGGCGCCACCGGCTACACCGAGAGCGGCCAGCGGAATCCCGGCGTCTACAAGGTTACGTGGCCGGCGTCGGCGAAGGCGGCTGCTGCCCAACCGCTCGGCCGCTGGCGCTGGGTGGTGACGGCGACCGACGCCGCCGGGAACCAGTCGTCCGTCGAGCGCGAGTTCTGGCTCAACGACACGCTCGGCTTCCTGCGGGTCGCCCGGACGCGAGGAGGTCGGGCAGCCGTTGCGCGATTCCGGCTCGCGCACGACGCCAGGGTGACGGCTTCGATCACGACGAAGGCTGGGGTGCTCGTCCGCCGGTTGCGCTCGGTGCGGATGACGGCCGGGAGCCGCTCGTTCTCGTGGAACGGCCGCTACGGAAACGGCCGGCGAGTCTACGGGGGCGCCTATCTCTTCGAGATCTCCGCGCAGAACGCCTTCGGGCCCACCGACCTCTCGCGGCCCTTCCTCGTCCGCGGCCGGTAGCGCTCATAGACTCGGCTCGTGCTCGCGTCGGTCACGGGCTCGATCACCTCGTTCGTGGGCGACCACGGCGTCTACGCGGTATTCGTCCTGATGGTGGTCGCGGCCGTCGTTCCGGCCGCGAGCGAGGTGGTGATGATCTACGGCGGGGCGGTCGCCGCGGGCGCCTTCGCCGACGCTCACGTCGTCGTCCTCGGCAACCGGATCTCGACCGGGTTCTGGGCCTACGCGGCCGTGGCGCTCGCGGGGGTCCTCGGCGGCTTCGCCGGCGCGCTCGTGGGCTGGACGATCGGCGCCTTCGGCGGACGCCCCTTCCTGGAGCGGCACGGCGGCTGGTTGCACGTGTCGCCCGCCCGCCTCGCGCGCGCGGAGGGCTGGTTCGAGCGCTTCGGCCCGGTCGCCGTCGTCGTCGGGCTATCGGTGCCGGTCGCGCGGTCGTTCATCGCCATTCCGGCCGGGGTCGTCCGGATGGCGCTGGGCAGATTCGCGCCGTCGGCGCTCGTCGGCTGCGTGCCCTTCTGCTTCGGCCTCGCCGGCGCGGGCTACGCGCTCGGGAGCCGGTGGGACCGCGTTCACCACGCGTTCCGCTTCGTCGACTGGGCGGTGGTGGCAGGAGCCGTGCTCCTGGCGGTGTACCTGGTCCTCAGAAGACGCTCGTCTAGACTCAACGCCCGTGCCTGAGATCCCACTCGTCGACGTCAAGGCGCAGTACGAGCGCCTCATTCCCGAGATCCTGGCGCGGATGCGGATGGTGCTCGATTCGGGCACCTTCATCCTCGGGCCGAACGTGAAGGCCTTCGAGCAGGAGGCCGCCGACCACCTCGGCATTCCGCGGACGGTCGGCGTCGCCAACGGCACCGACGCCCTCGTGATCGCACTCGACGCGATGGAGATCGGCCCGGGCGACGAGGTGATCTGCCCCTCGTTCACGTTCTACGCGACTGCCGAGGCGATCGCCCGCCGAGGCGCGACCCCCGTCTTCGCGGACATCGACCCCGCGACGCTCAACCTCGATCCCGAGGACGTAGCGGCGAGGGTGACACAGCGGACGCGCGCGCTGATCCCGGTCCACCTGTTCGGCCGGCCGATGCCCCTCGACGGTCTGGCGAAGCTGGAGGTGCCGATCCTCGAGGATGCGGCGCAGGCGTTCGGCGCAGAGGGGGTCGCCAAGGTCGGGATCGCCTCCACATTCAGCTTCTTCCCGACGAAGAACCTGTTCGGGCTCGGCGACGGCGGTCTCATCGCCACGACCGACGAGCAGCTCGCCGACCGGATTGCGCTCCTCCGCTTCCACGGCTCCCGCGAGAAGAAGCAGTTCGAGGCGATCGGCTACAACTCGCGCCTCGACGAGCTCCAGGCCGCGGTCCTGCGGCTGTTCCTGTCCGAGCTCGACGGCTGGAATCGGGCCCGGCGCGAGGCGGCGGCGCGCTACGAAGAGCTGGGGCTCGGCGAGCTCTGCGAGCTGCCTGCGGACGAGCCGGCGCACGTTTACCACATGTACGTCGTCCGCTCGCCCGAGCGCGACCGGCTGCGCGAGGCGCTTGCGGCCGCGGGAATCGGGCACGCCTCCTACTACGTGACGCCTCTCCACCTCCAGCCCGCGCTGCGCTACCTCGGCACCCCGGAGGGCTCGCTCCCGGAGACGGAGCGGGCGGCGCGCGAGAACCTCGCGCTGCCGATGTGGGCGGGGATCCCTCCCGAGACGCAGGAGCGGGTGGTGGCGACGATCCGCGAGGCCGCCGCCGTGAACGCATGATTCCCGTCAACCGGCACCGGATCTGGCAGCTCGTCGCCGACGCTGGCCTGATCGCGCTCGCGTGGTACCTCGCGTTCGAGCTGCGCTTCGACCACGGCGTCCCCCGCTACTACGAAACGCTCTTCCGGCGGACGATCCTGATCGTCGTCGCGATCCAGCTCGTCGTCTTCGTCCTCTCCGGTTTCTACGACCGGTGGTGGCGATACGTGTCGATCCGAGACATGTGGTCGGCGGCACGCGGTGTAACGATTGCTGCGCTCGCCTCTAGCCTGACGGTCTACTACGTCTCACCGGTGCCGCAGGTTCGGCTGCCGCGCTCGGTGGCGATCATGGACTGGCTGATCCTGCTTGGGCTCGTCACGGGGACGCGGCTAATCGCGCGCACCGTGATCGAGCGGCCCGGAGCGGGAATCGTCGCCCGCGGCAAGGAGGTCGTCGTCGTGGGCGCTGGCGACGCGGGCCAGCTCGTGATCCGCGAGCTCCAGCGCA
>DASQXS010000100.1:0-2953 GCA_035639615.1 Gaiellales bacterium | reverse complement strand
TCCCAAGATAGGTCGCCGTTCACCACCGGATGTGACGTGCGACGAGCCACAGCCGGTCGACGCCAAGAGGGCGGCGACGAGAAGCGCGAGGCCGATCTGACTCGGTGCCACACCGGGAGTATCGGCGGCGGCTGGGACGCGTCGAGTACGGCAATCCGCAGCCCGCGTGCTGGGCGGAGCCAGGGACGCTTAGGTGTCTTTCGGCGAGCGGCAGGTGTACGGTGTCGGAATCGGCGGTTGTGTCCGCCGATCTCCAGATCGTCCTTCGAGCTCTCGTCGCCGCGTGACGGCCTTGGGCAAGATGCGGCGCCGAACCGCTAGGCCGCGGTGATGAGGATGGCAAGGGCGAAGGACGTGGCGACGCAGATGAATGCCCAGATGAGGTCGGGGTGCCAGTAGAGGAATCGTCGGATCCGACGCTGATTGTGGGAGATCAGGCCGGGCCAAGACTGTGCTTTGTGGAGGATTGTGCGCGCCGATCCGATGGAGGCGAGACGCTTCGCCTCGAATCTCCGCAGGCGGGCAAGGCCACGACGCCAGTCCCAGGTGGGCCCAACATGGCGCGCTTGGTGGAGGATTGTTCGTGCCGCCGAGTCGATTTGGGCGAGACGCTTCGCCTGGACTCTGCGCAGGCGGGCTAGACCACAACGCCAGTCCCAGCGGGAGGTTGAGGGCGGGACGGTCATGGCGAGCGTGGGCGTGGCGTGCGCGGTGGATGCTGCCGCGGCCGGCGTCGCCGCGGGTTTGAGGCGGCTGAGAAGGACGACTAGGCCTGCCATTAAGAGTGCGGCGAGGATGGCGGTGGCGACGAACGCCCACCTGCCGTAGCTGGCCACGAGCGCGACCGCGCTTTTGGGGGGAAGAAACGTGGGCGGGCTTGTCTTACGGGTCTGGCATCCGGCTGCCGGGGCGGTCTGGCTCAGGAAGCTGCGGATGATTTGGTGTGCCATGGTCGTTTCGAGCGGTTGCCGCTGGGGGGCTGTGCATTCGACCAGGTGCCGGGTTTCGACCCGCGCCCACACCAGTCCGATCACGTCGCCGGGGGTGAGATCCGTGGCCGCGGAGGCAGAGACGGCCGCGGCGGTGTGTTCGAGTTGGGAGATGCCGCCTGCGTTTAGGGCATGCCCGACGATGGCGGTGAGCACGCGTTCCTGGGCCGCGTCGTGGCGATGGGTGTGCGGATCGCCCTGGGCCAGATAGACGACGGTATGCCGACCGTCCAGATGCACGATCCCTTGGGGCACGCGCCACGACAGCGACGATGACATCCACACATGAAACGGACGCGGATTGTGGACCTCGATCCCGCCGAGCGCGTCCACCAGCCGACCGATGCTGGCCAGATCGACTAGTGCGACGTGGGCGACGGGGATGTCGACGTCGTAGTAGAGCCGTCTGATCAGCTCGGGGACGGCTTGGCCGCGGATGGGGACGCCGGCGACGCTGGCGCTGGGCGGAACGCCCAGATATGCCGTCGATTCCTGTGCTGGGTCGGTGCGCACCAACAGCGCCCCGCCGCTGGCCGATCGGCCTGTCATCCGCACCAGCGTCACCTGCGCGTGATCCAGCGTCCCCGCAGACGGAGACAGCACCGAGCGCACCCCGCGCGGCAGCTCCGCCGCGGAGGCATCGAGATCCGCCGCCACCCGCTCATAGCGCATGGCAAGCACCACCGACACCACCACCACCACCGCGGCGCAGCCAATGACCAGCACCGCCCCGAATACCAGGCTGAGCCGTCTCACACGCCCACCCCCGAGGCGCGGCCGGCCCCGCGTCCACCAGAAACCCGGCCACGGCGAGGTCTACTCGATCACCACCACCGCGTCAAGCCCCCACCCGCATCGGGTGACCACTCGCATGGCAGCCCGGCCATCACGGTTACCGAGCGACACAACCGCGACGGCCAGGCCGCCCCCTCGAGCTCGATGGGAAGTGGGCCGCCACCGAGCCGGCACAGACTTTACAGATTCTGTAAGGAGATTGCACGCGCGCCGGTCAGGCGGTATCGAGCCCGCCAGGCTCTGTCATGATCGGATGGCCGGGGGATAAACACGATCGTCGAGCAGCACATCCAGCAGGTGCAGGCAAAGGCCCTGCCAGCGCCGTGTGCGTCCTGCGGTCGAGAGACAACCTTCCAGCGTGCAGGCGCCCCGATGTGCCCACGCTGTGGCGGCTCTGAGCCTGGGGATGTCGTATGGTCCGGGCCATCCTGCAGACCAGTTGACAGGCGAGCCGGCCAATGCTCACTCTGTGGCCGTGAGACTGCGAGCCAATCAGCCGCTACATAGGACCCCAGTCCGATGACAGAGCCGCGCCAAGACCTGGTCGGCGAGATGCGCGCGAGCTTCGAGCGGCTCCAACTCATGGTCGTCGACTTCGACCGGACCGAGGAAGCCGATCCGGCGAAGGCCGAGACGATCGCCGCCCTCAAGCGGGAGCTCGAATCGCTCCGCGGCGGGATCGAGGAGCTTCGAGCGGGCGCCGCTTGCTGGCCGGCGGATACGCTGCAGGCGTACGATCGTCATCATTGATGCCGTCGGCATCCACCCTGTTTCGGATCCTCGCCGGGCTACTACGGTTCCGCAACTGGGCGGGCGACTCGTCCGAGGCCAAGGTGACGGAGCCGCCGGGCACAGAGTCGACCCTCCATGCCGACCTTCGCACCGAATATTTCGCGCTCGTCGGCCTGGTCACATCCTTCGATCATGTCGGTCGCGCGCCGCGCCGGTTCCGACAGCAGCATCGCCCTCCTTTGAGGTACCAGTCCCGTTGACCGCCTCCGGACGTAGCCACGCCGGACCGCTGCTCCGGCACGAACGCCTGACGGCGCTTGAGAGAGCGGTCATCGTCCTCGTTCTGTTCTCCCTGTACTGCACGGCGCTCGAGGTCGCGCGCATGCTCTATACAGGCGCCTCGCGCTACGACTTCCTGATCTGGAACCTCTTCCTCG
>DASQXS010000099.1:0-7227 GCA_035639615.1 Gaiellales bacterium | reverse complement strand
CGTGTGGATCTGCGATCCCAACAACCCCACCGGCGCGCTCGCCGACCCGGGCGCCTGGTCGCAGTTCCTGGACGAGCTTCCCGACGACTGCGCGGTCGTCACAGACGAGGCGTACATCGACTTCGCCGCCCCGGAGCTGCGCGCAGACCGTCTTCGCGACGTGGTGGACGGCAGGCCGGTCATCGTGCTGCGATCGTTCTCGAAGATCTTCGGCCTCGCCGGCCTGCGGCTGGGCTTCGCGGTCGCCGACCCGGGGGTCGCGCGGGTGCTCGACATCGTGCAGGAGCCGTTCGGCGTCAACCGGGCGGCCCTCGCAGCCGGCCGGGCCGCGGTGGCGCTGCCGGGCTTCATCGACCGGCGCCGGGCGGAGGTGGCGGCGGCGCGCGACGCGCTCCGCGACGCGCTCGCGGGTGGGGGCATCGTCACGCACCCGTCGCAGGCGAACTTCGTCCTCGTCGAGCTCGGCGTCGACGACCGGCCCGTCTGCGAGGTGCTGCTCCGGCGAGGCGCGCTCGTTCGCGGCGGGCACGGGTTCGGCCTCGACGGGTTCTGCCGCGTGACCGTCGCGCCCGTCCCGGTGATGGGGCGCGTCGCGGAGCTCATCGCGGAGGCGCGCGCCGCGATCAGCATGCCATAGTATGGTCTACCAATCCATGGTCGTCGCCGATCGGATCGCGGAGCTACTCCAGCGCCAGGGCGCCGAGCACGTGGTCGGCTTCCCGGAGAACAGGCTCATCAACTCCGCGGCCCGCCTCGGCCTTCGACCCATCATCACCCGCACCGAGCGGGTGGCCGTGAACATCGCCGACGGGTTCGCCCGCGCGACCGACGGCGAGCGGCTGCTGCCATGCGTGACCCAGTACGGGCCCGGGGCCGAGGCCGCGTTCGCCGCGGTGGCCCAGGCCTACGGCGACCGCAGCCCGATCCTGCTCGTCCCGACCGAGCACGCGGTTGGCGACCAGGGCTCGCCGGGCAGCGTCGCCATCGAGCGGGCGTATGCTCCGGTCACCCGGTGGTCGGCGACCGTGAACCGGGCGGAGGACGGGCCGCGGATCTTCCGGCGGGCGCTCCATGCCGCGAGATGCGTCCGCACCGGCCCGGTGCTCGTCGCGGTGGCGAACGACGTGATGAACGGCGACGCCGGCGCCGCCGCCTGGGACACGACCCCGCTTCGGCCACGCCTCACCCAGGCCGCGCCGGACGATGTGGCCGACGCCGCGCGGAGGCTCGAGGCGGCCCACTCGCCGGTCATCCTCGCCGGCCAGGGTGTGCTCTACGCCGGCGCCACGGACGAGCTGGTCGCGCTCGCCGAGCTCACCGGTACGCCCGTCGCAACGACCCTGAACGGCAAGAGCGCGTTCCCCGAGGACCATCCGCTCGCGCTCGGCACGGCCGCCCGCACGCGCCCGGCCACGGTCGACTCCTTCTACGCGCGGGCCGACCTCGTGCTGGGCGTCGGCACCAGCTTCACGCGCTCGCTCTACATCACGCCGCTCCCGCCCAGGGCGACGCTGGGGCAGATCGTGAACGATCCGACCGACGTCGGCGGCGACTACGACGTCGACTTCGCGTGCGTGGGCGACGCCCGCCTCGTCCTCGCGCAGCTCGGCGCCGCGCTCGGCGGGAGGAGCGTCGAGCGTCGAGCGTCGACGGCGGCGGAGGTTGCGAGGGTCCGGGCCGCGTTCATGGAGCGGTGGATGCCGCGGCTGACCTCGGACGCCGCGCCGCTCAGCCCCTACCGGGTCGTGTGGGAGCTGATGCATGTCGCCGATCGCGCCCGAGCGGTCGTGACCCACGACGCCGGCCACCCACGCGACCAGATCGTGCCGTTCTACGAGACCATCGTGCCGCGCGGCTACCTGGGCTGGGGCAAGTCCACCCAGCTCGGAACCGGGTTCGGGCTCGCCCTCGGCGCGCGCCTCGCCCGTCCCGACCGGCTGGCCGTGAACATCATGGGCGATGCCGCCTTCGGCATGATCGGCATGGACTTCGAGACGGCGGTCCGAACGCCGATCCCGATCGTCACCATCGTGATGAACAACGGCCTCATGGGCGGCTATGGCGAGTGGATGCCCGACGCGGTCGCCCGCTTCTCATCGAGCCGGTTGGGAGGGGACTACGCGGGCGTCGCAAGAGCGCTCGGAAGCCACGCCGAGCATGTCCGCGAGCCGGCCGAGCTGCGGCCCGCCCTCGAGCGGTGCATCGCGTGCGTCGGCGACGGACGCCCAGCGCTGCTCGAGGTGATGACCCACGAGGAACCCGAGCAGGCGGAGTAGGAAGCGGGCCGTTCAAGGGCGGAAGGTAGTGACGTTGTGACGAGTTTCATGCTGTGGCGGACGTCTTGTGTCGTGGCGGCGTTAGAGTGGATCTCAGCATCCGCGGCGCAGGCGAGACCGCGCTCTCGCCGGAGCGCGATGGCGATCCGGCTCGTGCAGAAGGAGGGGGCCCGTGGGGGAACCATGGGTTCCCCCACGTCAACGGGTCTCGTCCCAGGTCGCCACCACGTGCCCCAGGTGATCGCGCATCGCCTGCTGAGCCCGCTCCGGGTCGTGGGCGGCGATCCCGTCACGGATCCGGCGATGCATGCCGACCACGAGGCGCCGTTCCTCGCGCCCCTTGGACAGGTTGCGGCGCCGAACCTCGAGCAGCATCTCGCCCATGCTGTCATGGAGGACGAGGAAGAGCTCGTTGTGGGTGGCGGTGGCGATCGCGCGGTGGAACGCCAGGTCATGCCGGACGCTCCGCTCGAGGTCGTGGCACTCGTTCTCGAGTGCGAGGATGGTCTCGTCCATGGTGGCGATGTCGGCCTCCGTCGCGCGCTCCGCCGCGATCCCGGCCGCCGCGACCTCGAGCACGCGCCGCACCTCGTCGACCTTTCCGTACTCGAGCCGGCTGCCGTGGACGAAGTGGCGCATCGACTCCCGCACCGTGCCCTCGTCGACGGCCACGATGCGGACCCCGCTCCCGCCCCGGACCTCCAGAAGGCCCTTTGCCGCGAGCGCCCGGACCGCCTCGCGGATGACCGTGCGGGAGACGCCGAACTGCCGTCCGAGCTCGCGTTCGGGGGGCAGCAGGTCGCCCGGCTTCAGCCGGTTCGACGCGATCGTCGCGAGGATCGCCTCCGTGACCTTGTCCGAGAGACGAGCCTCCCGGTCGATGGTCTGGAAGACCTGGTCGGCGCCGTTGCCCACCTTGTCGATCACTCTAACCGAACTTGTCCCCGCGTACCCGGGGCGCGGGCTAGACTCGACCCTGATGGGTGACTCGCTCGAAGCATCGGCGACCTTGCGCTGGCGGGGGTACCGGGGGGAGATCGAGGGCTCCTCGGGCGCGCTCTCGGTCGCGACGGCGACCCAGTCCGAGCTGGGCGGGCCCGGCGGGAAGTCGAATCCCGAAGAGCTCTTCTCCGCGGCGCTCGCCAACTGCTTCACGTCGACGCTCACGAGCATGGCGCGTGCCCGTGAGATCCCGCTCGGCGAGGTCGAAACGCGGGTCTCCACCCGACTCAGGTGGGGCGAAGGCGAGGGTCACCACCTGTCCGACGCCGACCTGCACACTCGTATCGAGTCGCCGGCACCGGAGGCCGACGTGCGGGCACTCATCGCCGACGCCGGGGCGCACTGCCCCGTCTGCCAGGCGATCTCCGGCCAGATGGCGCTCCGCGTCACGGCGGACGTCGTCGGCGGATGACGCTCGTCCTCTACGACAACGGCGCCTCGAGCAACGCGATGAAGGTGCGCTTCCTGCTCGCGGAGCTCGGCCTGGAGTACGAGCGTCGCCATGTCCCTCTTTCCCGGCCGCGGCCCGGCTGGTACCTGGAGCGCTACCCCTTCGGAACCATCCCGTTCATGGAGGACGGCGACCTCGCCTTCGGGGAATCGAACGCCATGCTTCGGTACCTGGCGAACCGGGAGGGGCGTCTTGACCTCTACCCGGAGGAGCCCCGGGAGCGCGCTCGCGTCGACTGGGCGCTCGATGCGTGGAGCACCCAGTTTCGGGGCGCGTTCTTTCCCGCCGAGCGGATCGGCCTCATGCACGTCGACCTCGACAGCGGCGGCGGGCGCGCTGAGGACGCCGACCAGGGCCGGCTCGCCGAGGCCATCGAGGTGGTGAAGCCCAAGCTCGACTTGATGGAGCGGTTCGTCGCCGACAACGGCACGGTGCTGGGGACGTTCACGATTGCCGACTGCGCCTTCGCACCCGTCCTATGGCGCTGGTATCGCCTGCCGCTGGCGCTCGACCCGTGGCCGAAGGTCGCGCTGCTGCGCGACACCGTCACGGCCCGCCCGGCGTTCGCGGCGATGGAGCCGCTCGCGTGACGATCCCCGACGCGGTCCGCGCCCGCGACCTCGTCGGCTACGGGCGCAACCCGCCGCGATGGGAGTGGCCGGACGGCGCCGACGTCGTCGTCAACCTCGTCCTCGTCTACGAGGAGGGCTCCGAATACTCGGTCATATGGGGCGACGACCGAAACGACGGCTGGGGCGAGTACGCCGACCCCGGCGTGCAGCCGCCGCAGCGCGACCCCGGCACCGAGTCGCATTACGAGTACGGCAGCCGCGCCGGCGTGTGGCGGCTCGCGCGCATCTTCGACTCCTTCGATGTGCCGGTCACGATATCGGCCGCCGCCGTCGCCCTCGAGCTGAACCCCGCGGTCGCGGAGTGGATGCGTGAGCGAGACCACGACCTGCTCGGCCACGGATGGCGCTGGACTGAGGCGTGGACGCTCAGCCGGGAGGAGGAGCGAGCCTCGATCACGCGGGCCGTCGAGACCTACGAGCGGGTTTTCGGCTCACGCCCCGAAGGATGGAACTCCCGAGGCTGGCCCAGCGAGAACACGCGCGGGCTCCTCCGCGAGGTCGGCGGCTTCCTCTACCACTCCGAGGGCTCGGCCGACGACGTCCCCTACTACGAGGTCGTGGACTCCGAGCCGATGCTCGTGGTCCCGTACTCGAAGACGTACAACGATTCCCGGTTCCTGATGAACCCCGGCTTCGCGAGCCCGCGCGA
Organism: Gaiellales bacterium; assembly: GCA_035639615.1. Lineage (GTDB taxonomy): Bacteria > Actinomycetota > Thermoleophilia > Gaiellales > JAICJC01 > JAICJC01. The sequence goes on along the minus strand of DASQXS010000099.1, from coordinate 2,217 downwards.
CTTCCTCGACACGGCGATGATGGGGCTCGACGAGCTGCTTCGGGAGGGCTCCGAGCGGCGGACGATGATGACCGTCTGCGTCCACGCCCGCTGGAGCGGGCAGGCCGGCCGCGCCGCGGCGCTGCGGATGTTCCTCGAGCATGCGGCGGCGCAGTCTCGGGTTGCGTTCATGCGCCGCAGCGACATCGCCCGCTGGTGGCTCGCGACGTACCCTCCGGACTGATGGACGCCCGCCGGTGAGGTGCGTCGTCTACCGCGGCGTCGGCGGCCGCGAGATGGTCGACCTGGAGGACCGGCCCGATCCGGTGCCGGGACGGTTCGAGGTCGTGATCGCGCCGCCGTTCGCCGGCGTCAACCGTGCCGACGTGCTCCAGCGGGAGGGCCGCCACCCCGTCCCGCCGGGATGGCCCGCGGACGTGCCCGGGCTCGAGGTGGCGGGCCCGGTGGTCGCGGTCGGCGATGCCGTCACGTCGTTCCGGCCCGGCGACCGCGCCTTCGGGCTGGTCGGCGGCGGGGGTCAGGCGACCCGCGTCGTCGCGCTCGAGCGTGAGCTGGTGCCGGTGGCCGAGACGCTCGACGCCCGCACGGCCGCCGCGGTGCCGCAGGCGTTCCTCACCGCGTTCGACGCCGTGGTGGTGCAGGCGGGCCTTGGCGCCGGCGATCTCCTGCTCGTGAACGGCGCGAGCGGCGGCGTTGGCACGGCGGCCGTGCAGATTGCGGCGGCCATGGGCGCGCGCGTCGTTGCGAGCGTGCGTTCGGAGAAGGTGCGGCCGCGCGTGGCCGACCTGGGGGCGACGGCGGCGGGACCCGAGGAAGCGTTCTCCCGGGTGCGCGAGCTTGGCGGGGCCGACGTCATCCTGGAGCTCGTCGGCGGCCCGAACATGGCCGGCAACCTGGCGGCGGTCGCCCGCGGCGGGCGCATCATCGTCGTCGGCGCGGCGCCGGGCGACGAGGCGACGGTCGTCCTCCGCGACCTCATGAGCCGGCGTGCCCGCATCCTGGGGACGACGCTCAGGACCCGCCCGCCGGAGGAGAAGGCCCATCTCGTCCAGGAGTTCGGGCGCCGGGTCGTGCCGCTGCTCGAGTCGGGCGCGGCGACGGCGCTCGTCGACCGGGTGTTCCCGCTCGCCGCGGCCGCGGACGCGCTCGACTACGTTCGCGAGCCCGGGAAGCTCGGCAAGGTGCTGCTCGAGCTGCCGCAGGAGGAGCGGTGACGGCCCCGGCGCTGCGGGCGGGGCTCGTGGGCGGCGGGTGGATCGCGAGGATCCATGTGCCCGCGATCGATGCGCTGCCGGGCGTCGAGCTGGCCGCCGCGTGTGACGTCGACGTCGCCAGGGCCGAGGCGATCGCCCACCCGCGCGGCGCGCGCGCCTACGCCGCCTGGGAGGAGATGCTGGCGCGCGAGCGCCTCGACCTCCTGTGGGTGTGCACCCCTCCGCTCCACCACCGCCCGCCGGTCGAGGCCGCACTTGCGGCAGGCGTCCACGTGTATCTCGAGAAGCCCATCGCCCGGACGATGGCGGACGCCGATGCGATCGTCGCCGCGGCGGAGCGAGGCGCCGCCGTCTGCGCCGTCGGCTACCAGTGGCACGCGAGCGAGCTGCTCGAGGAGGCCCGAACCGCGCTCGCCGGGCAGCGGATCGCGATGATGGTGGGCCGGAACTTCGGGCCGGTCGCGGGGAGGCCATGGTTCATGGACCAGGGCCAGGGAGGCGGCCAGATCCTGGAGCGTGGCAGCCACCACATCGACTTCCAGCGCGCCCTTGCGGGCGAGGTCGCCGCGGTCGAGTACGCGGCCGGAACGGTTGGGCTCGCCCAGGCCGGCGCGGCCGGCTCGATCGACGACGCGGTCGTGCTCCTGCTTCGCTTCGCGGACGGCGCCGTCGGCTCGATCCACTCCGCCTGGTCGAGGGACGGCCAGCCCGAGCTGTATGCGATGGACGTCGTCGCGTCCGACGCGACGATCACGCTCGACCTGGGCCCCGACGTGTTCGGGATCGGCGGCGTGGCGGGCGGCCGTCCCCTGTCCGGCCGGTTCGAGGATCCCATGCGGCGATCGATCGCGCGCTTCGTGGAGGCGGCACGGAGCGGCGACTGGGACCGGGTCTACTGCACGCCCGCCGACGCACGCCGGACGCTTGCGGTCGCACTCGCATGCGAGCGCTCGCTCGCGGACGGAGGCTGGGTGCAGGTATGAGGCTGCTGCGGGTCGACCAC
>DASQXS010000098.1:0-2501 GCA_035639615.1 Gaiellales bacterium | reverse complement strand
TTCGGCGGCCTTCGCCTCTACTTCCGCATCCAGGCGATCAACTTCGTGATCGCCTCGGTCGCGCTCGCATTCGTGATCGTGTGGGCGTTCGTCGTCTCCCGGGGGTCCGCGCTCGGACATCTGGATGCGCAGGTCGGCGGTCTCGGCGGAGCATCGATGTCCGCGCTCGCACACGGGCCGGGGCAGGGCGACTTCTCGTGGCGGGAGACGGTCTACGCGGCCATCTGGCCCTGGCTCGCGTTCAACTCGGCCATTTACTCCACCTACATGGGCGGCGAGGTGAAGCGCGCCGACCGCACCCAGGTCGCCGGGATCATGGGCGCGCTCGCCTGGGCGGGGGCGTGGACGATGGCTGCCACTTGGGCGATGCTGCACCTGTTCGGGTGGACGTTCTGGGCGAACCTGGGAAACGCCGACCCCGCCAAGTACGGCCTCTCCACGACGCCGACCTTCGGCGAGGTGTCCGGCTACGCGGTCGGGAACGTTGTGGTCGCGTTCCTCGTCATGGTCGGGTTCATGCTGTGGTCGTATGTGTGGATCGCGCCGTACACGGTGCTCGTGACTCGGAGCATGCTGGCCTGGTCGCTCGACCGGCTCGCGCCGAGCCGGCTGGCAGAGGTGAGCGAGCGCTACCACTCGCCGGTGACCGCGCTTCTCGTGATCTTCGTCTTCGGGGTCATCACCTCCGCCTTCTACGCCTACGGGAAGCTGTCCGTCCTCACCGGCACCGTCGGCATCACGGCGTCGATGATCGTGGTCGCGATCGCCGGCATCCTCTTCCCCTACACCAACCGGGAGCCGTGGGCGGCCTCGCCCGCCTCCGGCCGCCGGTTCGGCCTGCCGACGATCACCTGGGTCGGGCTCGTCTCGCTGCCGCTCCTGGCCGTGATCGAGTGGGCGCTGCTCGAGGATCAGAACTCCGGCACCAGCATCGACGGCAACCCGCGCATCCTCACCTATGTGATCGGGATCTTCCTGGTCGGACTGCCGCTCTACTACCTGATCCGCGCGGTCCAGCGGACCCGCGGCGTCAACGTCGACCTCGCCTACAAGGAGATCCCACCGGAATGACCGTCCAACCTATCGCAGAGGCCGAGTACGCGGAGCGCGTGGCGCGGCTTCGCGCCGCCATGGCCGAGCAGGGGCTGGGCGGGGTGATCGCCTACGGTGCCCACCGCGACTATCACCCCGCCGACCTTCGCTACCTGGCCCGCTGGTACTGCGTGGAGGAGGAGACCGCCGCCCTGTATGTCCCGGCGGACGGGCCGACGACGCTCCTCACCGATGCGGCCTGGGATGTCGAGCGCGCCGGCGCCGAGGCCTACGCCAACGAGGCTCGCCACACCCGGGACATGGGCAGAGACCTGGCCGAGCTGATCCACAGCTCCGACGGCCGCGCCGGTCGGGTCGGGATCGCCGGCTATGGCATCTTCCCGGCGCCGTCGTACCTCGCCCTCCGCGGCGCGCTCGAGGGCGTCGAGCTCGTCGACGCGTCCCGGCTCACCGCCGAGCTTCGGATGGTGAAGTCCCCGGCGGAGCTCGACCTCCTGCGCGCGGCGTCGGCGATCTCCGACCAGGCGATGCGGGCCGGCCTCGACGCGATCCGCGACGGCGCGACAGAGACCAGCGTCGCCGCCGCGGCGGAGGCCGTCATCCGCGCCGCCGGAGCGGAGCCGTCGTTCGTCACCGAGATGGGAAGCGGCCCCCGAACCGCGCTGGGGACGTACCTTCCCGGCGCCCGCCGGCTCCGGCGGGGCGAGTACGCCGTGCTCGACTGCGGGGCGCGCGTGGAGGGCTATCACGGCGACATGTGCCGCACGATCATCGTCGGCGGCGAGCCGACGGCCCCGCAGCGGCGCCGGCTCGAGGCCGTGGAAGCCGCGGTCTGCGCCGCCATCGCCGCCATCCAGCCGGGCGTCACCGTCGGCGAGATCCGGGATGTTGCCGCGCAGACGATCGCGGACGCCGGCTTCGGGGACGAGTGGTGGGACGCGTTCATGCCGCATGGAAACGGCGCCGGCCAGCACGAGCCGCCGAACGCGAAGGAGGACCCCGACCTCCCGCTCGCGGCTGGGATGGTGCTCTGCATCGAGCCGGGCGTGACCATCCCCGACGAGGGCGCGGTCGTCATCGAGCAGATGATCGCCGTCACCCCGGATGGGGCGGAGGTCCTGAACCGCCTTCGCACCGACATGTGGGACGGGCGGTGAGGCTGCGGGTCGAGCTCCCCGAGCGCGGCGTCGAGGCGGAGGTGAGCCTGTTTGCGGAGGCGGCCCCGCGCGTGTGCAGGGCGATCTACGACGCGCTCGCGTCGCCGCTCGAGACGCGCACCAGCCACGCCTGCTTCGACGGCCACGAGGTGTTCTGCTTCCTGCCGCCGTTCGCGGAGCCGCCGCCGCTCGAGAACCGGACGATGCGGCCTCACCCGGGCGAGGTGATGTTCTTCTACGCCGGCGCCAACCAGTTCGCCTGCCTGGCCGACGATCGCCTGAGCGGCGGGT
>DASQXS010000097.1:0-2063 GCA_035639615.1 Gaiellales bacterium | reverse complement strand
CGGCCAGACCGGCCCCCGGGTGGGGAGCTTCGACGGCGGATTCGGGGCGGCGCTTCTGGCGCGTACCGTCGGCGTCAAGCGCGCTAAGGAGATCTGGTTCCTGTGCCGGATGTACGACGCGGAGGAGGCGCTGCGGATGGGGCTCGTGAACGCCGTCGTTCCCATCGCCGAGCTGGAGCGCGAGACGGTGGCCTGGTGCCGCGAGATGAGCGGCCTCTCGCCGCTGGCGCTGCGGCTTTTGAAAGCCAGCTTCAATGCCGCCGAAGACGGGATCGCCGGCCTTCAGCAGCTCTCCCACGACGCGACGCTTCTCTTCTACATGACCGAGGAGGGGCAGGAGGGTAGGAACGCCTACGTGGAGGGGCGAAGGCCGGACTTCTCGAGGTTTCCCAAGCGCCCCTGACCTTGGGCGGGCCGCGGATCTGGCTCATGGCCGCCAGGCCGCGGACCCTGCCGGCGGCGATCGCGCCGGTCCTGGTGGGCACCGCGGCGGCGGTCGAGGTGAGCGACGAGATTCGCGTCGGCGCGTTCATCGCGGCGCTCGTCGGCAGCGTGTTCATCCAGATCGGGACCAACCTCGCCAACGACTACTCGGATGCCCGTCGAGGCGCGGATGCGGCCGATCGGCTCGGTCCTGTGCGGGTGACCTCGGCGGGGTTGGTGGCGCCGAGGCGGGTGCTCGTCGCCACCTGGATCGCTTTCGCGATCGCCGTCGTCGCTGGCATCTATCTCACCACGGTCGCCGGCCCGGTGATCCTGGCGGTCGGCGCGGCCTCCATCCTGGCCGGGGTCTTGTACACGGGAGGCCCCCGCCCGTACGGCTACGAGGGGCTTGGGGAGCTGTTCGTCTTCCTCTTCTTCGGCCTGGTGGCCGTGAACGGCTCCTACTACGTCCAGCTCGAGAGGCTCGACTGGCTGCCGTTCGGGCTCTCGCTCGCGGTCGGTTTCCTGGCCACGGCCATCCTCGTGGTCAACAACGTGCGCGACGTGGACACCGACCGGCGCGCCGGCAAGCGGACCCTCGCCGTGCGGATCGGCCGGCGCCGCGCGCGCACCCTGTACGCGTCGCTCGTGGCGGCGGCCTTCGTCGCGGTGCCGGTGACCCTGATTGCCACCGGCGGGCCCGGGTGGGGGCTCCTGGCGCTGCTCGCGACGCCGCTGGTGCCCGGCCCGCTCGGGGCGGTTATGACCCGGACTGATGGCCCGGGGCTCAATGCGGCGCTGGCCGCCACGGGGGCCTTGCTCGGCGCGTTCAGCTCGCTGCTCGCCGCCGGCCTGCTGCTCGCGGCCTGACCGATGCGAATCGCGGCGGTCGACGTGGTCCCCTACGCGCTTCCGTTTGCCGCGCCGTACGTGAGCGCGCGGGGGCGGCTGGAGCGGCGCGAGCTGGTGATGGTGCGGCTGCGTACGCGAGAGGGAGTCGAGGGCCTCGGCGAGACGGTGGCCCTGTCGCTGCGCGGCGGCCCCTCGACGGGCGAGATCGAGCGCCAGATCAGGGAGCGCGCGGTGCCAAGGCTGCTAGGTACTGCCGTGCAAGCGGACCCGCCCGGGTGGACCTCGGCCGTCTGGCGAGGACTCTCGCGGGAGGCGGCGACGGCACTTGATACGGCGCGTCTCGATCTTGCCTCAAAGCTGGTCGATCAACCCATGTGGCGCCTGATCGGAGCCCCGCGCGCCGAACCCGTGCCATGCAACGCGACCCTGGTCGCCGCGGATCCCGACAACGTCGCCGCCGATGCCCGGCGGTGGGCCGAGCGCGGTTTTGCGACCTTCAAGCTGAAGGTGGGCGTCCCCGGCGATGTCGAGCAGGTGGAGGCGGTGCGCGCAGCGGTCGGTCCCGAGGCGAGGATTCGAATCGACGCAAATGGGGTCTGGTCGCCGCAACAGGCCGTCGAGCGGCTCGCCGCGATGGAGCCCTTCGAGATCGAGCTCGCCGAGCAGCCGGCGGCGAACCTGGAGGAGCTCGCCTTCGTGCGGGCGCGGACGGCGATCCCGATCGCGGCCGACGAGAGCATCGCCAGCGTCGACGACGCCCGGCGAGCGCGCGAGCTCGGCTCCTGCCA
>DASQXS010000096.1:0-6589 GCA_035639615.1 Gaiellales bacterium | reverse complement strand
TGACCGAGGTGATCGCAAACGGCCCACGCGACGTCTACGCGGAACGCGCTGGCCGGCTCGGCCGCGAGCCGGTCGCGTTCCGGGACGCCGAGCATCTGCGAATCGTGATCGAGCGGGTCGTCGGCGCGGCCGGCCGGCGGGTCGACGACGCATGCCCGATGGTCGATGCCCGGCTCCCCGACGGGAGCCGGGTGAACGCGGTGCTGCCGCCGCTCGCCCTCGACGGGCCGCTCCTCACGATCCGGCGCTTCCCACGCGACCCGCTGACGGTGGCGGACCTGATCGAGGCCGGATCCCTTGCACGGGCACAGGCGGAGGTGCTCGAGCGGTGCGTCCGCGGACGGGCCAACATCGCCATCTCGGGCGGCACCGGGACCGGCAAGACGACCCTCCTGAACGCGCTCGCAGGGTTCATCGATCCCGGCGAGCGGATCGTCACCGTCGAGGACGCCGCCGAGCTGCGGCTGGCACAGCCGCACGTCGCCCGGCTCGAGACGCGGCCGCCCAACGTCGAGGGTCGGGGCGAGGTCACCCTCCGGGCGCTCGTTCGGAACGCGCTTCGGATGCGGCCCGACCGGATCATCGTCGGCGAGGTGCGCGGCGGCGAGGCGCTGGACATGCTCCAGGCGATGAACACGGGGCACGACGGCTCGCTGACGACGGTCCACGCCAGCTCGCCCGCCGACGCGCTGCGCAGGATCGAGACGATGGCGTTGATGGCAGGGCTCGACCTGCCGCACGCGGCCGTGCGCGAGCAGGTGGCCGCGGCGGTCGACGTGGTCGTCCACCTCGGCCGCGACCGGTCCGGCGCCCGGACGGTCCGGGCCGTGGAGGCGCGCGAGCCCGGCGGCCCGCTCCGACCCCTCGACCGGGCCCTGGCCCAGATGCTTGCGGAGAGGCGGTGCGGCTGGACCCCGGCCTGATCTGGGCCGGCGTCCGGGATCGCCGCGCCGGGCGGCGCCGGCGGCAGGCGCTGGAGCGGCAGCTCCCGGTCGTGGTGACCGTCCTCGCCGCACACCTGCGGGCGGGGCGGTCGCTTCGCCATGCGCTGGCCGAGGCAGCAACAGACGTCCCCGACCCCTCCGCGACGGCGCTCTCGGAGACCGCCGCGGCAATGGCGCTCGGCGCGCCGGTTGGCGCGGCGCTTGCAGCGCTCGGAGAGCGCGACGACGTCCGCCACCTGCGTGCGGCGGTGGCGATGCAGGCGCGTGCCGGGGGCGACCTCGCGCTCCTGCTCGACCGGATCGGCGAGCTGCTGCGCGAGCGCGAGGCGCAGCGGCGCGCCGCCGCCGTCGCCACCGCGCAGGCGAGGGCGACTGGGCGCATGGTCACAGGCATGCCGCTCCTCGGGATCGCGGCCCTCGCGCTGCTCGACCGGCCCGGCTTCGACCTCCTCGTCGCGGGCCCGGTCGGGTGGGCGGCGCTCGCGGCCTCAGCGGGCCTCGCCGCCGCCGGCCATGCCCTGATCGCCCGGATCGCAGCGGTCGGACCGTGACCGGGTGGGTGCTCGCGCTCGCGGCCCTGCCGCTCATACTCGAAGCGGCCCGCGCCCATCGCCGCGACCGCGCCCCGGCCGGGCCGCGGGCGCGCCGGCCGAGCCTGGCCGTGCTCGCGGCCTTGGGGCGGCGGCCGGCCAGGCACATGCCGGCGCTGATCGCGCGTGATGTCGACGCGGACCTGGTACGCCGGGCCGGGATGCCGATCGCGACCGCGGACGGGCCCGCCGCGCGAACCGGGTCCTTCGTTATCTTCGCAGCCCTCGGGCTTCTCGCCTGGGTCGCGCTGACGGGCGTGATCGGCGCGGCCGCCGCCGGCGGCCTCGTTGCCTTCGGATGGGTCTACCCCGACGCCTGGCTGCGCGCCGCCGCGCGGCGTCGGACCGAGCGGATCGAGCGGAGCGCACCGGCGATGCTCGAGCTTGTCGCGGCCGGCGTCGAGGCGGGTGTGCCGCTCGACGTGGCCGTGGAGGCCGCCGCCCGCGCCGTCGGCGGCGAGCTCGAGGCCGAGATCGACCGCAGCCGCCGGTCGATCGCCCTGGGCCGGCCGCGACACGAGGAGCTGCGCGATCTCGGCCTGCGCACCGGCTCGGAGACGCTCGCCGCGCTCGCGCTCGCACTCAGGTTGAGCGAGCGCCTGGGCGTACCCCTCGCGCAGAGCCTGCGAGGCCAGGCCGACCGCAGCCGCGTCCAGGCAGCGCGCGCCGTCCAGGAGCGTGCCGCCCGGGCCGGGCCGCGGGTGCTCGCCGTCGTTGTCTTCGTGCTCGTGCCCGCCGCGCTCGTGCCGGTTGCCGCGGCCGTTGCGCTGACCGTCGCCGGTGCGATCGGCGGGCGGTAACGCTGCCGGGCGCATGATCGTGACCGAGCCGGCACGGCGCCGTCGCCACCCGTGACACCTCCGCCGGTAGCGTCGGCGCCGTGTCCCGCGCCCAGGCCTCGGTCGAGTACGCCCTCCTCGCGGCGGCGCTCATGGTGTCGGTGTGCATCCTGGTCAGGTTCGCAACGCCGGTCGAGCAAATCGGAACGGCGGTGCTCCATGCCGTCGTCCGGCCTCCCGCGCACCATCGCCCCGCCCCGCATGGCGCGCATCGGCGCCCGCCGCATCGCGTGCCTCACCCGTGCGTCTGCCCTGTTGCACGGGGAAACGCCGGGTCAGCCGTCGCCGCCGGCGGGGCTCGATGACCCGCCGCCCGGCTGGCCGGTGCCCGGCTGCGCGTGCCGCGTCCGCGCCTTCGGCTTCGACGTCGTGGCGAACGGGGGCGTGATCCTTCCCGTCTGGCCGCCGATCGCCGCGTCGGAGGCGTAGAACACGGCCGCGGTGAGGACGATCGGGAGCGAGACCGCGGCGACGATGATCATCGCGACGGCCAGACGCTGTTTCATGAATCCAGGGTAGATGGCGCGCTCCGGGTCGCCGGTTAGGCGAAGGTTAGGACTTGGCAACGTCGTCCTCCAGCGCCGCCGCCGGGAAGCGCACGGCCACCCGCGTCCCGCGCTCGGGCGCCTCGAGCTCCACCTCGCCGCCCCAGCGGGCCGTGAGGTCGTGGACGATGGCGAGGCCGAGGCCCGTGCCGCCGGCCGAGTCGCTGCCCGTGCGGCCGCGATAGAAGCGCTCGAACACGCGTCCAGCCTCCCCCGGGTCGATGCCGGGCCCGTCGTCGGAGACGCGCACGATACCGCCGTCGTCGCGGCTGACGGCGACCGCGATGGACGCGCCCGACGGGCTGTACGCGACGGCGTTCTCGATCAGGTTGTCGAGCACGATCGCCACGTCCGAGGCGTCGGCGCCGACCGGGACCGGCTCGCCTGGCTCGTCGAGTCGGAACGTCTGCCCGTTCTCGTCGGCGAGGGGCCGCCACCGGTCGGCGGCGGCACGGGCCTGCTCCGCGAGGTCGGTCACCGCCTCGATGCGCGGCGGCAGGCCGGCGCGGCTCAGGACGAGCAGGTCGGCGACGAGATCGCTCAGCCGGTCGACATCGTCCAGGGCCGCGGCGGCGTCCGCGTTCTCGGGCGGCTCCTCGGCCAGGGCCTCCAGCCGCAGCCGCAGGCCGCCGAGCGGCGTGCGCATCTGGTTTGAGGCGTTACCGACGAACTCGCGCTGCGCCTCGATCAGCGTGACGAGCTCGTCCGCCATCCGGTTGAACTGCCCGGCCACCTCGGCGATGTCGGACGGCCCTGTCTCCGGCGCGCGGGCGTCGAGATCGCCGCTGCGCATCCGTCCAGCCGTGGCCGCGAGCGAGCGCAGCGGCTGGGAGAGCGACGTGGCGATGCCCCATGCCACCGCCAGCGCCGCCAGGAGGACGATCCCCGCCACCACCCCGATTGCCAGCCAGCTCTCATGCACGCGGTCGTTCACGGCGCTCACCGGCTCGGAAAGCCGCACTGCCCCGACGACGTCGTTGCCGTCCCGCACCGGGTACGCGGCGACCAGGATGTCGCCTTGGAGCTCGGCGCTGCGGCGGATGAGGCGCACGTTTCGGCCCGCGAGCGCGGCGTGGATCTCGGGCCGGCCGGGCGTGTCATAGGAGACGCGGGCGGGCTGGGCATCGGCGGAGTCGGCCAGGAGCGTGCCCTGACTGTCGGTCACGATCACGCGCGCGTCCGTCTCGCCGCCGTACGTCGCGACCGCCGCCCGGACCTGGGTCAGGCTGCCGCCTGGGGCCGGCTGCCCGCCGAGCGAGGAGGCGATTACCTGGGCTTCCGAGTCGAGCCGGGCGTAGAACGCGTCCGCGGCGCGGCGGTCGACGTTGACCGCGAGCGGGACTGCGAGCGCGACGACGACGAGGAGGAGCATGTACCCGAACCCGAGCAGCAGGCGCCGGTGCAGCGTCACCCGACGTGCTCCATGACCCAGGCATCGATCGCCGCCGCCCAGCCCTCGAGCGGCGGCCGCATCCCCTCGTCGGCGGCCCTCATCCCGCGCAAGTGTATGCGCGGATTCCTCAAGTCGCGAGGCGGAGCGACGATCTTCGCGGGAGAGGTATGCCCGCGCATGCTGACACCCCCTACGACGGCCTGCCGATCGGCGTCTACCGGACCGATGCCGACGGGGCGCTCGTGCACGTGAACGACCGCTGGTCGGCGATGACAGGGATTGCGCCCGAGCGGGCTGCCCGCATGGGATGGGCCGACGCGCTGCATCCGGACGACCGCGAGGCCGCGCTTCGAGAGTGGCGCCGGGCCGTGGCCGACGGCAGGGAGCTTGTCTGCGACATACGGGTGGCGGCGGCCGACGGCACCACCAGGTGGGCGTCGGTCCGCTCCGTCACGGTGCGCGACGACGCGGGCGCCGTCGTCGGCCATCTCGGCAGCGTCACGCCGCTCGAGGGCTCGGCGCGCGAGTCCGAGCGCCTGCAGCAGCTGATCGTCGCCAACCTGACCGACGTCATCTACTTCTTGGATATGGATCGCCGGCTGCGGTATGTGACGCCGTCCTACGAGACGCTCACCGGCCACCGGGTCGACGAGGCCGCCGGTCGCCTCGCCAGCGGCCGCGATGTGCATCCGGACGATCTGCGGCGGATGTCGGCGCTCTGGCAGCGGCTGTGGGAGGGCGAGGGCTATACGGGCGCCGAGTTTCGGATCCGCACCGCCGACGGGCGCGAGGCGTGGTGCTCGAGCGCGGGGTCGCCGGTGCTCGACGACGACGGCACGCAGGTCGGCGTCCAGATCCGCGACGCCGACATCACCGCCCGCCGGCGGATGGAGGAGCGATTGCGCCAAAGCGAGGAGCGGGCGCGATCGATCGTCGACACCACGAGCGAGGCCTTCGTCTCGACCGACGCGGACGGGCTCGTCATGGAGTGGAACGGCGCCGCGCAGGCGCTCTTCGGATGGGAGATCGACGAGGCGTCGGGCCAGCGATTCGTGGACATCGTGCTCGAGGGGCCCGATCTCGAGCGGGTCGCAGCGGCGATGGATGCGTACCGCGAGCACGGGGACACCGCTGGGCTCCTGCCCGGAGACGAGGTCCGCGCCCGACGCCGCGACGGGCGCGAGCTGATCGCCGAGATGACGCTTTGGGCGGTCGGCACCGGCGACGAGTGCGGCTTCAACGCCCTCATGAGCGACATCACCGAACGCAAGGAGCGCGAGCAGGCGGTGCGGCACATGGCCTTCCACGACCGCCTCACCGGGCTTCCCAATCGCACCCAGCTCGAGTCGGCCCTGCCTGCGGCGCTCGAGCGGGCGTCGGTCGAGGGGCGGGCGGCCGCCCTGCTCTACATGGACGTGGACCAATTCAAGCGAGTGAACGACACGCTCGGCCACGACGCCGGCGACGAGCTCCTCCGGCAGGTGGCCCACCGGCTGCGCCGGGCGGCACGGTCGAGCGACATGGTCGTGCGTCTGGGCGGCGACGAGTTCGTGATAGTGCTCACCGACCTTGCCGCCGACGCCTCGTGCCGCATCGCCCGCGACGTCGCCGGCCGCATCCATGAGGGATTCAGGCCGCCGTTCATGCTGCCGGGCGAGGAATTCGCGACGACCATCAGCATCGGCATCGGCGTCTTCCCCGACCACGCCGGCGACGCCGAGTCGCTCGTCAAGGCCGCCGACGAGGCCATGTATGCGAGCAAGCGCGCCGGGCGCGGGCTCGTGTCCATGCCGGGCGAGCGGGCCGACGCGGCCTGAGGCCGTTGGGTTAGATCACGCGCCCCACGAGGCGGATGATCAGGTACTCATCTCAGAATGAGGTGTGCTCTCGGCGGCGCTCGCGTGCATAAATCCCGCCATGCTGATCTGATGCAGCCAGGACCGCCCCGGCCCCCATCGCAGCGTCGGTGCGTCACCTCAGCCTGGCTGCCTTCATGCACGGCCCCGTCGATTCGGCCGGTGCCTGCCTGCCCGCCGGATCCATCAGTATCATGCCCGACGCATGACGAACCAGTCCACGTCGCGGTGGTGGGTGCTCGCGACCGTCGCGGTGCTCGTCGGCCTGCTTGCGCTCGTCATCTACGTGAGCAAGTAGGGCGACGTGGCCGTGTCGGCCGCCGAGATCACGAGCACGAATCCGGCCGACCCCGGCGACGTAATCGGGAGGTTCGCTCCCAGCGGCGGGATTGACGTCGACCGGGCGGTAGGGGCAGCGGCGG
>DASQXS010000095.1:0-11197 GCA_035639615.1 Gaiellales bacterium | reverse complement strand
TCAGCTTCTCGACGGCCTCGTCCGAGCGGGCGCCGGGCTGCGCGATCCAGACGGTGACGATCGGTGCGGCCACAGTGTCGATCTCCTCGAGAAGCTCCAACCCGCCGGCGGCGACCCGCGCCCGGTGCACGCTGCCGCCGGCGGCGACCTCGCAAGTATCGCCGAGCCGCAGCCGCAGCACCCGCTCGAGGTGGTGGCGGTCGCCGTCGCTCAGGAGGGCGAGCCCGTCGACGACGTCGCGCGCGAAGAACCGGTACGTATGCCGTGTCACGGCGCCACGAGCTCCGCGGCCCACCCGTCGACCTCGACCCGCAGCGTCCCGCCCACGGTCTGCCCGGCGACAAGACCCGAGGCCAGCACCCGCTCGGGCAGGTCGCTCCGCGCGAGCAGCCGCTCAAGCAGGCCGAGCTCGAGGTTTGCGATCCAGAGCGCCACGGGCGGGAGCGGGTCGGCCAGGACGTCGGCGAGCCAGACGGCGACGTCGACGCCGTTTCGGGCCGCGTTCTCGGCCGTTGCCTCGACGGCGAGCGGGTCGATGTCGTACGCCCGCATCGGCCCGAACCCGAGCTTCGCCGCCGCCACGGCCAGCACGCCCGAGCCGCATCCGAGGTCGAGGGCCGGCTGCGGCGGAAGCGTCTGCAGGAGCTCGAGCGCCGCCCGCGTCGAGCCGTGGGCGCCGGTCCCGAATGCCCGCCCGGGGTCGATGACGACCGCGACCGGCTCCGGCGTGAACCACGGCGGGCCGATCCAGAGGCGGCCTGCGCGGACCGGCCGGTGGAAGGCCCGCCACGCGTCCTCCCAGTCCGGAGGCACCGCGTCCGACTCGAGCCCGGATGCCGGCGCAGTCTCCGCGTAACCCGCCAGGACGACGTCCTCGCCGTCGCGCTCCTCCTCGACGCCCGCGGGGAAGAGCTCGAGCATCCGCACAAGGGCGACCTCGGCCTCGCCCGCCGGTACCCGCAGCCGGTAGCGCCTCACCGGAATGCGGCGCGCAGGCGGCCGAACAGGCTCTCGTCGGGGGCGTAGGTGCCGTCGTCGACCGTGCCCTCGAATCGCTCGAGGAGCGCCCGCTGCTCGTCGGTCAGCTTCCGCGGCACCATCACGTTCACGAGAATGCGATGGTCGCCACGGCCGCGACCGCCCAGCACGGGGATGCCGCGGCCGCGCAGGACGAGCACCTCGCCGGGCTGCGTCCCGGGCCTGATCTCGAGCTCGTGCGGCCCCTCGAGCGTCTCGACGTTCACGGTCGTCCCGAGCGAGGCCCGCGTGAACGGCAGATCGAGCACCGTGACGACGTCGTTGCCGTCCCGCTCGAAGCGGGGATCGGGCGCCACGGCCACCTGCACATAGAGGTCGCCCGGCCCGCCGTCGCCCTCGTGCCCGCGCCCGGCCAGACGCAGACGCTGGCCGGAGGCGATGCCCGCCGGGACCTGGACCTCGACCTGCCGACGCACCGACCGGCGCCCGCGGCCGCGGCACTCCCGGCACGGCGAGGCGATCTGGACGCCGCGCCCGCCGCACGCCCGGCAGGTCGACGTCTGGATGAACTGGCCGAAGGCTGTCTGGGCGACGTGCTGCACACGGCCCGTACCGCGGCACTCCGGGCACGGCTCGGGCTGGGTGCCCGGCTCGGCGCCTGACCCGCCGCAGCGGTCGCACGCCGCGATCACGTCGACCTCGACCTGGCGGGTCGCGCCGAATGCCGCCTCGGACAGCGAGAGCTCGATCGTCGCGCCGGCGTCGCCGCCGCGGGCCGGGCCGCGCCGGCCGCCGGCGAAGATGTCCTCTCCGAAGAACGCCCCCAGCAGGTCCGAGAGGCTGGAGAAGTCCATGAACTGGTCGGTGTGGAGCTGCGTCCCGGCGATGCCGGCGTGACCGAACCGGTCATACCGCGATCGCGTGTCCGCGTCGCTCAGGACCTCATAGGCCTCCGCCGCCTCGCGGAACCGCTCGCCCGCGGCCGGATCCGGGTTCACGTCCGGATGCAGCTCGCGGGCGAGTCGGCGGAAGGCCTTCTTGACGTCGGCGTCCGAGGCGTCCCGGGAGACGCCCAGGACGTCGTAGTAGTCCCGCTTCGTTGCCACGCCCGTAGTCTACGGGCGGGCTCTCACCACTCGTGAAATCCGCGGCCGCCGCGGGCGTGATGCGCCTGGGCGAGGAATATCGCCACCGCCGTCGCCCACATGAGCAGCATCGGCCGCTTCGCCAGAATCCTCATCATGTACCTCCCGTGCCCCTGGAGGGTGCCTCTACCAGCGGACGTCCTGCAGGGCGTCGGCTGCCCTCCGATACAGCCCGGCGGCCCGCTCCGGGTCGCCGCGCCTGGTCGCCACATCTCCGAGCGAAACCCATGCCCCGGCCATGTGGCTGACCGATTCCACCGCGGCGAAACAGTCCGCCGCGGCCTTGAAGGCCCGCTCGGCCTCGTCGATGCGGTCGAGTCCCAGGTGGGCTCGGCCCATGACCAGAAGAGCGTTCCCCTCTTCTTGTCGGTATTCCTCGCGGCCGCTCAATAGCTCGATCGCGCGATTTGCGCTCTCCACGGCATCCTCGAGGTCGCCGACGTGGAGCCGGGCGGAGGCGAGCGAGGACGCGGCGAAGGCGGCGTCGACCCGGTTGTCCTGCTCGACCGCGATCCGGAACGACTCCCTGAGCAGCGGGACGGCCTCGTCGGGCCGGCCGGTGATGGCGCGCAGCTGACCCAGGTTGTTCAGGAGCTTCCCGACGTACTCGTGGTCGGAGACCCGCTCGTAGAGGGCCTTCGACCGCTCGGCGTACTCGCGCGCGAGCGAGTACTCGTGGCGACGCTCGGCGACGAGCGAGGCGTCGAGGTACGTCTCGGCCAGGACGCGGTCGTCGTTCAGCGCGTGCGCCAGCTCGAGCGCCTGCTGGACGTCCTCGGCCGCGGCGGTGAAGTCCTTCTGCCGGCGGCGGACTTTGGCACGGGTGTTCAGGATCCGGGCGCGAAGCGCGTCCGAGGGCCGGTCGCCCGCCGCGGCGACCCGAAGTGCCTCGTCGAGCAGCGAGACTGCGGTCGCGTGGCTCCCCATCTTGAACCGGACCACGCCGAGCCGGTAAAGGACCGCCGCCCGCTCGGCCTCGCCACCCTCGAGCTCCTCCGCCGCCGCCCGGGCCCCGGCAAGGACGTCCAGCGCCTCATCGAGGCGGCCGAGGTGATGAAGCGCCCAGCCACGGGCGAGCCCGTGCCGCACCGCCAGACGGGCGCCGCCGGCGCCGCCCGGCGGCCGCACCGCGGCAAGGTGTTCGAGCGCCTCCCCGTAGCGGTGAGCCTCGGTGGCGGCCTCCGCCCGGGCGATCGCCGCCTCGGTCGCGGCCAGCGCCGCCGGCGCCGCGTCGCCGCCGAGCGCCGTGCGGTCGACGCGCAGGCGATCCGCGAACCAGACGACCGCGGCCTCGGACGGCCGCGTCTTTCCGAGCTCGACCTGGCTCACGTACTCCTTCGTGAACCGGTCTCCGCCCAGCTCCGCCTGCGTCAGCCCCGCCGCTGTGCGAAGCTCGCGCAGGCGCGACCCGGCGCCCGCGCCACGGGCACTGGTGCGGCGCTCGGATGTCTTCGCATGGCGACTCATCGGTCTCAGAGTAGCGGATCGCTCTCTACTTGACTAGGGGTTGCCTGGACGATCGTCCTCACGCCGGTTTCTGGCTCGATCAGGCGTTTTCCTGGCGGTCAAGTATGGGATTTGCCTCTCCTTGATTTCACCCTTTTCAGGTACTTGACTCGAGACGACCGGCGGGGTATGTTGAGACCACAACGCGATACGGCATGCCGAGACGGCGATGACGGAGACAGACACTGCAGCCGGTGGGCCGCCGGCCCAGGGATTCGGGAGTCTCCGGGGTCTCTCCGCCTAACTCGGCGCCGGGGGTCGGAGTCACAGGCGCGGTGGTGAGGACTGGAGCCCCTCACCACCGCGCGACTCTGTTAAGCGGCCCCGCCGCCGTATCGGTCGTGGTGGCGCCACCACTCGTACGGCCTGGTCTGCGGATACCCGGCGGGTGAGTCCTCCCACTCCTCCTGCCGCCCGAGCGGCGTCACGTCGAGAAGCGACCAGACGCTGCCGAGCGCCTCGACGCCGCGGCCCGACGTGAAGTAGGTTCGGAACACGCGCCGTCCGTCACGCAGGAAGACGCTCAGCCCGAAGCTCTCCCCGTCCTGATACGCGCCGGCCTGTGGGTGCTCCGGGGAGACGCCGAAGTCGACGTTGAAGTCGCTCTCGGACGACGAGTACCACGGCACCGTCCAGCCCATGCGCTGCCGGAAGCGCTCGATCTTCTCGAGCGGCGCGCGCGAGACCAGGGCGAGCGACGTGTCGCGGGCGTGCAGATGGGCGAGGTCGGCGACGCCGTCCACGAACATCGAGCAGCCGTCGCAGCCCTCCTCCTGGTTCGGGCCGAACATGAAGTGGTAGAGGATGAGCTGGCGTCGTGCCTCGAACAGGTCGGGCAGGCCGGCCGGTCCGCGCGGGCCGGCGAGGGTGTACTCCTTCTCGATCTCGACCATCGGCAGGCGGCGGCGCTCCGCGGCGAGCGCATCGTGCGCGCGTGTGGCCGCCTTCTCCCTGGCGAGCAGCCGGTCGCGTGCGGCCTGCCACTCGGCAGGACTGACCACATCGGGAAGGGTCATCGCATCTCCTGGGGGTTCGGTGACTGTGATCAGGTAGACGACGGAGGGCCAAGCGATTCATCGGTGCGTCCATCAACGCCTACGCCCTCCAAGCTACGGGCCTCTCACAGGTGGCGGCTGGGGGGTGCCAGGCTGAAGCCTGGCACCCACGAGAAGTGACCCCGTCGAGGGGTCACTCCTCGTACACCTCCGCCACGAACTCGGACAGCGCATGGGCGGCCCCGCGGACCGAGCGGATCGCCACGGCGTAGTCCATCCGCCGCGGCCCGATCAGGGACACGGTCCCGAGGTTTCGCGTCGCAAGCCCGTAGTTCGCGGCGACCATCGCCAGGCCGCGCATGTAGGGGACGCTGTGGTCGGCGCCGATCCGCAGGTACGGCCGCGGCGAGTCGAGCGCCTGCCGCAGCATCTCCAGCAGCCCAACGCGGCCCTCGAGCACGCGGACGAGGTCGTTGATCTCGGCCAGGTCGGCGAACCGCATCTCCTCGACCAGGCGGGCCCCGCCGCCGACGTAGAGCTGCTGCTCCCCGGCGTCCACGAGCTCCGTGAACGCCGGCCGGAGCCTGTCGAGGAAGGCGCGCTCGGTTGGAGAGAGCCCCGGTTCCTCCAACCGGTGGACGAGCGTCCGCCCGCCGAGCCGGACGCCGGTCAGCTGCTCGTTCAGAAACGCGTTCGCCCACTCGGCCAGCTTCGGGTCGACGGGCCGCTGGAACGGGAAGATCTTCTTCGTGACACCTCCGGTGGAGGTGATGACGACGACCATCACCACCTGCGGCTGAAGGACGAGCACCTCGACGTGTCGAATCTCGGTCGACTCGAGCGGCGGCGCTGTGACGAGCGCGACGAGCGATGTCACCTGCGAGAGCATCTCCGTCGTGACCCGAAGCGCGACGTCGAGCTCGCGACGCACCTTCGACAGGTCCACGGGCAGGTCGGGGCCGCCCAGCGGCTGGTCGAGCAGGCCCTCCGCGTACAGGCGATAGCCGGCGTCGGTGGGGACGCGGCCCGCCGACGTGTGCGGGTGGTTCAAAAACCCCCGGGCCTCGAGCTCGGCCAGCTCGGAGCGGACGGTGGACGGCGAGGCGTCGACGGCGCCCGCCTCGACGAGCGCCTTCGACCCGACCGGGTGCCCGCTCGAGATGTACGCGTCGACGACGCGCGTCAGGATCACGAGCTGGCGTGGAGTGAGCGACTGCCGGCGGGAGCTCATCGCAGCACCGTCGCAACCACGTCGTTCGCCAGGAATCGGCCCCGGTCGGTGAGCGCGAGCGTGCCGACGCCGCGCCGCAGGAGCCCGGCGCCCTCGAGCCGCACGCAGGCGTCGCCGTCGACCAGGCCCGCCAGCCCGTCGAGCCGAAGGGGCCGGTCGAGGCGAAGGCCGAGCATGAGCCGTTCCATGGAGCGCTCGTCGACGGTCAGCGCCTCGACGTGCGCGGGCGGCTCGGCGCCCCCCTCGACGGCGGCGAGGTAGCGGGCGAGGCTGGGGGCGTTCCGCGACCGGACGAGGCCGATCGTCGAGACAGCGCCGACGCCGAGGCCGAGGTACTCGTGGCCGAGCCAATACCCCAGGTTGTGGCGGCACTCGCGGCCGGGTAGGCAAAAGTTCGCGGTCTCGTACCAGCGGTAGCCGGCGTCGCGCAGAGTGGCGACGACGGCCTCGTAGTACCCCTCCATCGCCTCCGCCTGGCGCTCGAGCTCCGCCCCGTGACGGTGGCGGAAGCGCGTCCCGGGCTTGCTCTCGAGCTCGTAGTAGCTCACATGCTCGGGCGCATGCGCCAGCGCGTCTCGCAGGTCCGCCCGCAGGTCGTCGTCCGACTGCCCCGGAACCCCGAAGATCAGGTCGAGGTTGAGGTTTTCGATCCCGGCCGCGCGCAACACCGCGATAGCGTGGGACACCGTCTCCGGGCCGGCGCGACGCTCCAGCACGCGCAGGAGATGCGGGCGGAAGCTCTGCGCGCCCAGCGAGATGCGGGTCACGCCACCCTCGACCAATGCTCGAGCCTTGGCAGGAGTGATCGTCTCCGGGTTGCATTCGACCGTGATCTCCTGCGCCGCCGGGAGCGCCGCGAGAAGCCGGGCCAGGTCCCGGTCGTCCAGGAGCGACGGCGTGCCGCCGCCGATGAAGATGGTCTGCGGGCGCGGGCGATGCCGGTCGAGCTCGCGGATGAGCGCGTCGACGTAGCGGCCGCGCTGGTCGGAATGCCCGGTGACGGTCACGAAGTCGCAGTAGCCGCAGCGGTGCGCACAGAACGGGACGTGGACGTAGAGGTGCGGGATGGATGCCGCGCTCATGCGACCCCCTCGCGGTTGATCTCGAGCACGGCCAGGAACGCCTCCTGCGGCACCTCGATCGAGCCCACCTGCTTCATTCGTCGCTTCCCGGCCTTCTGCTTCTCGAGCAGCTTGCGCTTGCGGGTGATGTCGCCTCCGTAGCACTTGGCCAGCACGTCCTTGCGCTTGGCCTTCACCGTCTCACGGGCGATGACGCGCGACCCGATGGCGGCCTGGATGGCGACCTCGAACATCTGCCGGGGGATACGCGCGCGGAGCGCCTCGACCAGGGCCCGCCCCTGCCGCTGTGCGTTCGCGCGGTGGGTGATGAGCGAGAGCGAGTCGACCCGCTCCCCGGCGAGCAGGACGTCCACCTTGACCACGTCGCCCGGCTGGAAGCCGAGCACCTCGTAGTCGAATGACGCGTAGCCGCGGGTGCGCGACTTGAGCTGGTCGTAGTAGTCGAGCACGATCTCGGCGAGGGGCAGGTCGTAGGTGAGCTGCACGCGCTCGGGCGTCAGGTACTCCATGTGGCCGAAGACGCCCCGCCGCTCCTGGTTCAGCTCCATCACGGCGCCGACGTGGTCGGACGGGCAGATGATCGACGCGCGCACGAACGGCTCCTCGGTGGCGAGGATGTCCTGCTCCGGCATCTGCGCCGGGTTGTGGACCTCGGTCCACGCGGAGTCCACTGTCTGGACGCGGTAGGCGACGTTGGGCGCGGTCACGAGCAGGTCGAGGTCGTGCTCGCGCTCCAGCCGCTCGCGGACGATGTCCATGTGCAGGAGGCCGAGGAAGCCGCACCGGAACCCGAAGCCCAGCGCCCGGGAGGACTCAGGCTCGAACGAGAGGGCGGCGTCGTTCAGCTTCAGCTTGTCCAGGGCGTCGCGCAGCTCCGGATACTGGTCGGAGTCGGTCGGGAAAAGCCCGGCGAAGACCATCGGCTTCACCTCGCGGTAGCCGGGCAGCGGCTCGAAGGCGCCGCCGCGGGCCTGGGTGAGCGTGTCCCCCACCCGCAGCTGGGACACGTCCTTGAGGCCGGTGATGACGTATCCGACCTCGCCGGCGCCCAGCTCCCGGGCGGGCCGCATCGCCGGCGAGAAGACGCCCAGCTCCTCCACCTCGAACGTCGTTCCCTGGGCCATCGCGCGCAGCCGCTGGCGGGGGCGGAAGGCGCCGTCGACGACGCGGACGAAGGCGACCACGCCGCGGTACTGGTCGTAGGAGGAGTCGAAGATGAGCGCCCGCGCCGGCGCGTCCGGGTCGCCGCGTGGCGGCGGGATCCGGTCGACCACGGCCTGCAGCACCGCCTCGACGCCCGCGCCGGTCTTGGCGGAGACGCGCACGACGTCGGCGGGCGACCCGCCCACCAGGTCGGCGACCTGCACCGCCACCCCGTCGGGATCCGCCGAGGGCAGGTCGATCTTGTTGACCACGGGGACGATCTCGAGCTCGTTCTCGATGGCGAGGTAGGCGTTCGCGAGCGTCTGCGCCTCGATCCCCTGGGCGGCGTCGACCACCAGGATCGCGCCCTCGCATGCCGCCAGGCTCCGGCTCACCTCGTAGGTGAAGTCGACGTGCCCGGGCGTGTCGATCAGGTTCAGCTCGTAGTCGGTGCCGTCGGCGGACTGGAAGAGCACGCGCACGGCCTGCGCCTTGATCGTGATCCCGCGCTCGCGCTCGAGCTCCATGGAGTCGAGGACCTGCTCGCGCATCTCCCGTTCGGAGACGGTGCGCGTCAGCTGCAGGACGCGGTCCGCCAGCGTCGACTTGCCGTGGTCGATGTGGGCGATGATCGAGAAGTTGCGGATCCGCGAGAGGGCCACGCGATGAAGCCTAACCCCCGCCCCGCCACCTTCCGGCGAGCGATGCGAGCACGTCCATCTCGGCGAGCTGGAGGATTCGGCCCGCCGCCAGGTACGCGCCGGCTCCGGCGGCGAGGCCGAGGCCGACCGACGCGATCTGGGCCGGGATCGAGCGGCCGAAGATCTGGTCGAGCGGCCACCAGACGCCGGCGGCCGCCGCCGTGCAGTAGATCGTGGCGACAGCGATCCGCACGCACTCGGAGACCAGCTCTGCGAGGTGCAGCGTCCCGACCCGCCGCCGCAGAAGGACGACGAGCACCGCCGCGTTCCAGGTCGTGACGGCTGCGGTCGAGAGGGCGATACCGGTGGCGCCGAACGGCTTCACGAGGATCAGGTCGAGGATCAGGTTGAGGATGAGGTTCCCGACGGCGACCTGCGTGGGGACGCGCGCCTCCTGAAGGGCGAAGAACGCGCGGGTGAGGAGAAGGGCGATCCCGTTGGCCACGAGCCCGAGCGAGAAGGCGATCAGCACCGCGGCCACATGGCCCGTGTCCGACGCGGTGAAGCTGCCGTGCTGGAAGACGAGCCGGGTGATCGGCGCGGCGAGCACGATCGAGAGCGCCGCGGCCGGGAGCAGCAGGAAGACGATCGCGCGCGCGCCGTTTGCCACCCGGCGGGCGAAGCCGGCCGTGTCGGACCGCGCCGCCAGGCGCGAGATCTCCGGGAAGAGCACGACGGTCACCGCGACCGAGAACAGCCCCTGCGGCAGCATGAAGAGGCGGAACGCGTAATTCAGGTCGGCGTCGGCGTGCGGGGAGGCGATCGTCGCGATCGCGAGGTCGATGGTCAGGTTGAAGTTGATGAGCCCGAGCCCGATCGTGACGGGCAGCATCTGGCGCAGGATCCGCTGCACCTCGGGATGGCGCCAGGCCAGGCTGACGACGAACTTCGAGCGGCCGCGCAGGAGCGGGAGCGGGATCAGGAACTGGGCGACCGTGGCGACGAGGACGCCGATCGCGTAGGCGTCGATGTCGCGGGCGAACGCGACCAGGCTGACGATGATGATCGCGTTCCAGGCGACGGGCGCGAACGCGGGAACGCCGAAGATGTCGTAGGAGTTGAGGATCCCGGTCACGACCCCGGTCATGCCGAGGACGACGACGATCGGGAAGAGGTATCGCGAGAGCGAGACCACCAGGTCGGGGTCGATGTTCTGGTCGCCGGGGACGAAGAGGGGCATGATCCACGGCGCGAGCAAGATGAGTACCGCCGAGAGCCCGCCGAGGACGGCGGCGGCGAGCCACATCACGATGCTCGCCACGCGCCATGCCTCCGGCTCGCGGCCTTGCTCGCGCATGTCCACGAACACGGGCACGAAGGCGGCCGAGATCGCCGTGTCGGCGACCAGGCTGCGGATCAGGTTGGGGACGTTGAACGCGATCAGGAACGCGCCCAGCGTGGGGCTCGCGCGGAAGTAGTACGCGGCCGCCTGCTCGCGGACGACCCCCGCGAGACGAGACAGCGCCGTCGCCGACCCGAACGCCGCGGTGGATGCGGCCAGGCGCCGCCGAGTGCTCATCGCCCGCCGAGTCTACCGACGGCGGACGTCGTCGCTCCAACCCGCTGCTACACTCCGCGCGCTCGTGGCCAACTCGAAACAGCAGGAGAAGCGCGTCCGCGTCGCCGCCCGTCAGCGGCTCGAGAACCTGCGCTACCGGACCCAGATCAAGACGCTCCAGCGCCGCCTCCTCGAGGCGGTCGAGTCCGGTGACGGCGATCGGATCGCCGCCGCCCACCGCCGGCTCGTCGTCCTGCTCGACCGCGCCGCCGCTCGGCGGGCGATCCACCGCAACGCCGCCTCGCGCCGCAAGGCCCAGGCCGCCAGGGTCGTCAGCTCGAGCCGCGTCTCCGCGTAACCAGGCCGAGCAGGATCAGGCTGATCCCCGCGGCCTGCCCGAGCGCGAACGCCGCGTAACTTCCGATGCGGGTCGCGGACGACGCCGCCGCGATCACCGCCACCCCGAGCGCCACCAGCAGCGGGCGCGGGTCGCGCCGGCGCCGGGCGGAGAGGAGCGAGCCGGCCAGGAGGACGACCGTGCCGGCCGAGTTCAGCGCGATCGCCATCACCTTCGGCCACGGCCCGACCAGCGCGTCGTTGGGCGGCGTCGCCCCGGCGGCGGCGAGCGCCGACCCGTCGACGCGTGCCGCCAGGACCGCGGCGGTGGCGGCAAACGTGAGGAAGAGCATGGTCGCCGCCGCGAGCCGCGTCACCGTCCTCCCCGGCAGGACGAGGAGGAGCTCCCCGACCGCCAGGTAGGCGACGACCAGCACTCCGCCGGTCAGGTAGTAGACGCGAAACGCCGCGTCCGACCAGCCTCGTGCCGAGCCGTACCAGAGCGCCGCGGCGGCGGCCGCGAAGAGGCCGAACCCGGCCGTCCAGGAGAAGAACGGGGCCCGACGGGCGGGGGCGCGGAGC
>DASQXS010000094.1:0-5081 GCA_035639615.1 Gaiellales bacterium | reverse complement strand
GGCGGACGTAGTCGAGCGACGTGGACGGCAGGGCGAGCACGCGCCCGGACACGGTCCGCACGGCGCCGGCGAAGAACCGCCACGGGTCCCAGCACGCCGGCAGGTCGATCAGGGCCGCCTCGCGGATCGGCTTTCCCACGTCGTGGCTCTCCACCTTCGCCAGGTGCTCGCGTTCGGCCTCGATCAGCTCGGACAGGCGCAGCAGCAGGCGGGCGCGCTTGTCGGGGTCGAGCTCGCGCCAAGCCGGGAACGCGGCCCGCGCGGCCCGGACGGCGCGGTCCACGTCCTCGGCCTGCGCCGCCGCGACGTCGACGATGGTGCGGTTGGTGGCCGGGTCGACGGTCGGCACGGTCGCGCCGCCGGCCGCCTCGACCCACTCGCCCCCGATCAGGAGCCGGGTCGGCAACCGCGCCCGGTCGGGGACGCCGGAGACGGGGACAGTCCCCGAACGGTCCGTGACACGAACTTGTTGCGGTTCCGTGACGCGTGCCCGCTCGCGCACGAGCCCGGACAGGGCGGGCGCGGGCAGGCCGCCGGCGCGGGGCGGGGAGGGGACCACGTCGGCCGGCTCCGGCGCGGCGGTCGAGTACGTCGAGCCCTCCACCAATCGGATGCCGTGGAGGCGGATGGCCTCGAGGGCGGCGTCGGTGAGCACCGTGTGCTCCCGCACCATCAGCTCCCGCTCGCCGGAGGCGGCCAGCTGGCGGATCTCGTCGGCCGTGACGAAGTGCTTCACCGGACGGCCAAGACTACCTTGCCGATCCGGTCCGGATGCTCCAGCCTCCTGTGCGCCTCGGCGGCCTCCGCCAGCGGGTAGACGGAGTCGACGATCGGCCGCCACGACGCCTCCGCGGCGTGGGCGAGCAGGGCGTCGAACTCGCGCGGGCTGCCCATCGTGGTGCCCTGGATGCGGCGCCAGCTGAGAAAGAGCGGGGCGATCTCGACCTCGGCGGTGTCGCGCGCCGTGTCGCCGAAGCTGACGAGGACGCCGCCGCGGGAGAGCAGGTCGAGGACGCCGGCCCACGTGGGCCCGCCGACGCTGTCGACCACCGCGTCGACCTCGCCGATCCGCTGCGGCCACTCCGGGTCGTGGTAGTCGACGGCGGTCTCGGCGCCGAGCTCGAGGGCGCGCGCAACCTTGGCGTCCGACCCCGCGGTTGCGAGGAGGCGCGCCCCGAGCGCGGCGCCGATCTGGACGAGGAAGGTGGCGACGCCGCCGCCGGCGCCAGGGACGAGAACTGTACGCCCCGGGCCGGCGCCCGCGAGTCGCAGCGCCCGCCACGCCGTCAGCCCGGCGAGCGGGAGCGCCGCCGACTCCTCCCACGACCACCCCGCCGGGCGCGGCCGTAGCTGATGGGCGGCGACGACGATCCGCTCGGCGTAGGTGCCCTGGTCGGGCACGCCGAGGATGCGGTAGTCCGGCCCCGGGGCATCCTCGCGCTCACCCCACTCGAGCGCCGGGTTGATGACCACCTCGTCGCCGACGGCGACCTCCTCGACTCCGGGGCCGACCGCCGCCACCCGCCCGGCCCCGTCCGATCCGAGTACGGCAGGCAGCGCGGCCGTGCCGCCGATCCGGATCCAGCGGTCGCGGTGGTTGAGCGCTGCGCAGACGAGGTCGACGGCCGCCTGGCCGGGGCCCGGGTCGGGGTCCGGGACCGACACCGGGCGCAGGACATCGGGGCCGCCGAAGCCGGTGAGGTGGACCGCCCTCATGCCAGCTCCCCGAACCGCCCCGACAGCGCCTCGAAGATCGCCCGGTACCGGCGGTGGCCCTCGGCCGAGGCCTCCGCCGCCGCCGGGTCCGGCTCGTGGGAGCTCGGCGCCTGGCGCGCCATCGCCCGTGCGGCGTCGGCCGTGGACGGGTGGAGGCCCGCGCCGGCGGCGGCGAGCATGGCCGCGCCCCGGGAGGTCGTCTCGACATCCTCCGACCAGCCCACCGGGAGGCCGGTCGCGTCGGCGCGCATCTGGCGGACGAGCGGCGAGCGGGCGCCGCCGGCGACGCACACGATCCGCTCGCACGCGAGCCCGGCGCCGGCGATCGCCTCGACCACGTCGCGAAGCGCATAGGCCGACCCCTCGAGCAGCGCCCGGGCCATGTGGGCGCGCCCGTGCGCCGGGGTGAGCCCGTACCAGCCGCCGCGGGCGTCGGCCTCCCAGCGCGGCGCCATCGCGCCGCCCATCCACGGCAGGAACACGAGCCCGTCCGCGCCCGGCGGCGCCTTGGCCGCGAGCGCGTTCAGGCCGTCGTAGTCGAGGCCGTCGCCGAGCTCGTCGCGGAACCAGCGGTACGAGGCGCCCGAGGCCCAGCCGGGGTTCTCGAGCAGCCACCGGCCCGGCGCCGCGTGCGGGTGGCACTCGGCGATCCGGGTCGCGTCGCGCAGCGGCCTGTCGGCCACGGCGCAGACGGGCTCAGCCGTTCCCAGCACGTCGCAGACCGCGCCGGGGTCGACGAGCCCCGCCCCCAGCGTTGCGGCCATCTCGTCGCCGCAGCCACACACCACAGCCGTGCCGCCGGGAAGTCCGGTATCGGCCGCAAACGCGCTCGTCACCTCGCCGACGACCTCGTCTGCGCCGACGACGGGCGGCATCCGCTCGCCGTCGATGCCGAACGCCGCGAGCAGGCGGGCGTCCCAGGCCCCGGTGTCCGGGTCGAGCGCCATCGTCGAGGAGGCGTTGGAGCGGTCGACGACGTCCGCGTCGCACGCGACGCGCACCATGTAGGCGCCGGGCAGGAGGTAGCGGCGCGTGCGCGCGTCGACCTCCGGCCGCTCGCGCGCCACCCAGGCGATCTTCGCGGCGACGTGCGAGCCGTCCAGGTTGCACCCGGAGCGGGCGTACCACTCCTCGGCGCTCACGCGTGCCTCGGCCTCGCGGCAGAGCGGGTCGGCCCGCCGGTCCATCCAGATGATCGCGGGCCCGGCCGGCTGGGCGGCGGCGTCGACGCAGACCAGCCCGTCGAGCTGGGAGCCGAACGAGATCGCCCGCACGCGGCGGAGGTTCACCCGCGCGGAGAGATCGCGGAACCCGTTCACCACCGCCGCCCGCCAGTCGCGGGCATCCTGCTCGACCCATCCGGGGCGCGGATACGAGAGGCCGTGCGGCTGGTACGACGTCGCCAGTCGCTCCCCGGCGGCGTCGAAGACGGCCAGGCACGAGCCCTGCGAGCCGACGTCGATCCCGCAGACGAGCTCGGGCTCGGTCATCGAGCGGCGGCGGCCGCCCCCAGCTCCTCGAGCGCCCGTTCCGCCGTCCAGCGGTCGACGATCACCCGCTTGAGCGCGCGGGTCATCGCCTCCGGGTTCTCGTGCATGAAGATGTTGCGGCCGACGCTGCAGCCGACGGCGCCCGCCTCCATGGCGTGCTGCTGGCGGGTGAGAAGCTCGCCCTCGGTGATGCGCGAGCCGCCGGCGAGGACGGTGGGGAGGCCCGCCGCAGCGGCGACGAGCCGCGCGTACTCCTCGCCCGAGCCCGGCCAGTTGGTCTTGATGATGTCGGCGCCGAGCTCCGCGCACACGCGCACGTTGCGAAGCAGGTAATCGGTGCCGAGTTCGGCCGTCGCGCCGGAGTAGGCGCTCGGCCACTCAGCCTCGGCGATGAAGGGCATCCCCAGCTCGTCGCACGCCGCGCCGACCTCGGCCAACCGCTCGATCATGTCCTGCTCGGTCGGGGTGCCGAGGGCGACGTAGAGGACGACGGCGTCGGCGCCGGAGCGGAGCGCCTCCTCGACCTCGGAGACGGCGGCGATGGCCGGGTTCTCGCCCGGGTTCGCGGACGCCGAGAGCATGTACGCGACCGCCGTCGTCTTGCGGAGCTCGGCCGACGCGATCCGCGCCATCCCGCGCGAGAGCATGAGCACGTTCGCGCCGCCGGCGACGGCCTCGGTCACCCGGGCGCGGATGTCGGCGAGCGGCTCGAGGAAGACCGGCGAGGTCATCCCGTGGTCGAGCGCGCAGATCAGAGACGTGCCGGAGTCCTCGTCCAGCACCCGCTTCATCCGGATGGTCTTGCCCAGGCTCATGTGGTCCTCCTCGCGGTGTCGGCGCGCAATTCAACCAGATCGCGGGATGACCTCGACGGCCGAGCCGGCCCACGGGCCGGTGGGGGTGTTCCCGCTCCAGCTCACCTTCGCCATCCCGAAGGCGGCGCCCGCGGGAACGCGAGCGCGCATGGCGTACCGGACGCGCCCGTGCGGCGGGATCACCCGCATCGTGTCGCAGTTCAGCTCGTAGGCCCGGTGGACGACGTTTCCGCCTGACCCCAGCCACTCCGTGTAGGTCGGGCAGGGGTCGAGGGGGACGGCGCGGTCGCTCGGGTTGGCGAGCGTGATGACGTAGTCCAGCGCCGTTCCGGCGCGCACGCGTGGCGGCAGGGCGAGGCGGGCGTGCAGTGCGCCGAACGTCCCCGGCTTCGGCCGGCGGTCGCGCGCCGGCCTTGGCGGCCGGCCGAGCTGGGTCATTGCGAGGAACCCGCATGCCTTCGTCACGACGGCGTTGCCGCCTGCGATCACGCCGACGCCGGGCACGTCGATCACGAGATGCCGGTAGACGATCGGATTCAGGTTCGTGCAGCCCGCCCCCGTCGCGACGTAGAGCAGGGTTCGGCCGCCGGGCCGCATGTCGGCCGGCGCGAGGCGGCCGAAGTACGTGTCGCCGCGGCGCGTGCGGAGCGTCACCCGGCGGCCGTTCGGGCCGACGCCGGTGAGCGTGGGGTAGCCGCGGAGCAGGCATGTGGTCGGCCCCAGGTTCCGGAAGACGATCACGTACAGCCAGTTCCCAGCTCCGACGCCGCCGCGGCCTCGTTGCGCGCGAAGGTCGCCCGCCCGGCAGGCCGGCGCCGAGGTGGGGTACGGCGGCGGCCGAAGCGTCGGGGGCGGCGTGTACGCCGCCGCCGGCCGGTCGACCCACGGCACGATGCCGCCGGAGGCGGCTGAGCGATGCGTCGCCTGCGCGGCGCCCTGCCCGCATCCCGCCAGGAAGGCGGCCGCGAGAACCATCACACCGCGCATGGCGCCGAGGCTAGGCCGGCCGGGCGGCGATAGCGTCACGGTCGCGTGACGGTCCAGTGACAGCCGCTCTCAT
>DASQXS010000093.1:0-8737 GCA_035639615.1 Gaiellales bacterium | reverse complement strand
CGGTCGGGGGCGCCGGACCCAGCCCCCGCCGGTGGCAGACGCGGCCCGCGAGCTCGGGCTGCCGCTCGTCCAGACAGACGATGCCTCGGCGGAGCCGCGGCCCGCGGACGCCGGCGCCGTCGTGGCCTTCGGCCAGCTCGTCCGGCCACCGTTGCTCGGGGCGTATCCCCTCTACAACCTGCATCCCTCGCTCCTCCCGCGCTGGCGCGGTGCAGCGCCCATCGAGCGGGCCATCCTCGCCGGCGACACGGAGACGGGCGTCGCCGTGATCGAGCTCGTGCGGGAGCTCGATGCCGGCCCCGTCCACGGCGTCGAGCGATTCCCGATCGGCCCTGAAGACGACGCCGGGGCCGTGCGTGCCCGCGCGCTCGAGCGCGGGGCCCCGCTCCTGGCCGAGGCCCTGCGCGGCCGGACGCGCGGCGTCCCGCAGCCGGCCGACGGCGTCACGTACGCGGCGAAGATCGGGCCGGCCGACCGCCGGATCGACTGGACGCGACCCGCGTCCGAGGTCGCAAACCGCGTCCGCGCGCTCTCGCCGCACATCGGCGCGCGGGCCGAGCTCGACGGCGTCCCGGTGATCGTGTGGCGGGCAAGGCCGCTGCCAGGGGACGGCGAGCCGGGCGCCGTCACACCGCCCCTCGTCGTCGCCTGCGGCGAGGGCGCCGTCGAGGTGCTCGATCTGCAGCCCGGCGGACGCCGGCGCATGTCCGCAGCCGAGTACCTGCGCGGGCTCCGGCATCCGCCCGAGCGGGCGGCGTGAGCGCGCGGGCGGTCGCCTCCGAGGTCGTCCGCAGGACGTTCGAGGAGGGCGCCTACACCGACCGGGCGTTTCCCGCGGAGGCGGCCCGGGCCGGCCTCGAGGGGCGCGACCGCCGGCTCGCCATGCGCCTGGCCTACGGCACGGTGCAGCGCGTCCGCACGCTCGACCACGCCATGGAGGCCCTCGCCGGCCGGCACCCGGCCGGCCTCCAGCCCGCGCTTCGCGCCGTGCTGCGCGTCGGCGCGTACCAGATCCTCTTCGCGTCCGGTATCCCGGCCCGCGCCGCCGTCCACGAGACCGTCGAGCTGGCCAAGCGCGCCACGGGTCGACGCACCGCCGGGCTGGCAAACGCCGTCCTGCGGCGGATCGCCGAAGCCGGGCCCGGCTGGGTGGACGGGCTCCCGCCCGCGCTCCGCCACTCCTACCCAGACTGGGTGGCGGCCGAGTGGGAGGCGATGCTCGGCGAGCAGGCCGAGACGCTCATGGCGGCGCAGAACGAGCCGCCGGAGCTGGCGGTGCGCGTCAACGCGCTCCGCGCCACCCGGCCGGTCGAGCTGGGCGTCGCGACCCACGGCGACCCGGAGCTGCCCGAGGCGCTCGTGATCGACGAGCCGTTCGACGTGGCGGCGAGCGCCGCCGCTGCGTCGGGTCTCATCTGGCCCCAGTCGCGTGCCTCCATGCTGCCCGCCCGACTGCTCGCCCCGGAGCCCGGCATGCGGGTGCTCGACCTGTGCGCGGCCCCCGGCGGCAAGTCGGGACAGCTCGCCGCGCTCATGGACGACCGCGGCACACTCGTCTGCGTCGAGCGGCACGCCGGACGCGCCCGGGCGCTGTCCGAGACGCTCGCGCGGTTCGGGGCGAGCTGCGCCCGCGTGGCGGCGGTGGACGCCCTCGACTTCGCCGAGACGGGGTTCGACCGCATCCTGCTCGACCCGCCGTGCTCGGGTCTCGGCGTCCTCGCCTCGCGCCCGGACGCCCGCTGGCGCCGGAGCGAGCAGGACGCCCGCGAGCTGGCTGCCCTCCAGCACCGCCTGCTCGACCACGCGACGGGCCTCCTGGCGTCCGGCGGACGGCTTGTGTACTCCGTGTGCACTATCCGGCGGGACGAGTGCGAGGGGGTGCTCCCGGGCGGCCGCCAGACGCTGCCACATCGGGACCGGACCGACGGCTTCTACGTGGCGGCGCTTGATCCGTAGACGACGACACTCGTGGCAATTCTGCCGAGTCGCGACGGCTCGTCGGCCACTAGTCTGGCGAGACACCGATGAGTTTCTGCGCGGAGCGCGGTCTCAGACGAAAACACCCGCACTCCGACCCACCTCCCCTATGCCGCTCGAATCGCGCAGCCGCTGGCTGGCCCTCTACGTCCTCTGTCTCGGAAGCCTCATGATCGTCCTCGACGCGACGATCGTGAACGTCGCCCTGCCGTCGATCAGGCAGGACCTCGGCTTCTCCCAGGCATCGCTTGCCTGGGTGGTGAACGCCTACCTGCTGACGTACGGCGGCTTCCTGCTCCTGGGCGGACGCCTGGGTGACCTCTACGGGCCGCGGCGCCTCTTCATCGCCGGCATCGCCCTCTTCACCGCCGCCTCACTGGCCTGCGGGCTCGCCACGACGCAGGGGTTCCTGGTGGGCGCGCGGGTGATCCAGGGGTTCGGCGGCGCGACCGCGTCGGCGGTCTCGCTCTCGCTGACGATGACGATCTTCACGGAGGAGTCGGACCGCGCCAAGGCGATGGGCGTCTTCGGCTTCGTGGCCGCGGGCGGCGGCAGCATCGGCGTCCTCCTCGGCGGGGTCCTGACCAACTGGCTCGACTGGCACTGGATCTTTCTCGTGAACGTGCCGATCGGCGTCGCCGTCGTCGCGCTGACGCTGCGGCTCGTGCCGGGCCACCGGCCGGCGGCTGCGACTCGCCGCCTCGATGTCGCCGGTGCGGTCACGGTCACCTCGGCCCTCATGCTGGCCGTCTACGCCATCGTGAACGGCAACCAGAACGGGTGGACGTCGGCGGAGACGCTCGGCCTGCTGGGGCTGGCGGCCGTGCTCCTCGCCGGCTTCCTTGCAATCGAGGCGCGCGTCCGGGCGCCCCTCATGCCACTCGGGCTCTTCCGGCTTCGCAACGTCGCCACGGCGAATGTGGTCGGAGTGCTGTGGGCGGCGGCGATGTTCGCCTGGTTCTTCCTGTCCGCCCTCTACCTGCAGTTCGTGCTCGGCTACAGCCCGCTGCAGGTGGGGCTCTCGTTCCTGCCCGCGAACCTCATCATGGCCGTGTTCTCGCTGGGGCTCTCGGCCAAGCTCGTCATGCGCTTCGGCATCCGAAAGCCGCTCGCGACCGGCCTCTCGCTCGCCGCGCTCGGGCTGGCCCTTTTCGTGCACGCGCCGGTCGGCGGCAGCTTCGCCGTCGACGTCCTCCCGAGCATGATCCTGCTCGGCTTCGGCGCCGGGATGGCGTTCAACCCGGTGCTGCTCGCAGCGATGAGCGACGTCCGCCCGGAGGAGTCCGGCCTCGCGTCCGGCATCGTCAACACCTCGTTCATGATGGGCGGCGCGCTCGGCTTGGCGGTGCTCGCAAGCCTCGCCGCCTCGCGCACGAGCACCCTCGTCGCGGAGGGCGACGGCCCGCTCACGGCGCTCACCGGCGGCTACCACGCGGCCTTCGTGGTCGGCGCGCTGTTCGCCCTGGCCGCCGCGACGCTCGGCGCCACGCTGCTTCGGCCCGGCGGGGCACTCGCCGGGGCGCAGCCGGAGCCGGCCCACGACGGCCGGCTCGAGCCGGCGCCCGAGCATCAGTAGTCCGCGTCGTCAGGCGGCGCGCTCGTCGCGGCGAAGGAGCATCGACTCGATGTCGGCGGCTGGCACGGGCTTCGAGAAGAGGAAGCCCTGGCCGAGCTGGCATCCCAGCGTGTGCAGGTAGCGGCGCTGGTCCTCGGTCTCGATGCCTTCCGCGAGCGGCTGGACGCCGATGTTGTGGGCGAGCTGGATGATGGTGGTCGTGAGCGCCGCGGCGTCGGCGTCGCCCGGCAGGTCGCGCACGAACGACCGGTCGATCTTGAGCACCGTCGCCGGCATCTGGGCGAGCCGCGAGAGCGACGAATAGCCCGTGCCGAAGTCGTCGATGGCGAGGCGCACGCCCTCCTCGCGGACGAGGTCGAGCACCGCACGCGACGCGCTCGCGTCCGTCGTCGCCACCGCCGACTCCGTGACCTCGATCATGAGGTCGTTCGGCTCGAGGCCGTGGCCGCGGATCGCCGCCAGCATGTTCCGCACGGTCACGGGGTCCCACAGCCCGACCGGGAAGTTGAACGCGATCCCGAGGTCGATGCCGCGCCGGCGCCAGTCAACGGTCTGCCGGCACGCCTCGCCCACGACCCAGTCCGTGATGGGCGCGATCAGGCCGGTGCGCTCGGCGAGCGGGATGAACATCCCGGGCGGCACCATGCCCGCCCTCGGCGGCTGCCAGCGGATGAGCGCCTCGACGCTCGTGATCGCCCCCGTCGCCAGCTCCACGACGGGCTGGTAGTGCAGCAGGAACTCCTCCCGCTCGATGGCGCCGTGGATCCGCGCGATCATCTCGAGCTCCTCGCGCGGCGCGAGCCCGCGCGAGCCGCGACGCTCGCCACGCCGCACCGCTCCCCGCTCGTACGTGGCGATGTGGGCGCTCTTCAGCAGGTCTTCACAGGAGGCGGCGTCGACCGGGTAGACGCTGATCCCGGTGCGCGCGTTCAGGTACACCTCGTTGCCGTCGTGCATGAACGGCCGCGCCAGCGCGTGGCGGACGCGGGCCGTCAGCACCTCCGCCATCTGCAGCACGTCCGCGTGGTTGTCGTGAGTGTGAGTGCTGCCGGCGTCGGTGTCGGTGTCCGCGATCAGGATCAGGAACTCGTCCGCGCCGTGGCGGGCCAGGAGCTCGACGCCCTGGGCGGCGTCGCCCAGGCGCTGCGCGAACTGCTGGAGGACGTCGTCGCCGGCGGCGTGGCCGTAGGCGTCGTTCACGACCCGGAAGTTCTCGATGTTCACGAACACCACGGCCACGGCGCGGTTGTGATCGGCCGCCTTCTGGACCGCCAGGCCGAGCCACTCGGAGAACATCGTCCGGTTCGGAAGCCCGGTGAGCTCGTCATAGTGGCGCAGGTATGTGAGCCGCTCCTCGACCAGCCGGCGCTCGGTGATGTCCTGGCCGATGCTGTTCACGCCGATGATCTCGCCGCTCTCGTCGCGGCTCACGCTGTTCCACCAGACGATCACCCGCTCCTGGCCGGCGCGCGTGCGGAGCGTCTCCTCGGAGGCGTCGTCGAGGTCGCTCTCGGCCACCTCGCGCAGGAACGAGCCGCGACGGTGCTCGGGCCCCACGAGCTCGTACCAGCCATGGCCGATCAGCTCCTCACGGCGCCAGCCG
Organism: Gaiellales bacterium; assembly: GCA_035639615.1. Lineage (GTDB taxonomy): Bacteria > Actinomycetota > Thermoleophilia > Gaiellales > JAICJC01 > JAICJC01. Next base: position 3,581 of record DASQXS010000093.1, on the reverse strand, counting down.
GTCACCTCGCATACGTGGTCGTTGCAGTACGTGATCGTCCCGTCCGTGTCGAGCGCGAGCGCCAGCAGGTTCACGTTCTCGAGTGTGTCCCGGTAGCGCTTCTCGGCGGCGCGCAGGTCGTGCTCGGCTTGCTTGCGGGCGGTGATGTCCCGGATCGACGAGGTGAACATCGGGGCGCCGTCGACCTCGACCCTGGCCAGCACGAGCTCGACGGGGAACTCGTCTCCATCCGCTCTGACCGCGGTCAGCTCGAGCGGGCGTCCGAGGAGGCTGCTCGATCCGGTCTCGGCGACGCGGCGCAGTCCGAGTCGGTGCGCTTCGCGCACGGCGGGCGGCACGATCACCTCGGCGACCTCGCGGCCCAGCACCTCGTCCCGCCGGTACCCGAACGTCCGCTCGGCGGCGGCGTTCCACTCCACGATCCGGCCCGTGTGGTCGGCGGTGACGATGCAGTCGAATGACGCGTTCAGGATCGCGGCCTTCCGCGCCTCGCTCTCGCGCAGCGCCTCCACGGCCTCGCGCCGCTCGGTGATGTCCTGCAGGAACCCGTACGCGTGGATGCCGTGCCCGCCCTCGTCGCGGATGATGACAGCCTCGTCCCGGACCCACCGAATGCCGGCGTCCTTGGCGATCAGCCGGTACTCGCACGCCCACGGCTTGTCCGTCTCGTACCACTCCAGCATCGCAGCGATGACCTCGTCGCGGTCGTCCGGGTGCAGGAGCGCCGGGAACCAGTCGGGGCGGGCGGCGAGCTCCTCCCTGGTGTACCCGAGCAGCGGCTCGATCGCCGGGCTCACGTATTGGTTGGTGCTCACCTCGTCGAGGGCGTCGATGTAGATGGCGAGCGGGACGTTCTCGAGCAGGAATCGGTGCTGCTGCTCGGCGGCGCGCACGTCGCCGACCAGCCGCTCGACGTCGCGTCGGGCGATGACGAACCGGGCTGCGAAACAGGCGAAGGCGGCCACCGCGGCCGCGAGGCGGAGGTCGTCCTCGCGCCCGTGGACGAGGAGCACGAGGCCCACGGACCAGCCGACGGCCGCCATCGACCCCCAGGACCAGCCGCCACCGAGCCTGGCCGAGCCCGCGTAGTCCGGCGCGGTGTCCGGGGCGCGCGCACGCACGAGCCCTCCCAGGCCGATCGCGAGGAACCCAACCGACGAGCCGATATCCGCCAAGAGGTCGGCCGGCCCCTCGGCGGCGAAAGCGAGCGTGACCCCGGTGAGCGCGGTCGTGAACATGCCGGCGACGCCGAGAGCCGCGGGGATGTTCGAGCCCCGGCGGTGGATGTACCCGAGGCAGTGGACGCAGATCGCCGCCAGGATCGTGAAGGCGGCGGGGGAGATCAGTCGGGTGACGACATGGGACGCCGAGTCGTCGATCGCTCGACCGAAGATCGCGGTGTTCGTCGCCGTCACGGCCAGCACCAGCGGTGCGGCCTCCAGCCCGAACCTGCGCCACGACAGAGCCTCAGCGGGCAGGCGGCAGACGAGCCCGCCTGCCGCAAGCAGGGCGTACGCCGCGAGCAGGGAGTCCGAGACGACCGGCGCGGCGCCGCCCGAGCCGGTGAGCTCGAGGATCGTCGCGGCTGTCGCCGCAGCCATGCCCGCGGCCCAGACGCGCCATGCGTTCCGCTCGCGGCCCACCGGGACTCGGCGCGACGAGAGGACGCAGGCGGCAAGCGCGAACGCGCCGGCGGCAATGAGGACGGCGAGCACTGCGGGAGGGCTTGGCGAGGCGTGGTGCACGTGCCCAGGTGATCGCCCGTAAGAGGGCGTGGTTGAGCGGCAGACCCGCGTCGCGGCGTCCATTACAGTGGCGGCGTGCGCGCATGGCCGATGACTGTCCAGATCGCGCCGTCGATCCTCTCCGCGGACTTCGGCCGGATGCGCGAGCAGGTGGGCGAGGTGCTCGACGCAGGCGCGCGCGTGATCCACATCGACGTGATGGACGGCCACTTCGTGCCCGTGATCACGTTCGGCCCCAAGATGGTGGCCGACCTCGCCGATGCGATCCACGCCCACGGCGGCTTCGCGGACGTTCACCTGATGATCGAGCAGCCCGAGCGCCACGTGGCGCAGTTCGCCCAGGCCGGCGCGGACAGCATCACCGTGCACGTCGAGACCTGCCCCCATCTGCACTACACCCTCCAGCAGATCCACGACCTGGGGTGTCGGGCTGGGGCGACGCTCAACCCGGCGACGCCGGTTTCGGCGCTCGGAGAGGCGGCGCGCTACGCCGACGTCCTCCTCTGCATGAGCGTCAACCCGGGCTGGGGCGGCCAGGCCTTCATCCCGGCAACGCTCGACCGGCTGCCGCTCATGCGGGCGATGGCCGCAGAGGGCGCCGCCGTCGAGGTCGACGGAGGCGTCGGCCGATCCACCGCGGCGGACGTCTACCGGGCGGGCGCGAACATCCTCGTCGCCGGGTCGGCGGTGTTCGACTCCGCGAGCCCGGGCGCGGCGTACGCGGAGCTCACGGACCTGGTCGCCGCCGCCGGCTCCGTCGCGTGGCGCTGAACGGCGCCGACAGGGACCTGCTCGATCGGTGCCTGGAGCTGGCCGAGCGCGGCCGCCGCACGGTCGCCCCGAACCCCGTCGTCGGCGCGGTCGTCGTTCGCGACGGTGACGTCGCCGGCGAGGCATGGCACGTGCGACCCGGATCCGCCCACGCCGAGGTGCGCGCGCTCGAGGCGGCCGGCGACGCCAGTGGGGCAACGGTCTACTGCAACCTCGAGCCGTGCAGCCACCACGGCCGGACGCCGCCCTGCGCCGACGCGCTGATCGCCGCGGGCGTGCGCCGCGTCGTCGTGTCGATGATCGACCCCACCGACAAGGTGAACGGCGAGGGGGCGGCCCGGCTTCGCGCGGCGGGGGTCGAGGTCGACGTCGCGGGCGGCGAGCTGGAGCGCCTCGCCCGCCGCGCCAACGCCGAGTGGCTCACCCTGGCGCTCGCCGGCCGCCCCCATGTCACCTACAAGGCGGCCGTAAGCGCGGACGGCCGCACCGCTGCGGTTTCCGGCGGGCCGGGCTGGATCAGCTCGGCCGCGAGCCGTGCGCTCGTGCACGAGATGCGCGCCTGGATGGGCGCGGTCGCGGTGGGGAGCGGCACCGTCCTCGCCGACGACCCGCTCCTGACCGCCCGGGATTGCGACCCGCCCGCCGAACGGCAGCCTCTTCGGCTCGTCTTCGACCGCCGCGGCCGTGTGCCGGCCGACGCGCGGCTCCTCCGCACGGCGACGGACGAAGCCCCGGTCGAGGTCACGCCGGGAGCGCCATCCGAGGTGCTGGCCGCGCTCGGGCGCCGGCGGATCAGCTCGGTGCTCCTGGAGGGCGGCGCGACCCTCGCCACCGCGTTTCTCGACGCCGGGCTGATCGACCGGGTCGTGCTCTTCACCGCGCCGGTCGAGCTCGGCCCCGGGCCCGGCCTCTTCCTTCGCGACGTCCCGCTCCCCGACCCGGTGGAGACCCGCCGGGTCGGCCCGGATATCCTGACCGTGCATGAGATGAGGGAGCCGTAGGGGATGTTCACGGGGATCGTGGTCGAGCGCGGCGAGCTACGGGCGCGCACGCCGGCTGAGGCGG
>DASQXS010000092.1:0-6088 GCA_035639615.1 Gaiellales bacterium | reverse complement strand
CATGCGGATGTCCATGAGGACGACGTCGGGGCGGGTCCGCTCGGCGGCGGCGACGGCCTCGGCGCCGTCCCCGGCCTCGGCCGCCACCTCGATGTCGCCCTGCGCCTCGAGGATCATGCGAAAGCCGGCCCGCATCATCGCCTGGTCGTCGGCGATCACGACCCGAAGCGGGGTCACGGCGCCCCGCCGTCCAGCGGTAGCACGGCGCGCAGCGCGAAGCCGCCGTCCGGCGCGGCGCCGGCGAAGAGCTCCCCGCCGAAGAGCGCGACCCGCTCGCGCATGCCCACGAGGCCGTGGCCTCCCTGGCCGGCCGCGGCCGCCGCGCCCAGGCCGTCGTCGGTGATGCGCAGCTCGAGCGCGTCCGCCTGGTAGCGGAGCAGCACCCGCGCGTGCGCCGGCCCGGCGTGTTTGACGACGTTGGTCAGCGCCTCCTGGACGATGCGGTAGGCGGAGAGGCCGATGCCGACGGGGACCGGCCGCTCGACGCCCTCGACGGCGAGCTCGACCGGGAGGCCGGCGGCGCGCGTCTGCTCGACCAGCATCGGGATCGCCTCGACGCCGGGCTGCGGGGGTGTGGTCTGCATCCCCCCCGCCGTCGGGCCGCAACAGGTCGAGCATCCGCCGCATCTCGGCCAGCGCCTGGCGGCCGGTGTCGGCCATGGAGTCGAGCACGAGGCGGGCGGCATCGTCGGCCGCGAGCGTCTCCCGCACCGCGGCGGCCTGGACGGTGAGGAGCGTGACGTGGTGGGCGACGACGTCGTGGAGCTCGCGCGCGATCCGCACCCGCTCCTCGTCCACGGCTCGCTCGGCCAGGAGGGTTCGCTCGCGGGCCAGCTGCTCGGCCCGCTCGCGCAGGGCCGCGAAGTACGCCCGCCTCGTGCCCATGTAGAGGCCGATGGCCGTTGCGGCGGCAACGGCGACTAGGCGCGAGATCACATCCGAGTCGAGGAGGCCGGCGCCGTGGGTGAGCCGGCCGGCGACGAGGGCGACGACGGCGACGGCCGCCGCCGCGAGGCCCGTGTCCCGCGGCCGCTGGGAGCAGACCGTGTAGACGCCGAGGAGGACGATCGGCGCCGCGTGCTGTCCCAGGCCCGAGAGCCCCTCGAGCAGCACCGTGGCCGCCGCCAGCGCGAACACCTCGACCGGCCACCGCCTGCGCACGAACAGCCCCGCCGCGGCGACGAGGCCGAGCAGAAAGTGGAGCGGATGGGTCTTGACCGGGGGCCCGGCGGTGAAGAGGCCCCCGGCCACCTGGGCAACCACGAGCCCCACCGCGATCACGCCGTCCACCAATCGTTCGGGGATGCGGAACCGCGGCGGGGCCGGGAGGTCGGTCACGTCGGTCAGATTACGACTCCCGCGTGCGGGTGCGCCAGCCGCCGGCGAGAAGGGGGATGACCGCCCACGCGGCCATCACGACGAGTGCCGTCCCGTAGGCCATCGCGACGCCGGAGTCGCCGCGAAACGGCTGCAGCCGGTCTGCCGCCGCGGAGAGGAGCGCCTCGCGCGCGGGGCCGAGCGGGCCCGCCGCCATGAGCAGCGGCGTGGCGGCGAGCTGCCATCCCAGGAGGACGCCGATCGAGATGCCGCGAGAGCCGATCACCGACGACACCCCCAGGCTGACGAGCGCCGTCACGGTGGTGACGCTCATGAGCCAGAGCCCATCCTTCACGACGTCGGTCGCGGTGGGCGTGGGCAGCCCGTTCGCCAGCCCGAACGTGAAGCCGATCGCAACGGCGTAGGCGGCCAGCATGATCGGCACCCAGAAGAGCAGGAGGCCGGGGACGCGCGCGCGGAAGAGGGCGAGGCGCGACACGCCTGTGACGACCAGATCACGGAAGACGCCCGAGGAGAGGTCGGCCGTGCCGGCGCTCGCGCCGGCGATGGCCGCGCCGACGCCGCCGACGACCGCCAGCACCCCCAGCGCATGCCTGAGGTTGTCCGCTCCCCCGGAGGGGCCGTAGTGGCTCGGATCGTTCAGATGAACCCCGAGGACCGCCAGGAACATCGCGGCCACGGCGCCGACGCTCAGAAGCACCGACCAAGCCACGACGCCCCGGCTCCTTTGCAGGCGCAGAAGCTCTGCGCGGATCATGCGGACGTTCATGTGGAGGCTCCCAGTCTCGAGGTGACCTCGAGGAATCGCTCCTCGAGGGTGACGCGCGCCGGCTCGAGCCGGTACACGCCGACGCCGGCCTCGACGAGGCGGCGGGTGACGTCTGCCACCGCCGCGGTGGCGGCGTCGTCGGTGAGCACCAGCCGAAGGCCGTCCTCTCCCGTCGCGACCGTGCCGACGGCGGGGTGGCCGGCGATGACCGCGGCCGCCGTCTCGGGGTCGTCGCAGCCGATCGTGATCCGGGGCGGGCCCGCCGAGGCGAGCTCGGCCACTGCGCCCTGGGCGAGGATGCGGCCGCGATCGACGATCGCCGCCATGTCGCAGATCCTCTCCACCTCGTCGAGCAGGTGCGAGGAGAGGAAGACCGTGCGCCCGTCGGCGACGAAGTCGCGGACGAACATCCGGAACTCCAGGATGCCGGCAGGGTCGAGGCCATTCGTGGGCTCGTCCAGGATGAGGAGCTCCGGATCCGCCAGCAGGCAGCGGGCGATCCCGAGCCGCTGGCGCATGCCCATCGAGTAGGTTTTCACCCGCTCGTCCGCCCGCTCGGCGAGCCCGACGCGCTCGAGCGCCGGGCCGATCCGGCGGTGCGACACGGCCTCGCGACAGGCAGCCGCGAGCTGAAGGTTCTCGCGTCCGCTCAGGTGGCCGTGGAAGCGCGGCTCCTCGACGATCGCGCCGACCCGGGCGAGAGCGGCCGCACGGTCGGCCGGGACCGGCCGGCCCAGCAGATGCATCCGGCCGGCGGTCGCCGGCGTCAGGCCGAGCAGGGTGCGGATCAGGGTGGTCTTGCCGGCCCCGTTGGGGCCGAGGAAGCCGAACGCGCATCCGCGGGGGACGCGCAGGTCGGCATCGTCGACGGCGACGCGGCCGCCGAACCGTTTCGTGAGCCCGGCGGTCTCGACCGCGAGGTCGCCGGGGCTCGTGCGTGGGGATGTGTCCATGGCCCCAGGCTAAGACGCGGGGTCGGCGGCCGCCTCGGCCGTGACGGCGATCTTCGGTCTCATCCCTGGGGATGAGATCCGGCGCGGGCGCTATCCCGAGAGGGAGGAGCCCGACGCCGCGAGCGCGGTGATGTCCTCGACCTGCGAGGCCGGCGGGGCGGTGACGTGGACGGGGACGCCGAAGTCGTATAGATCCATCGTGAAGGACATCGCCAATCCAGCCGGGAGCGACGGCGCGCGCAGCGGCATCCGCAGGCTCTCGCGCCGAACCAGGCCGTCGGCGTCGATCCACACATCGACCGGGAGCGTCCGGATGCCCAGCATCGCCGCCGCCCGCATCACGGCCCGGCGCACGGCCGGACGCGCCGAGAACGGCGCGCTCCGCGCCGCCTTGGCGAGGTCGACCACGACGTGGTAGTGGGTCGCGGTCACGCCATGCACGACCCCGGACCCGACGCGCGTGATCGAGTCGGAGGAGGCCTCGAGGTAGGAGAGCATCTGCGCGGGATCGCTGCTCTGCGAGTTCATGAGAGCGTTCAGGTCGAGCCCCTGGGCGCGGCCGGCGCGCTCGAGGTCGAGCTTGATCCACGGCTTCCCGTGGTTCAGCGCCGCGTACATGGGCGAGCGGATGTAAAGCACCGGCCCGACCATTCGCTCGACCATGTCGAGCGTCATCCCCGCCTGCGGGAGGGACATCCGGAACGCCAACTGCGCGCGGCGATCCGCGAACGCGATGACGCCGCTCCCCGTGCCGCTGACCTCGCCGGCCTGGGGAAGGCCCGTCAGCCGCATCCTCATGTCCACTCTGGCGCTGCCGGCCTCCTGGGTCGCGGCGGCGGATGCGGCGATGGCCGTCTGCGAGTCGCTGCGCGCGACGGTCGTCGTGGGTGGCGTCGCCTTGGACGCCGTCGACGCGGGACCGCACCCGGCCGCGACCGCGGCGGCGGCGACGAGCACGGCGAGCGAACGGCGGAGCACGATCTCACCATAGGTGGAGATCGGCCGGTTGGCTAGAGGCTTACAAGCCGAGCCGGCTGAGGATCCCCTTCTCGATCTTCTCGGGCTCGGCCGCGGCCTCCACGGGCGGCGGCGCCGTGATCTTGCAGACGGCGCGGCCGTTCTTCTCCACGTACCGCTGGTGGTAGTCCTCGGCCGGCCAGAACGTCTGCGCAGGGACGATCTCGGTCACGATCTCGCGCTTGAGATGCGTCTGGGCGGCGTCGCGCGACGCCTCTGCCGCCCGGCGCTGCTCGTCCGAGTGGTAGAAGATCGCCGAGCGGTACTGGTGGCCGATGTCGAATCCCTGCCGGTCCCTCGTGGTCGGGTTGTGGACGTTCCAGAACACGGCCAGGAGCTGGTCGTAGGAGACGACGTCCGGGTCGAACGTCACCTCCACCGCCTCGGCGTGGCCGGTGCGGCCGGTGCAGACCTGCTTGTAGGTCGGGTTCTCGACATGGCCGCCGGTGTAGCCCGAGATCGCGTCGCTCACGCCCTCGACCTCGCGGAAGCTGTGCTCGACTCCCCAGAAGCAGCCCGCGGCGAACGTTGCCTTCTGCATGTGCAGGATCATCTCCTCGATCGGTTGCTCGAATTCTACGCGAGCACAGTCGCGACGGTTCGGCGGCCGTTACCGCCGAGAATTTGCGGACGTTGGCACCGGCTCCACGAACAACCCTCGACCAGCGGTTGAGACTGAAACAGCTGGACCAGGTCCATTTGTTTCACGCGCGGGTTCACCTCCCCGGCCCCTCAGGAGAGGCTGAAGCTGTCGCCCGAGAGGCGCGCGGCGACGATGGCGACGGTCTCGTCGACGCTCAACCCCGAGGTGTCGATGACGTGCGACTCCAACTCTCGAAGATCGGAGAACGCGAGCCACATGTGCTGGATCGCGGCCTCGAAGCCAGCGTCGACAACCCCGGCGTTGCGGCCGGCGGCCCGGGCGAGCGAGACGTCGAGCATCGGTCGGAGCACGACGTAGTCAAGACGGGCGCCACAATCGGCCGCGGCGCGGCGGAAGGGGCCGAGGAACCACGGCCCGACCAGCGCATCCAGGAACGTCGGATAGCCGGCGGCCGCGTAGGTGGCGGCTGAGCGCGCCACGGCGTCGATCACCACGGCGTTCTGGTCGTTCGACTCAGGAGACCACGGCGCGATCCTGCCGCGGCGGATGAAGTCCCAGAACAGATCGGCGTCGATGAGGACGGACGGATCGCAAGCGTCCGCCAGCGCGGCCGCGATCGTCGTCTTCCCCACTCCCGGAGGTCCGCTCACCATCACGATGCGGCGCTCAGCCGTCATCGACGCCGGACTCCTCAGCCGCGCACGCCCACGGGCGCCGCCGGCCGCTCGCGCAGATGCGGAAGCGGCACGGACGGATCCGGCGAGTCGATCTCGCGCGCCAGCCGGTGCCCGTCCCAGATGGCGTCGGCGAGGAGGCGCGGCGCGACGCAGTCGCCGATCCGGTACACGGCAGGCATCCCGGACGACCGCAGGTCGAGATAGAGGCGCTCGTCCGAGATCCGCTGGGTGACGAGGACGACGCCGTCGCACTCCAGCTCGAACGGATCGCCGTACGCCGACTCGCCGCGCACGGCGCCCGGCTGCACCTCGGTCAGGCTCGCCTCGACGCGCATCGCGATCCCCAGGTCGTGCAGGTGCCGGCGGAGCAGCGCCCCTTCGAGCGTCTCGTCGCACACCGGCGCCACCTTCTCGCACGAGGTGACGAGCTGGACGTCGCAGCCCTCGCCCGCGAGCAGCTCCGCCATCCCGGCGCCCATGAAGTACCCCTCGCAGTCGTAGACGACGACGCGCCGGCCCGGCGGCCGTTTCCCCGCGAGCATCACCTGCTCCGGCGTGAGGACATGCGCCAGGCCCGCGTCGGCGCCCGGGAGCGGGCCCCGGGTGACGACGTTCAGGCCGTCCTGGGCCCACGTCGCCCCCGTCGCCACGACGACGATGTCGGCGCCGGCGCGGCGCACGGCCTGGGCGTCGAGGCGCACACCCGTCTCGATGTGGACGTTCGCAAGCT
>DASQXS010000091.1:0-4234 GCA_035639615.1 Gaiellales bacterium | reverse complement strand
CTTCGCGATCGACGAAGTCGAGCCCAGGACGCCAATTCGGTTCCGTCTTGCGGTTTCAGCGGCGCTGATATTCGGGTCGGTCACGGGACATCACCGATCCCTTTGCACAGTCGTAAATGATGGGGTCCGGAAGAGACCCTCGATCGGCTGAACCCGCCAAAAGACCACACCTAGCAGAGCGACCCATGGAGCCTCCGATCTGCCCGGCCCCCGGCGCCGAGGCTTGTCGCCCCGGCCACAACGGGGGCGGACTCTAAGCAGGGACCACGGCGCTGTCAAGTGCTGGGATGGAGAGAGCTTCCAGCCGCAGCGAGGTCGGCGCCGCCGCGGCAGCGGGTGTGCTGGGGCGCGGCTCGCCGATGGAGCAGGTGGCGGTGGAAGCTCATCGACCTACGTCGGACTCCGCAGAGATATAGCCCGCGAAGGCTGCCATCAATAGGCCTGGGTCTCTCCTCCCGAACTCGGAGTGGACGATGATTGCATCGCTCTTGAGCTCATGCCGATCGTCAACAAGCACTACCGCAATGGAGGCGGCGGGAATCGAACCCGCGTCCACGACTGTCCGAGAAGAGCGTCTACAAGCGTAGTTCGGGTTTGCTATTCGCCCGGCGGCTGCCCCCGAACGGGCCACCGCGCGGACTAGCCCGTCTTTGAGAGTCCCGGTCGGCGGCGAAGGCGCTCCCCCTTCCGGCAAGCCCGCTCTTGACGCCGGCGATCCCTCCCGCGGGCTGGAGGGGCCGGCGCGCTACCTAGTGATTAGGCGGCGAGTGCGAGATCAGTTTCCGCACTTACGGATTTCCAGGGGATTTACGAGGCCTCCTGGAACCTCGGCTTGCAACCCTCCCCGGAAGCCAACCGTGTCGAAACCAGATCGCCCCCGTGGAAGACAAACCAATTCTAGCCCATGGCCGCGTCAGCGTCTGCCCCGCTCCCGCTCGCGCAGGGCCCGCTCCATCTGCCTGCGGGCGTCGCGCTCGGCCAAGGCGTGGCGCTTGTCGGCGCCCTCCTTGCCCTTGGCGAGGCCCAGCTCGAGCTTCACCCGGCCGTCGGAGAAGTACATCGCGAGCGGCACGAGCGTCATCCCCCGCTCCGCCACCTTCCGCCCCAGCTGGCCGATCTCGCGCCGGTGGAGCAGGAGCTTGCGGTCGCGCACGGGATCGTGGTTCTGGATGTTCCCCTGCCGGTAGGGGGCGATGTTCGCGCCCACCAGGAACACCTCGCCGTCGCGCAGCTGGGCGTACGCCTCGCGCAGGTTCCCCCCGCCGTCGCGCAGCGACTTGACCTCGGTGCCGAGCAGCGAGATGCCCGCCTCCACCCGCTCGAGGATGTGGTAGTCGTGGCGGGCCTTGCGGTTCTCGGCGATGAGCTTGCGTCGCTGCGCCATGGCGGAAATTCTAGGCGGCCGGAGCCGGCTCGAGCCCGGGCAGCCACTGCGAGGCGATGAACAGGGCCGCCCCGGCGCAGATGAGCGCCGCGCAGGTGCCGAACCCGGTGGCGTACCCGCCGTGCTGGCACAGGTACCCGACGAGCGGGAAGAGCCAGAGCATCTGCACCGAGAAGAAGCCCTCAGCGATCGACATCGACGTCGCCCGGAACTCCGATCGGGTGTTGTGCTGGAGGTACGTGGACAGCGTCACGTAGACGAGCTCGGGGGCGCCGGCGATCGCCACCAGGATGATCACCGGAGCGGCGAGGCCGGGCACGAGCGAGCCGGTCACGAGACCGGCCGCGGCGGCGACGGACGCCGCCCCGACCGAGAAGGTGAGCGGCACCCGCTCGCCGATCCTGCCTCCCACCCACGAGAACCCGGAGCCGGCGAGCATTGCGCCACCGAGGGCGAGCCCGAGGAGCGCATCGGACGCGCCGCGGCTCTGGAAGAGCGGCGCGGCGTAGAACCACCAGCTCGTGACGGCGGCCCAGTAGATGCTCCACGCGAGCGTCAGGGCACCGAGCCGGGGTGAGCGCGCGAGCGCCGTCAGGCCGCGAGCGGCCACCCGCACGCCGTGCCGGGCCTCGCCGCGGGCATCGTCGGGGAGCCTCGTTGCGATCGCGCTCGCGACCAGCGCGCAGCCGGCCGTGAGCCAGAACGCGAGCGGCCGCGAGTAGGTGGCGATGAGCCCACCGGCGACGAACGAGATCGCGGCGGCGAACTGGAACACCGCCCAGAGCCCGCCCAGCATGCGCGGGAACTGGGCCTGGGCGTCGTCGTGGGCGAGCGCGTCGAAGAGGTACGCCTCGTCCGCACCGGTGCGCAGCGCGAAGGCGACCCCGTGCACCGCGCCGGCCGCGCAGATGAGGAGAAAGCCCGGCGCGTAGACGTAGCCGAGCTCGGCGGTGGCGGTGAAGAACCCCGCCGCGATCAGGAGCCGGCGCCGGCCGAGGGCGTCGGCGAGCGCCCCCGTCGGCACCTGGGCGATCAGCATCCCGACGTGCAGGGCTGCCTCCACGATCCCGAACTGCGACAGGCTGAGGCCGCGGGAGAGCAGGAAGACGGCCCAGATCGGGCCGGTGAAAATGATGCCGTTGAAGGTCTGATACAGGCGAAAGACGGTGAGCGTACGGGCGTTCATGGAACCTCACGGAGCGGTCGCAGGGACGGCGCGGGCGGCGGCGGGAGGCGGCGTTTTGGGCGCACCTCTCCCGTTGCGGGGCCGTCTCAGCCCTGCTCGTGGCCGATGCTGTGGCGCAGCAGCCGGAGAACGGCGGTGATTGAATAGTCCGTGTGGCTGCTGCGGGCAGGCATCGCGCCGGAGATCGTACCAGGGCGGGGATCGCCGCGATCGCGCTCATCGTGTGGGCGCTCGTCGCCGCCCAGCCGGCGCTCGGGCTGACCCGCGAGCGGCAGCTGGCCCTGCTCCAGCGCTACCAGCCGGTCACCTGGTTTGCGACGGCCGAGCTCTTCACGCCGACCAACGTGGCGACCTTCGAGGTGCGCTCGCGCCTCCTGTGGCGGGACGGCGCGGGAAGCTTCACGACCGCGGCGCCGGGCTCGACCTCCCCCACGCCGGACGAGATCGCCGCCGCCCGCAACGTGCAATGCGACCCGGGGCTGCGGCACCCATGCTGGATGCTCGACCAGAAGGACTGCACCGCCTCCGGGGGCGTCGCCGCGGGCACGCTGGCGTGCTACCAGAACGCGTGGCAGGCGGCGAGCCCGCTCAGGGTCGTCTACGGCCGGGTCGCGCGCGGCCGCACGGGATGGGCGCTTCAGTACTGGTACTTCTCCTACGACGAGCCGTTCCAGCCGGTGCTCGCCACGGCCGGCACCGCGCAGCTGTGGACGCAGCACGAGGGCGACTGGGAGGCCGTCACGGTCGTGGTCAGCCGCTCGTTCACGCCCCGCTGGGTCGCGTACTCCAATCACTGCCTTGGCCTCAGGCGGCCGTGGGCCGGGTCACCTCGTATCGGCCGCCATCCGGTGGCCCACGTCGCCCGTGGCAGCCACGCCGGCTGGTTCGGCGCCGGGATCAAGCGCATCCCGCGGGCGGCCGACTGCCTGCCGGCATCCGATGACGCCACGCTGGACGCAGGACACGTGACGGTCTCGGACACGGCGGACGAGGGGTCGGTGTCCGGGCCGCCCGGCCTGCCCGGCCTGGGCGCCTACCAGCCGACGGGGATCATCCTGCTGACGAGCGCCCAGTCCTGGATCGCCTACCCCGGCACCTGGGGCGAGCGCCGCTACGTCGACCTGGTGGTGAACGGGAGCACCGTCCACTCGGGGGCGTTCGGGTTCTCGCCCCGCGGCCCGGCCGGGCGGGGCAGGCTGTGGGCGCACCCGATCGGCGCGACGCGGCGCTGGCCGACCGACTACTCCGACCTGCCCTAACAGCCCGGCCAGAATGAGCCGGCCGGCATTTGCCCCTCCTCGTGCCGCGGCGGTTGGGCAGGCGTATGGCCCTCATTCTGAAAGGGGCTCTATTCGACGAGCGCGAAAGCGACTCCGGCCAGGTCGGGCTCGTCCACGTCCACGTCGCCCGACCGGGGCCTGAAGCTCGCCCCCTTGCCGGTCCGCACGAGCGCGGTCCGCATCCCGAGCTCGCGGGCCGGGCGGAGATCGGACTCGAGATCGTCACCGACCATCACGGTCTGCGCCGGCTCGGCCCCGGCGAGCGCGCAGGCGGTGCGGTAGATCCCCGGCGACGGCTTGCCGATGACGGTCGCCGCGACGCCGGCGGCGAACTCGAGTCCCGCCACGAATGCGCCGGCGTCGAGGGACGGGCCGTCCGCCGTC
>DASQXS010000090.1:0-12126 GCA_035639615.1 Gaiellales bacterium | reverse complement strand
AGGCCGTCGTGAAGCGCCTTGCCGGCCCGGTCCGGCTCGAGCCCGGAAGCCGGCCGCTGCGGGTCGACTCCACGGTCGGCATCGGGTGGTCGCACGACCACTGGCACGGCTTCCTGCGGGTGATCCGCACCGGGTCCTCGCTCGAGCTGGTCAACCTCGCGCCGCTCGAGTACTACCTCCGCGGCGTGGTGCCGAGCGAGATGCCGGCCTCGTGGCTCCGGCCCGCGCTGCGCGCCCAGGCCGTCGCAGCCCGCTCGTATGCGGTCGCCACGAGGCATCCCTCGTCCGCCTTCGACGCCTACGCCGACACCCGCAGCCAGGTCTACGGCCCGATCGAGCACGAGGCCTCCGCGTCGACCGCCGCCGTCACCGCCACCGCGCACCAGGTGCTGTGGTACCACGGCGCCGTCGCCATCGGCTTCTTCTCCTCCTCGTCCGGCGGGCGGACGGCCTCCGAGCAGGCCGCCTGGGGCACGAGCTCCGGCGAGCCCTATCTGGTCCCGGTCCGCGACCGCTACGACGCGGCCGGCGGCCTCAACCCCAACCACACCTGGGCGGCGGCCGCCTACACCCCCGGCTCGCTCGCGGCGGCCCTCGGCGGGGCGGCGTACGTCGGCTCGGTCGACCTCACGATCGACGGCCCGTCGCGGCGTGTCACCCAGGCCGTCTTTCACACCAACTCCGGCGGCCGCACCCTGACGGGCGCTCAGGCCGAGGTGGCCCTCGGCCTCAGGTCGAACTACTTCCGGATCAAGCAGGTCAGCCTCGGCGCGCACGGAAGCCTCGTCGCCGGGACCCGGGTTCGGATCTCCGGGCGGGTGTGGCCGCGGCCGTCCGGCCGCGTCAGCCTGCTTCGCCACAGCGGCCCCGGCGCCCCCTGGAAGGTGGCGGTGCGCCGGCTCGCGCTCGGCCGCAACGGCGCCTTTGCCGTCCGGCTTGGGCCGACCGCCAACCGCGTCTACCGCGTCCGAACGCCGCGGGGTGCCGTCTCGCCCCGTCGGACCGTGCTCGTCCGCCCGGCGCTCGCGCTCGAGCGCTCGTCCGGATCGTTCCGGGCGACGATGTACCCGGCGCTTCGAGGCGAGACCCTCGCGCTCCAGCACCGGTCAGCGTCGGGGTGGAGGACCGTCGACCACGCTCCGGTCGGCCGGCACGGCCACGCCCGCTTCGCCCGCGCTGCGACCTCCGGCTCCTGGCGCGTTTCCTATCCCGGCGACGCACATCACGCAGCCGCGCGGTCGGCGCCGCTCGACGTGCATGTCGTCCTCGGGCCGACGCATCGGTAGGGTTCGACCGTGCCGAGCTTCGTGGTCAAGCGTGTGGACGGCAGGATTCGCATCCAGGCGCGGGGGTGCTGCAGCGTGGACGAGCACCGGCGCGAATACGAGCGCGCATACATGGAGCAGGTGCTCGCCGACGGCGGGCGCATCGTCGCCCGCGACGGCTCCCGAGTCGACCTCGTCGACCGCAAGGGCCGGCCACGCTCGGTTGATCTGAGTTAGTACGTGGGGGAACCCACGGTCCCCACGGGCCCCCTCTTTCCGATGAGCCGGATCGCCGTCGCGCTCCGGCGTGGCGCACCGGCGGCCGCCGGCTCGGTAGCATCCCGGGCGTCCGCGGGCGAGCCTTCGCCCGCACGACGAGAGGGAGCGTCCGTGTGTCCCTCAAGCGTCGGTACGAGAGGGGCTCAACGACGACCGAGATCCACGAACAGCGCATGCCTGCTTCCCGACGCTCAGCGCGGCTGCGGCCGCTGCGCGTGCTGGTCACGGCCGCCGGCTGCCCAGGAGGAGCCCGGCTCGTGCGCGCGCTTCAGGAGAACGGCGAGCGGCAGCTCGCGGTGGTCGGGACCGATATGAGCGGCCGCCGCGGAGGGCGGGCGATCTGCGACGCCTTCCACGTGGTGCCCCCGGGGTCGTCGGACGAGTTTACCGAGCATCTGGTCGACCTCGCCCGACGCGAGGCCGTCGACGCCGTCTTCCCGCTCTCGTCCTTCGAGGTCGCCGCCGTGTCCCGGGCCGCCGACGAGTTCGATGTGCCGGTACTGGTGGCCTCGCCCGATGCCATCGCGGCCTGCAACGACAAGGGCAAGACCATGGAGCTGTGTTCGCGCCTGGGCGTACCGATCCCGCGCTCCATCGTGGCGACGACGCCCGACGAGTTCCGGGCCGCCGCTCACGAGCTGGGCTACCCGGACGTCGACGTGTGCACGAAGCCGACCGGGCTCAAGGGCTCGCGCGGCTTCCTGGTGCTTTCGGCGAGCCCCAACCGCCGCTGGCACATCCTCGAGGCGCGCCCTGGGCCGATCCCGCTCACCCTCGACGAGGCCCTGGATGCGATCGGCGAGGAGGACTTCCCGTCGCTCCTCGTGATGGACTACCTGAAGGGCAGGGAGCACACGGTCGATGCGATCTGCCGTGCCGGCCGCTTCCTGGTCGGCCACGCCAAGACGCGCGAGGCGGTGCGGGCCGGCCTCGCGATGTACTTCGAGACCGCCGACGAGCCGGAGCTCGTCGAGGCGTCGCGGGCGCTCGTCCGCGAGCTGGGCGTCGACTGGTTCGTGAACGTGCAGTTCCTCGACGGGCGTCTGCTCGAGATCAACCCGCGCGTCTCGACGATCGTGTACCAGGACGACCTCAACATGCCGTACCTCGCGGTGCAGCTGGCGCTCGGCGAGATCGACGAGGAGGAGCTCGCCGCCCGGCAGTCGCGCGTGCGGA
Source organism: Gaiellales bacterium (assembly GCA_035639615.1). GTDB lineage: Bacteria > Actinomycetota > Thermoleophilia > Gaiellales > JAICJC01 > JAICJC01. Next base: position 9,406 of record DASQXS010000090.1, on the reverse strand, counting down.
TGACGCGGCGCGCGATCCGCTACTACGACCAGGTGGAGTACGACGAGGCCTGAGGCCGTGCGCGCGCTGATCGTCTCCTGCTACTTTCCGCCGGCCGGCGGCGGCGGTGTCCAGCGCGTGCTCAAGCTCTGCAAACACCTGCCGGCGTTCGGCTGGGACGTCGACGTGCTGGCCCCCGACGACCCCAAGTGGGTGGCCAACGACCCGGGCCTCGCGGCCGAGATCCCGCCTGCGACGGTCGTCCACCGGGCCCGGTACCGCGGCCCGTCCGACGAGCGGCCGGTCGCCGACGTGCTCGCGGGGGCGCGCGGCCTCTCCGGTGTCGCCACCCGTGCTGGGATCTACGGGCGCCAGCTGCTCCTGCCGGACGCGCGCGTCGTCTGGGTGCCCGACGCGGCCCGCGCCGCCGTCCGGATCGTCCGCGACCGCTCGGCGAGCGTCGTCGTCACCACCTCGCCGCCGTCCTCGGCCCACCTGGTCGGGGGCCTTGTCGCGCGCCGCACCGGCGTCCCCTGGGTGGCCGACCTGCGCGACTCGTGGTTGGCAAACCCGCACCGCCGCTACGAGCGCCGCAGCGTCCGGGCCAAGCGGGCGGTGCTCGAGACGATGGCGCGGCGCACCTTCGCCCGCGTCTCGGCGCTCACCGCGGTCACGGAGACGATCGCCGACGAGGCGCGGGCGCTCGCGCCGCCCGGGACGCCGACCGCCGTCATCTCGAACGGCTGCGACTTCGACGAGTTCGACGGCCTTCGCCACGAACCGTCCGACCGCGTGCGGATCCTCCACGCCGGCTTCTTCTTCGGCAAGCGCAGCCCGCGCCCGTTCCTCCAGGCGCTGAGCGGTCTTCTCGCCAACCGGCCGGAGCTGCGCGAGGTGGTCGAGGCCCGCTTCGTGGGCGGGTTTCGCACCACCGACCGCGAGTGGGCCGAGACGCTCGGGCTCGGGGGATCGCTTCGCATCGACGGCTTCCTGCCCCACGACCAGGCGCTGGCCGCGATGAAGAACGCCGATGCGCTTCTCCTCCTCATCCCGCGGGCCGGCGGGCTCGGCACGAGCGTCCTCTCGGGAAAGCTCTTCGAGTATCTCGCCGCCGAGCGGCCGGTGCTGGCGCTTGTCCCGCCCGAGGGCATCGCCGCCGACCTGCTCCGTTCGACCGGCTTCGCGCACATCGCCGACCCCGACGACGTCGTCGCGATCCGCGCCCAGATCGAGGGCCTCGTCGAGGCGTGGCACGCAGGCGACCTGGACGACAGGCCGCTCCCGGCGGACCTGCGCGAGCGGCTCGACCGCCGCACCCGGGCCTCCGAGATGGCCGACCTCCTGCGGAGCGTGGCGTGAGCGACGAGCGCACGGTGCGGGTCGGTCTGGTCGGCTGCGGGTACTGGGGGCCGAAGGTGATCAGGGCCGCGGCGTCGCTTCCCGACGTCGAGGTGGCGGCGCTGGTCGACCTGCGCGAGGACCTGCGGGCCGCCCTCAGCCGCCACTATCCGCTGGCGCGGTCGACGGCGACCTTGGGCGAGGCGCTGGCCGGCGGGCCGCTCGACGCCGTCATCGTCGCGACCAACCCGGCGACGCACGTCGAGGTGGCGGCCGAGGCGATCGCGGGCGGCTGCCACGTGATGGTCGAGAAGCCGCTCGCGCTGAGCGCGGCTGAGTGCCGTGAGCTGGGCGAGCAGGCGCGCGCATCGGGGCTCGTCCTGATGGCCGGGCACACGTTCCGGTTCAGCCCGCTCGTGAACCACGTGCGCTCGCTGGTGGAGAGCGGCGACCTGGGCGAGATCTATTCGATCGACTCCCAGCGGCTCAACCTCGGCCGGGTGCGCCGCGACGTCGACGCCATCTGGAACTTCGCGCCGCACGACATCTCGATCCTGAACTACTGGCTCGACGGACACCCGCGGGCCGTGCACTGCCACGCCTACGACTACCTCCAGCCGGGGATCCCCGACCTGGCCTTCCTCGTGGTCGAGTACGAGCACGCGGTCGCCCACATCCACATCAGCTGGCTGCACCCGAGCAAGGTGCGGCGGATGACGGTGATCGGCAGCAAGAAGATGGTCGTCTATGACGACGTCGAGGGCCAGATCGTCGTGCACGACGCCGGCATCGATCGCGAGCACGTCGACCGGACGTTCCCCGACTTCGAGACGTTCGGCGAGTTCCGGCTCATCCAGCGGGTCGGCGACATGCACATCCCCCGCGTCCCGGTCGCCGAGCCGCTCGCGCTCCAGTGCCGCCACTTCGTGGAGTGCATCGCCACCGGCGCCGAGCCCATCACGGACTTCGAGGACGCCGCTCGGGTCGTCGAGGTGCTCGAGGCCGCGACCGCGTCGCACGCAGATGGCGGCGCTCGGGTGGCGATCGACGGCATACGATGAGCCGGATGGAGCCGATCCCGCTCGTCGACCTGAAGGCGCAGTACCGCGCGATTCACGGCGACGTCGAGGCGGCGATCGCCCGCGTCCTCGAGCGCCAGGCGTTCATCAACGGCGCGGAGACGAGGGCGTTCGAGGCCGAGTTCGCCGCGTTTTGCGAGGCGCCCGAGGCGGTCGGGGTCTCGAACGGGACGACCGCGATCGAGCTCATCCTGAACGCGCTCGGCGTCGGCGGCGGCGACGAGGTGATCACGGTCTCGCACACGTTCATGGCCACGGTCGGCGCCATCCTCCGGACGGGTGCGACGCCCGTGCTCGTTGACGTCGACGCCGCGACGTGGACCATGTCGCCCGAGCAGGTCGCCGGGGCCGTGACGCCGCGGACGAAGGCGATCCTGCCGGTGCACCTGTACGGCAACCCGGCGGACGTGCCGGCGATCGCGGCGGCCGCGCCGGGCGTCCCCATCGTCGAGGATGCCGCCCAGGCCCACGGCGCCCGCTACCACGGCCGCGCCCTCGGCGCCGACTCCGTCGCCACCTCGTACAGCTTCTACCCGGGGAAGACGCTCGGCGCCTACGGCGATGCCGGCGCCGTCACCACCGCCGACTCGGAGCTGGCGCTGCGCCTGCGCCGCCTCCGCGACCACGGCCGGTTCGGCGCGAAGTACGAGCACGCCTCTGTGGGGACGAACGCCCGCATGTCCGAGATCCAGGCCGCGGTGCTGCGGGCGAAGCTCGCACACCTGCCCGGGTGGATCGCGGCCCGGCAGCGCCTGTGCGCGCTCTACGAGCGGCTGCTCAAGGGTCCCGGCATCCGCCTCCAGCGGGTCGAGCCGTGGGCCGAGCACACCTGGCACCTGTTCGTGCTCCTGCACCCCGACCGCGACCGGCTGGCGGCGGAGCTCCGCGAGCGTGGGATCGCGACCGGAGTCCACTATCCGATCCCCGTGCATCGCCAGCCGGCGATGGCGGACGCACCGCACCGCGTCCACGGCGGCGAGCTGCCGGTCACCGACGAGCTCGCGGCGATGTGCCTGTCGCTTCCGGTCTACCCCGAGTTGGGTGAGGACGGCGTCACCAGGGTGACCGAGGCGGTGCGCGACGCGCTCGCCGGGGCGCATGTCTGAGCGGGCGGCCGCCGAGGAGCCGCTTCGGATCCTGGGCGTCGGCCGCGGGCGGTCCCTGATCTTCCTGCGGTGGGCATGGGCGCTTGCGGAGCTCGGGCACGAGGTCCACATTGCGAGCCCCGTCTTCCGCGACGACATGCCGGAGGAGCTCTCGATGCTCACGCCGCACGACCTCACGAAGCTCGGCCTGGGCACGCGGATCCCCGGCTACCGCCGGACCCGCTTCGGCCCGGCGATCAGGCGCCTGGCGGAGGAGATCACCCCGGACGTCGTCCACGCCCACTACCTGCTCCCGTACGGCCACTGGGCGGCGGAGGCGAACGTGCACCCGCTCGTCATGAGCCCCTGGAACACCGACATCTTCACGTACGGCAGGGAACGCCGACGCGGGCGCAAGTGGGTGGCGCAGTCGATCGCCGCCGGCGACCGGTTCGTCGTCTCGTCGCTCGGAAACACCGAGGAGACCGTGCGGCTCGGCGCCGACCCCGCAAAGATCGACCGCATCGTCTGGTACGTCGACCTGCGACCTTTCGGGCCCGACAGGCGCGACCACGTAGCCCTGGCGGTCCGGTTCGGCTGGCCAGACGACTCGCTGATCGTCCTCTCGCTTCGCAACTACCGCGAGAACACGAACCTCGACGTGGTCCTGCGGGCATTCGCACGGGCACGTGCGGAGGAGCCGCTCGCGCGGCTGATCCTGGCCGCGCGCGAAGGCGTCATGACCGAGACGGTGCGCGGCTGGGTGAACGATCTGGGGCTGGGCGACGCCGTTCGGATGCACTTCATCCCGCCGCCCGAGCTGCCGTTCTTCTGCGCGTCCTCCGACCTCGCCGTGTCGCTGGCCACGACCGACGCCACGCCCGCGTCGATGCTCGAGTGCATGGCCTCGCGGCTCCCGATGATCATGGGCGACGCGATCACGATCGACGAGTGGATCACCCAGGGCGAGGGCGGCGAGGTGGTGCAGTGCCGCGACGAGGACGCCGTCACGGCGGCGATGCTGAAGCTCATGCGCGACCCGGAGCTCCGCGCCGCATACGGCGAGCGCAACCTGCGCGAGGTGCGCGAGCGCCTTCCGGACCACCCCGGAGTCGCGCTCGAGCGTGTCTACCGCGGCATGCTCTCCCGCAACGGCGGCTAGCGCCGTGCGATCGCCAAAGCCTGCGAACGTTCTCCGCGTGAGCGTCAAGACGGTAAACATCTCGAGGGTCGAGCTGGACGAGCCTCTCGACGAAGCCGGCTTCCGTCACGTCGCCACCTCGGTGGGGCTGCGGCTCGGGGCTCGACGGATCGGCGCGAGCGTCTATCACGCCGAGGCGGGCGTGCCGATCTGGCCATACCACTACCACCACGGGATCGAGGAGTGGCTCTACGTGACCGCGGGCGCACCGGTGCTTCGCGATCCCGCGGGGGAGCGGATCCTGACGCCAGGTGACCTCGTCTGCTTCCCGACCGGCCATCTCGGAGCCCACACCCTGAAGGGGCCGGGTCGTTTTGTGATCTTCTCGACCGGTCACGACGTCGAGCCGTACATGAGCGTCTATCCCGACTCGGACAAGGTGAGCGGCCCGGAGGGCATCCTCCTTCGAAGTAGCGCGGTCGGCTACTGGCACGGAGAGGGAACGGCGGGACCGTCGGAGACAGTCGAGATCGTGCGCGAGCCCAAGAGGTCGCCGCCGCAGCCGGCCGTGAACGTGCTGGCTGTCCGTGTGGAGGCGGCCGACCCGCATGCGCCTGCTGGATTCCGGTATCGCGCGGCGAAGCTCGGCCCGCGACTGGGCGCCGACCGGCTCGACGGGACGGTGGTGGCCCTCGATCCCGGGGAGGGATCCGAGCCCTACCACTACGTCCATGGGCGGGAGGAATGGCTGCTGGTCCTGGCCGGAACGCCCACCTTGCGCCACCCGCGAGGTGAGGACGATCTCGAGGCCGGCGATCTCGTCTGCTTCCCCGAAGGCCCGGCCGGTGCTCATCGGCTGCTCAATCGCGACGAGTCGGTCGTGCGCGCGCTTCTCGTATCGACGACGGGTCTGCCGGCCAATGTGTGCTACCCGGACACCGGGCACTGGCTGATCCGAAACGGGCTCGGCCGGGATGAGGTTGTGGTCCACGGGGCCGGTCCGCTCGGGGTGAACACGACGAGGCCCTAGCCCCGGGCGTCCAGCAGCTCGTCCGGCGGCACGTCGCGGAGCACCCGGGCGGGGACGCCGACGACGACCTTCCCCGCGGGCACGTCGGCGATGACGACGGCCCCGGCGCCGACGAACGCCTCCTCGCCGATCTCGATTCCGGGGAGGAGCACCGCCGCACCGCCGACCCTGGCGCCGCGCCGCACAGTCGGCCCCGCCTTGAGGGCGTGGCGGCGTTCGGTCCGGCCCATCAGGTTGTCGTTCGTCGTGGTCACGCCGGGCGCGATGAAGACGCGCTCCTCGAGCGTCGTCCCCGCGGTGATGTAGGCGTTGGTCTGGATCGTCGTCCACGCCCCGATCGTGACGTCGTTCTCGATACAGACGCCCCGGCCGATGACGACGCCCTCGCCGACCGCGACGCGTTCGCGCACGGTCGCCAGGTCGCCGACGACGCAGCTGTCCCCGAGCTCGGTGCCCGCCGAGAGGACGGCGCCGGCCGAGACGCGGACGTCGCGCCCGAGGACGAGGCGCCCGACCTCGCCCGCCGTCGTCGACCGGGCCGAGAGGACCGGCCGCTTGCCGAGGACCGCGTTGTCGCCGAGCGCGCAGCCGTCGCCGACGATCGTGCCCTCATGCACGGTGACGTTCGCGCCGAAGCGCACCCCGTCGCCGATCGACGCGCCGTCTGCGAGGACGAGGCCCGGCGCCTCGTCCGCCGTCCACATCACGTGGCCGCCGCCGCGAGCGCGATCGGCTCCCCGCCCCGGTCGATCGACGTCTGCATCGCCTCGAGCACCTCGACGACCCGCAGGCCCTCGTCGACGCCGGTGCGCGGCTCCTCGCCGGTGCGGACGGCGTGCAGGAAGTGCTCGCACTCGAGCCGCAGCGGCTCGCGGATGTCGACGTGGGGGGACCAGATGTCGCCGGTGTGGGTGCTGATGCTCCCCTCCGGCATCAGGATCTCGCCCTTGTCGTGGACCGTCACCTTCCGCTCCGGGGCCATGTCGTCGAAGACGGCCATCTTCTTCGTCCCGACGACGGTCATCTTCCGGATCTTGTCGGGGTCGAGCCAGCTCAGGTGCAGGTGGCCGATCTGGCCGGTCGCGTAGTGGATGTAGCCGAAGACGACGTCCTGGACATGGGGCCTGACGTAGCACTCCCCGCGGGCCGAAACCTCGTCGGGCTCGGCGCCGAGCAGGTGCAGCACCACCGAGACATCGTGCACGCCGAGCGACCAGAGCGCGTTCTCATCGGGGCGGATCGTGCCCAGGTTGACCCGGTTCCCGTAGACGTAGCGCACCTCGCCGAGGTCGCCCGAGTCGATCAGCTCCCGCAGCTTGACGACGGCCGGGTGGTAGCGCAGCAGGTGGCCGACCATGAGCGTCCCGCCGGTGCGGTGGACGACGTCGCGCAGGTCACGGGCCTCGGCCGCGCTGAACGTCATCGGCTTCTCCACGAAGACATGCTTTCCCGCATCGAGCGCACGCCGGGCCAGGTCGTGGTGGGTGGGGACCGGCGTCGCCAGGACGACGGCCTCGAGCTCAGCGTCGTCGAGGAGGTCGTCGAAGGTCGACGTCCGCCGTGCGCTGGGATGGGCGGCCGCCTCGCGGGAGAGGACATCGGGATCCGGATCGCAGCACCAGCGCAGGTCCGACTCCGGGAGCATCGCGAAGTTCCGAAGCAGGTGGCGTCCCCACCGCCCAAGCCCCACCATCCCGACGCGCACCGGCGTGGTCACAGCTTCACCACGCGGCCGTCCGCGGCGGGGACGGCGTTTCGGAAGTCGATCACCAGGGGTGCGACCTCGCCCACCCGGGCGTGGTCGACTCCCGGGTGCGCCGTGACGACGGCGACGATGTCGGCGCTCGCCAGGAGCTCATCGGTGAGCGGCTCGGAGTCGAGGGCGAAGCCATGCTCGGCCAGCGACGGCACGAACGGGTCGTGGTAGGCGAGCGCGGCTCCCTGCGCGGCCAGGAGCTCCATCACCTTGAGCGCGGGCGACTCGCGCAGGTCGCCGACGCCGCCCTTGTACGCCACGCCGAGGATCACGACGGTGCTGCCGCTGACGGGCTTCTGCGCGCCGTTCAGCGCCAGGGCGATCCGGTCCGCGCAGTGGTAGGGCATGTTCTGGTTGACCTTGCCGGCCAGCTCGATGAACTCGACCGGGAAGTCGTACTCGCGCGCCTTCCAGGAGAGGTAGAACGGGTCGATGGGCAGGCAGTGGCCGCCGAGGCCCGGCCCGGGCGCGAACGGCATGAACCCGTACGGCTTCGTGGCCGCCGCGTCGACCACCTCCCAGACGTTCAGGCCCATGCGATGGCACAGCATCGCGAGCTCGTTCACGAGCGCGATGTTCACCGAGCGGAAGATGTTCTCGAGCAGCTTCGTGAGCTCGGCGGCGTCGCACGACGACACCGGCACGAGCCGGTCGATGCAGGCGCTGTAGAGGTCGATCGCGCGGTCGCGGCACGCGTCGGTCAGGCCTCCGATGACCTTCGGCGTCGTCCGCACCGTGTAGTCCGCCCGGCCCGGGTCGATCCGCTCCGGCGACATCGCCAGGTGGAAGTCGGCCCCTCCCCGGAGGCCGCCCGACTCGAGGATCGGCAGGAGCACCTCCCGGGTCGTCCCGGGGTAGGTGGTCGACTCGAGCACCACCAGGTGACTGGGCCGGAGATGACGGACGATCTGCTTCGTCGCGCTCGTCAGCACGGTCAGATCCGGCTCGCGGTTCTGGGAGAGCGGGGTCGGAAGGCAGATCAGGATTGCCCCGGCGTCCGCCAGGGCCGCGTAGTCGCTCGTGGCAGAGACGGCCCCGGCCTCCACGACGCTTGCGAGCGCCTGGCCGTCGACATCCTCGATGTAGCTCTCTCCGCGCCCGATCGCGTCGACTCGGCGAGTGTCGGTGTCGACGCACACGACCGTCCGCCCGGCGCGGCCGAATTCCACCGCCAGCGGCAGGCCGACGTACCCCGCGCCGACGATTCCAACGTCCGTTGGCATGCGGTGCAGATGCTATCGACCGCTGGTGATGACAGCGGCGATCCGGCGGGCCGCGTCGCCGTCCCCGTAGAGCGGCGTGTGGAGGGTGGGCCGCGCCGCCTCCGCAACGGCCGCAGCAACCGCGCGTGGCTCGAGATCGCACAGCCTGTTCCACCCGGCCTGGACTGTCTCGACCCACTCCGTGGTGTCGCGGAGGGTCACGCACGGCACCTCGTGCAGGTAGGCCTCCTTCTGGACCCCGCCGGAGTCGGTGAGGCAGACGGCGGCAGACATGAGAAGGGCGGTGAAGTCGAGATAGCCAAGGGGCTCGGTCGTCCGAGCGGCGGCCTGCGCCCGAGCGAGCTGCCCGGCCCGCTCGAGCGCCGCCCGCGTGCGCGGATGCATCGGAAACACCACCGGCATGTCGACTGCCGCGATCACGTCCACCAGCGTTCCCGCCGCCTCGGGCGTCGTGTTCGTCGGCCGGTGCACCGTCATGAGGGCATAGGCGCCGGGCTCGACGCCGGTGCGCCCGAGTGCGTCCGACCGCCGCGCGGCGATCGGGGCGAACGTCCGTGCCGCGTCGACCATCACGTCGCCGACGAGGTGCACCCCTGCGGTGACGCCCTCGTCGGCGAGGTTCTGCACCGCCGTGTCGGATGGGCAGAACCGCAGGTCGGAGAGGACGTCGACCACGACGCGGTTCACCTCCTCGGGCATCCGCCGGTCGAAGGAGCGCAGGCCTGCCTCGATGTGCCCCAGAGGCAGGTGCCGCTTCGACGCGGCCAGGGTGCCC
>DASQXS010000089.1:0-12258 GCA_035639615.1 Gaiellales bacterium | reverse complement strand
AGCCGCGCCCTCCGGGCGGCCGAGCGGCTCGACTTCGGCGGCGTCACCCTGAACGAGGCGCCGACATGGAGGGCGGACCAGATGCCCTACGGCGGCGTCAAGGAGTCGGGGAACACCCGCGAGGGGCCGAAGTACGCCGTCCGCGAGATGACCGAGCCGCGGCTCGTCGTGATCGGCTACTAGTCCGCTCGGCGGTGAACCTGGGAAGTCCATCGGTCGGCGGCGCGTCGCTATGGCCGCGGCTCGCGGGGTTGCCGCTCGTTGTCGAGGGGTGCGAGTACGAGCGGCTGCACGCCGTACTCGCGTACGAGTTCGAGCGCGTCACGACACGGGTGCGGCTCGTCGGCGGGGGCGGCGACGGGCTGGGCGAGGACGTGTCGGTGTTCCACGAGGACGGCACCACGCCGCACGAGACCCGTCCGGCGCTCGCGCTGGAGGGCGAGTGGACACTGGCCGGCTTCTGCGAGCATCTCGCGACGCTCGAGCTGTGGCCGGAGCCTCCGGAGTGGGACGTGTTGCTGCGCTGTCGCACCTGGGCGTTCGAGTCGGCGGCGCTCGACCTGGCGCTGCGCCAGGCCGGTCGCTCGCTGCACGACGCGCTCGGGCTGGAGCCGCAGCCGGTACGGTTCGTCAACTCGCTCGGCCTGGGCGAGGTGCCGTCGATCGAGCCGGTGCGGCGGCGGCTGGCCCGCTCGCCCGGCGTCCGCCTCAAGCTCGACGCGGAGGCGACCTGGACGCCGGCGCTCGTCGACGAGGTCGCGAGGACCGGCATGGTCGACACGATCGACTTCAAGGGCCAGTACGGCCTCGAGGTCAAGGATCCGGAAGCATTGGGCGCCCTGTACGACCACGTGCTCGCCGCGTTCCCGGACGCCTATCTGGAGGACCCGCACGACCTGCCCGAGATCGCGCACCGGCTCGGCGGTCATCTCGAGCGTGTCTCCTACGACGCGCCCATCCACACCGCCGAGGACATCGGCGCGACGCCGCTGGCCGCGCGCGTGGTGAACGTCAAACCGGCGCGGATCGGAAGCCTACGCCCGCTCTTCGAGGTGTACGCGCGCTGCGCGCGGGAGCGGCGACCGATGTACGGCGGTGGTCTCGGCGAGTTGGGCGTGGGCCGCGGCCAGATCCAGCTGCTCGCGGCGTTGTTCCACGCTGACGCACCCAACGATGTGGCGCCCAGCGCCTACAACGAGGACGACCCGCCCGGAAGCCTGCCCGGTAGCCCGCTGGCGCCCCGCCCCGAAGCCACCGGCTTCCGCTGGGCGGCGTAGCCTTATGCACTGAGCTCGCCGAGCACGGCCAGCACGCTCTCGAAGAGGGCGTGGAGGTCGTAGCCTCCCTCGAGCACGAGCACCGGGCCGGCGCCGATGCCGCGGACGACGCGGGTCATGGCTGCGAAGCTGGCCGCGGTGAGGCCGAGGTCGGTGAGCGGGTCGGCGGCGTGGGCGTCGAAGCCGGCCGAGATGAGGAGCAGGCCCGGGTCGAACGCTTCCAGCGCGGGGATCGCCTGACCCTCGAATGCGGCCAGGAATCTCGCCTCGGACGTCCCCGCGGGGAGCGGGAGGTTCAGGGTCGCACCATCCCCGGCGGGGCCGCCCCGCTCGGCCGCCGCGCCCGTGCCCGGATAGAACGGGTACTGGTGGAGCGACACGTAGAGCACCGTCGGGTCTTCCCAGAAGGCGGCCTGCGTGCCGTTGCCGTGGTGCGCGTCCCAATCCAGGATCGCGACCCGCTCCACGCCGGCGGCGCGGGCGTGGGCGGCAGCCACGGCGACGTGGTTCACGATGCAGAAGCCCATCCCCCACGCCCGCTCCGCATGATGCCCGGGCGGGCGGCCGCACGCGAACGCCGACCGCGCCTCACCCGCGAGCACGGTGTCCACGGCGGCGACGGCCGCGCCCGATGCCACGCTCGCCGCCTCGAAGCTCCGCTCGCTCACCACCGTGTCCGGGTCGAGCGCCCCGCCGCCCCGGTCGCAGAGCGCCCGCACGGCGGCGAGGTAGCCAGGATCGTGGATGCGCTCGAGCTCGGCGGCCGCGGCCGGGGCAGGCTCGGCGACGGGCGCGCCGGCGGCCCGTACCGCCTCCGCGACGGCGTCGTGCCGGGCCGGACGCTCCGGGTGCGGCCCCGGATCGTGCCCGCGGAAGACCTCCGACACGTAACAGATGATCGGGTGCGTTTGTGACAAGCGCCGATGGAGAGGATTTCTGGCGATGTGGCCGGTTCTCCGAAAAAAACCCGGAGGTTAACGCCAGCTTAACAGTCCTGGTGGCGAAATGAACGTGGGATCGGGCATACTAGTCGGGCTTCATCGCCCCCTTGTGACAGCCCCTGGAGGTCGCATGTATCGCTTCAGCCGCGCCATCTTCGTCGAGATCAAGGACCTCGTCGATCCGCACCCGGACACGATCACGCCGCAGCAGGGCCGGCGCTACGTCCTGCAGTGCTGCGAAGCGACGATCGAGCGGCTGGCGCGCGACCCGCACTACTTCGCCAAGCCCAGCCAGAGCCTCTTCTCGGAGATCCGGCACCTGTTCTCGATCTCCGACCAGGTGCGCGTGTACCGGTCGATCGACCGCCACATCTCCGCCGCCGTCAAATACATCCTCGAGGAGCTCGAACGCGCGGGCGAGGGCCAGGCGCATCAGTGTAAGGCGACGACGCGGAAGGGCAAGCCGTGCCAGCGCACGCCGCTTCCCGACCGCGAATACTGTCCGTCGCACCAGCACCTCGAGGAGCGGCTGCCCGTCACCGCGTAGTCCGCGCCCGGCGGCGACCGATGACGTCGACGAGGTCCCGAGCAGGGCGGATCGTCGCCTGGATCGCGCCCGACACGACGTCCACGGCGTAGAGCGCATCGGGGGTCCGCACGTACGCCCGGCCGCCGGCCACCTCGACGTCGCGGATCTCACGGTCTCCGAGGTCGTGATAGGCGTCCGCCCCGTCCAGAGCGTATGCGCGCAGCCCCGTGCCGGGCTCGTCGGCAGACACGGGTGATCCGGGCCCGTAGGCAAGAATGCGATTGTCTGCCACGATGGCCGCGCTTGCCTGCCGATCGAGCACGCACGCACGCCAATCGCGAGTGTTCACGACCATCACGCCGGCCGGCGTGGTGCCGCTCGCCCCGCCGATATCACGGCCGTAGACCGCGATACGATCGTCCCCGAGCCAGAGCACGCCCCGTTGTCCCGCCGCTCCAGGCTTCGGGGGTTCTGCCTCGGCGACATTGACGTAGGACGCTCGCATGGTTCGCAGATCGACCACGGCGATACGAGCGCCGGGCGCGACGACGTACGCTCGACCGTGTGCCGCGTCCACCGCAAGCCCCGCTCGGTCCTCGTAGATGATCCCGCCGCGCGTATGCACGACCAGTCGGAGTTGCCCGAGCGAGGCGCTCCGCAGCCGACCGCGGTAATCCACGACCGCGACACGGGGCGGGCCGGTGACTCGCGTCAGAGGCAAGTTCGGCGCCGACTCTCGCAGCCTCGGCAGCAAGAGGACGAGACCAGACGGCGTGAGCGCCGACTCATCCGGAAACGAGAAGCTCGGCCACCGGCGGATGACTCTCCCGGTGAGCGGGTCGACGAGCACCGTCCCGCCCCTCTGCAGCGCCGCAACCACGCGGCGCGGGCGTAGCCATCCAACCGCCTCGGCGGCGACCCCGGTCTGCACCTCCTTCACAACCTGCATCGTTCTGAGATCGACGATGTACATGCCGATGCGCCTCGCCGGAGCCTGTGAGCGAGCGAGGACGCTCTCCCCCGCGGAGACGCCCAGCGCCACCTCCGTCTCGTCCGGCGACAGGCTCCACGCGTTGTGGTATTCCGCCACACGGACCTGCCCCGACACCGGCCTCAGCGATGACGGGTCGAGCCGGGCCAACACGGCGGGCGCACCTTGTTGCGCCGCCACGAGGCCGACGAACGGCTGCGGCGGCGACGCCGGTCCGATCGCACCTTCGGCCGCCTGGCGGCTCGAGCATGCATTCAGCTGCGGCGTGCCGGACCCGTCGCACGAGGCAAGAGCAGCGGCCGCACAGATCGCAGTCAGCGGGGCGAGGAGACCGGCGCCGACCCGCCACCGGTGAGTCTGTCGGCTGTTGGTGGACTCTCGCAAGGCGACTCCCTAGTGCTCCGTCCGGGGATTTCGGTTCATTTGGTGAGGGGTTTGCCTTGGTAGGTCCAGGCGAACGGTTTGGCGGTCGGGTTGTAGCGGCGGATGAAGCCGAGCAGCTGTGCCTTGAGGTCGTGTTTGCTGGTGAAGGTGCCGCGCCTGAGCAGGCGGCGGCTGAGGATCGAGAAGAACAGCTCGATCTGGTTGAGCCAGGAGGCGTGGGTGGGGGTGAAGTGGAAGTGCCAGCGGGGGTGGGCCTCCAGCCAGGCAGAGACCTCGGCGGTCTTGTGCACCTGGAGGTTGTCGAGGATCGCGTGCACCTGCTTGTCTTGGGGAATCTCCGCCTCCAAGCGGTGGAGGAAGTCGAGGAACTCGACGCGGCTGTTGCGCTCATACACCGAGCCTTTGATCTCGCCGGTGTGGACGAGCAGCGCGGCGAGCAGGGCGACGGTGCCGTGCCGCGTGTATTCGAACTCGCGCCGCGCCGGCTTGCCCGGACACATCGGCATCTCGCTGCGGATCGGCTGCTTGGCCTGCGCGCTGGTCTTCTCGTCGATCGAAACGACGATCGCGCCCTCCGGCGGGTCGAGGTAGAGGCCGCACACCTCCGCCCGCTTGGTGTCGAACTCGGGGTCGATGCTGGTCAGCCAACTCCTGACCTGGTGCGGCTTGAGGTCGGCCGCGTCGAGGATCACATGCGTCTGGCTCTTGCCGATCCCCACCGCCTCGGCCAGGCTCCTGACCGTCCACTTCGTCTCCCCCTCCGGCGGCGGCGAGCAGGCAGTCTGGAACACTCGCAGCCGCTCGTCATGGCCGTAGCGGCGCGGCCCGCCCGCACGCGGCCGATCAGCCAGGCCGTCCATGCCCTCCTCGGCAACCCGCCGCCGCCACTTCCCCACCTTGTGCGCGGACAACCCGACCAGCGCCGCGATCTCCTCGTTGGCCAGCCCCTTCTCCGCCAGCAGCGCCACCCGCGCCCGCTTCACCAGCCGCTGCTCGCTCCTCGCTGCGCGCACGATCCGCTCCAACTCGCTGCGCTGCTCGCCCGAAAGCACCACCTCGACTGCCTTTCTGGCCACCATCGCCTCCATCCTGATCGACGACACGGATGGAGCCGCGTTCGTCACCAGAACCGAGGTCCCTGTTTTCTGAATAGCAAACTACGGACGGCTCTCAAGCCACCCTCAGCCGCCGCTGCGACCACTCCCAGCACCGGCCGCTCGATTCCGAACCCTAAGCACCGGACGGAGCACTAGTCCACCGGCAGCGCCAGCTGCTTGTGGTGATCGAGGCCTGAGACGCCCACGCCGGCGAGCCGGATCGGGCCCGGTCTCTGCCTGAGCGCGCGGTCAAGCAGCCGGCAGGCGAGATCGCCGATCGTCTCGGCATCGTCGATGCCCACCGCCAGGCTGTGCGAGCGGGTGACGACCGAGAAATCGGGATAGCGCACCTTGGTCGTGACCGTGCGGGCGCTCATGCCCCGGCGCTCGAGCGATGCGGCCAGCCCCGCGGCCATCTCCCGCAGGACGGCGTAGAGCTCGGCCGGGTCGGACAGGTCGTGCGCGAACGTCTCCTCGTTAGAGATCGAGACGGCCTCCGCCGGCTCGGGTCGAACCGGCCGCGGATCGATCCCTCGAGCACGCAGGCGCAACTCCTCCCCCACCTTCCCGGGCAGGACCCGGGCCAGGTCGGCGTCGTCCAGCCCGGCGAGCGCGCCGATCGTCGCCACCCCGGCGGCGGCCAGCCGCGCATCGGCCTTGGGCCCGACGCCGGGGAGCGTCCGCACCGGGAGCGGCGCCAGGAAGGCTGCCTCGCCGCCGCGAGGCACGACCGTGATCCCGCCCGGCTTGCGCGCGTCCGACGCCACCTTGGCCACGACCTTGCAGGTGGCGACGCCCAGCGAGCACGAGAGCCGCATTCGCACCCGCACGGCCACCTGCACCAGCTCGGCCTGCTCGCGCGCGTCGCCGTCGGGCAGAACCAGGTAGCCCTCGTCGATCCCGACTTGCTCGACGACCGGGACCATGTCGGCCACGAGCCCCCAAACCCGCCGCGACCACTCTCGGTACGTGCCGTGATCCGGGCGCACGAAAACGACCTCGGGGCAGCGACGGCGGGCCTCGGCGCTCGACATCGCCGAGCGGATGCCGTACCGGCGGGCCTCGTAGCTCGCCGTCGCCACCACACCGCGGCCGTCCGGATCGCCCCCGACGACCACCGGCTTACCCCTGAGCGCCGGGGTTCGGTGGAGCTCGACGGCGGCAAAGAACGCGTCCAGGTCGAGGTGCGCGATCACGGGTGCAATTTGGCACGGTTCGCCGTCGCTCACGCGCGCGGCCGGCAGAACCGCGCCGGTACACTACGCCCGGCTTGACCCACGACGCCGACAAGCTCATCCGCCAGCTCTCGCTCGTGGCGTATCTCATGGCGGAACAGCGGCCGGTGACGGCGCGGGACGTCAAGACGCGGGTCGAGGGTTACTCCGATATGGGCGACGAGGCGTTTGCCCGCCGCTACTATGCCGACCGCCGTGAGCTCCAGGACCTGGGCGTCCCGATCGCCTCTGGGCGAGACGAGTTTACGTCCGAGGAGCTGTACAGCCTCCGCGAGGAGCAGTACTTCCTGCCCCCGATCGAGCTCACCGACGACGAGCTGGCGGCGCTTCAGACCAGCTTCTACCTGCTCGAGGGGCAGTTCGCCTACGCCGAGCCGTTGCGGCTCGCGCTGCAGAACCTGGCCCTCGGCCGGGCCTGGCCGGGCGCCGATCCCGGGCCGAAACCGGCCCGGGTCGAGCTCCTGGCGCCGCTCTACACCGACGAGATCGCCGCCCGCCTCGCGAAGCTCGAGCAGGCGATCTCGAAGCAGCGAACGCTCCGGTTCCGGTACTGGACGATCTCCACCGACACCGAGGGCGAGCGCACCGTGAACCCGTACGGCCTGTGGGAGATGAACGGCGTCTGGTACGTGGTCGGCGACGACCTCGACCGCGACGACCCGGCCGACCGCCGGCGCACGTTTCGGGTGTCGCGGATCCGCGGCGAGATCAAGTTCGCCACCCGCCGCGAGCGCGACTTCCGCATCCCCGCGGACTTCGACGTGAACGCCTACCGCAACCGGCCGCCCTGGAAACTCTCGGCCGACGAGGCGGGGGCGGCGGTGATCGCCGTAACCGCCGACGCCACCTGGCTCGTCGAGCGCGGGTTCGGCGCCTTCGGCGAGTTCGAGGAGCTGGGAGACGGCTCCGGCCGCTTCACCACGGCCTACGACGACGCGGCCGCGCTCTCGGCCTGGATCCTGTCGCTGGGCGGCCGCGCCCGCCCCCTCGAGCCGGAGGCGCTGATCGACGCGGTCTCGGCCGACCTCGAGGCCGTGATCGAGGCGCACACCGGCGCTGCCCGCGACATCCCCGACCCGGCCCCGGAGCCGGCCGCGGGCGCCGGCGACGGGAGCGGCGGGCCGCGCACGCCCGGGCCCGTCGCGCCGGAGCGGTTCGCCCTGCTCCAGGCACTGCTCGCGTTCCTGCTCGCGCGCTGCGGCGACGCGCCCTCCGCCCGCGTCGAGGCGGACGAGATCCAGCGCCGGTTCCGGCTCTCGCCGCAGGAACTTCAGGAGAGCCTCGACCTCCTGAACCTGGTCAACTTCGGCGGCGGCTGCTACGCGGTGTACTGCGCCACGGAGAACGGCCACGTCCTCGTCGACAAGGAGCTCTACGGCGACACGTTCCGGCGCCCGGCCCGGCTCTCGCCGCTCGAGGCGAAGGCGCTCCTGCGCGCGCTCGACGTCGTCGCGCCGCTCGTCGCGGCCGAGGCGCACACCACGCTCACGGCCGTGCGGCAGAAGGTCGAGGCCGCCTTCGGCAGCTACGCGCTCGCCGACACGCCCGCCCCGAAGGGGACCGACGCCGAGGAGCACACGGTCACGATCCTGAACGAGGGCGTGCGCACCCGCCGGCTCGTCGAGATCACCTACCTCTCCCGCTCGTCCGACGAGTTCTCGAGCCGGCTCGTCGAGCCGTACCTGCTCCGGCGAGACGACCGGGGCTGGTACGTGGAGACGTGGGACACGAGCCGCGACGGGCGCCGCACATTCAAGGTGTCCTACATCAAGGACGCCCGGCTCACGCAGGAGCGGTACGAGCCGCGCCCCGACATGGCCGACCTCGACCACTCGCTCGGCGGCAAGGTCGGCATCGCCCGGATCTGGTTTGCGCCCGAGCGGGCCCGGTGGGAGCTCGAGGGGCGACCCGGAGCGCGGCCGGCCGCGGACGGCGCCGCGGTCGCCGACGTCACCTACGGGTCGCAGGAGTGGCTCGTGTCCGAGATCCTCCGCTACCGGGGCCAGGCGGAGGTGCTGGAGCCTGCCGCGGTGCGCGCGCACGTGCGCCGCTCCGCGCAGCGGCTGCTGCGCGCGTTCAGGGGCGCGGCGGCGCTGCGGTGAGGTTGGCGAGCGCGGCGCGCGCGTTTCGCTGCAGTCGCCGCCCGTCCCGGTCGGGGATGTAGAGCCGCCGGTAGCGCTCGGCCAGCTCGTCCGGGTCGGCCTCGAGCCAGTCGGCCAGCGCCGGGAAGGCGTCGTCGACGGCGTCGGGCGCCTCCGCCGCCGCCCGCCGCTCGGCGCCCGTGTTCCAGGGACACACGTCCTGGCAGATGTCGCACCCGTAGACCCGGTCCTCGAGCGCCTCGGCGTATGGCAGCTCGTCGAGGCGCGACTGCGTCAGGTAGCTGAGGCAGCGGCGGGCGTCGAGGACGCCGTCGTCCACGATCGCGCCGGTGGGACAGGCGTCGATGCAGGCGCGGCACGACCCGCACGCGTCCCAGGCCGGCTCAGCGGGCGCCGCGTGGGTCGGCGCCAGCTCGGCGTCCGTGATGAGCGCGCCCAACACGACCCAGGAGCCGTGGCGGCGGGTGATCGCCATCGTGTTCTTGCCGTAGACGGCGATGCCGGCCCGGGCGGCCGCCTCGCGGTCGACGTGGTGGTTCGCATCGACGAAGACGGCGTACCGCACGCCCGGCGCGAGCCGGCGCAGCGTCCCGCCGAGGGCCTGGAGGGCCTCGCGCAGGGAGGCGTACTCGTCGCGGCGCGTATATCGCGGCATCCGCCCGCGGGGCGTGTCGTCGGGCTTCGGCGGCTCGGGCCGGGCGTAGCTTCGCGCCGCCGCGACGACCGACCGGGCCCCGCGCAGGAGCGTCTCGGGATGGCACGACCGCTCCGGCCGGGCCATGGTGAACCGCATATCCGCGAAGAGCCCGTCGGCGCGCCGCTCCCGGATCAGCCGCTCGGTCTCGGTGTACGGCTCGGCCCGGCACACGCCGCAGGCGTC
The DNA here is from genome assembly GCA_035639615.1 of Gaiellales bacterium. GTDB lineage: Bacteria > Actinomycetota > Thermoleophilia > Gaiellales > JAICJC01 > JAICJC01. The sequence continues at coordinate 2,822 of DASQXS010000089.1, read as the reverse complement.
GATGCCGAGCCGAGCCGCCTCGTCGACCACCGCCCGGGTGAGGGCAGAAGCGTCCACCCGGGTATTGTGGCGGCTAGGTTGCCGTGTTCGCCGCCTCCGCGTAGCGGCCGAGCACGAAGCCCCAACCCTCGTGGTACTCGCTGCGCGCCTCGCGCCCCTTCTCGATGCCGAGTCGCTCCCAGCCGCGGTGCTCGACCTCAACGCGTGTGCCGTCACGTTCGGGCGTGAAGCGGACCTCGATCTCGGTCGGCGCCGCAGCCGCGGGGTTCACCTTCCAGGCGATCACGAGCCGGTGCGGCGGCTCCCACACGTCGACGACACCCCACGGGGCCTCCGTGCGGTCGGCCATGACCTCGTACATCCGGCCGCCGGCGCGGGGCTCGATGACCGCCTTCACCGCGGTGCCGGCTCCCCCCGCAGCGACCGAGTGCGTCTCGAGGGGCCACCATCGCGCGATGCCCTCGGTGTAGAGCTCGAACGCCCGCTCGACTGGGCATCGCACCGTCACGGTCCGGAGGATCGGCTCGATCGCCGTCTCGGTGCTCATGGTCCGCTCCTTTCGATCGTGCTCTGCCGCCACCCGGAAGTCGTCGAGTGCGCGGTCCCAGAAGGACTCCAGGTACGAGCGCAGCGAGGCGAGCCCCGCCGGGTCGACCTGATAGAGACGACGGGTGCCGACCGCCTCGTCGCGGACGAGGCCTGCGTCCTTCAGCACTTTGAGGTGCTGCGAGACGGCGGGACGGCTGACGGGGAGGTCGCGCGCCAGCTCCCCGACGGCCCGCGGGCCCACCTGGAGGCGCTCGAGGATGGCTCTCCTGGTAGGGTCACCGAGCGCGTCCAAAGTATCTCCGTAAGTCATCTCTTACCGTAAGCTATTACTTACCGTAGCTGCTGTCAACCCGAAGGATCGACCGAATGCACCAGCGCATCGCCGCCTCCGCCCGCCCCAGCGCCGCCGCTACGGTCCTCGCTGTCGTCGGCGCCGCCGCGCTCACCGCCGTCTCCGCCCAGGTCTCGTTCGGCTACCCCGTCCCGACGACGCTGCAGACGTTCGCCGTCCTCGGCTCGGCGGCGTTCCTGGGCGCCCGCCGCGGCGCGGCCGCGCAGCTGCTCTACCTCGGCGCCGGCGCCGCCGGCCTGCCGGTCTTCGCCGACGGGCTGGGCGGCCTCGACTGGCTGACGCGGGCCGACCTCTCCCACGCGAGCGGCGGCTATCTGTGGGGGTATCCGCTGGCGGCGCTGGCCGTCGGCTGGATCTGCGAGCGGTACGGGCGCAGCTTCTACGTGACCGTCCCGGCGATGCTCGTCGGCAGCGTCTGCCTCTACGCGACCGGCCTCGTCTGGCTCCACCAGGCGATTCCGGTGCCGTGGACGGGCGCCGGCGCGACGACCCTGCACTACGGGCTGTGGCCGTTCGTCCTCGGTGACCTGGCGAAGATCTTCGCGGCCGCCGCCGTGGTCGATCCCGCCGCGCCCTGGGGCGGCCTCCTGCGGCGGATCCCGCTCGAGTAGTCCGGCGTTAACGGCGACCGCCCCCGGCTCGGAGGCAGGTAAGCCGAGCCGGGGGCGGTCGCAGGCGCGTCGGACCCTAGAGGGTCGCGATCACGTTGTTGAGCAGGTTCTGAATCGCCGTGCTCAGAAGGCCGAGAGTGACCACGACCGCGATGGTGATCACGCCCAGCACGACGGCGTACTCGGCCATCGTCTGACCGGCCTCATCGCGCAGGTGCGTCAGGAACTCGAGCATTCTTTGCCTCCTGTAAAAAGGGCACTTACAGGAGAACAGATCGGCAGATCTGCAACGAAGGATTAGGGTGATTTTTCACGGCGGACGCGAGAGCCAGCGGCGCTGGGCGTGCCAGCGTTGCAGCGTCCGTGCGCTCGGCGGGCGGGCCGGGCATGTCGCGTAACGGCGGCGGACCAACGGCTCGAGCTGGGCGGGCGACGCGCCCTCGGCGTAGCGCCGCTCCAAGCGGCGGCGGAGTTCGGGCCAGCTGTAGCTCCCGGGCCGCGGCCGAGCCGGGCGATCTCGCAACCGCGTCAGGTGCGCCTGGAGCGCCCGGTGCCTGGCCGCGGTGAGGCATCCGTTCGCCTGCCAGACCCCCATGAGCGTCCGTACGAAGTCGCGCCCGCTACGCTGCATCTGGAACTCTGTGCTGGCGTGCGGCTCGCACAGCCAGATCGTGATGCCATGCGTCAGCCGCACCTCCCGCGTCCGCCCGCGCGTCCGGTCGATGCAGATCGCGCAGCACGGCGACTTCGTCGGCACGCGCCGGGCTTTGTACAGCGTCGGGAGGTACGTCGAGGCCACAGCGCCGAGTATGGGAGGCCAGACGTCGCGGATGGGTCACGGGGCGTTACGGCTCGGTCACGGGGTTCACCAATTGTCGTCACCGACGTCCGACAAGTGGCCCCCCGCAGCCGAGCGTCAGGGTAGGCCGGGACGAGCGCTACGCGCTCGTCGACGGCGGGTCACAGATGCGTCGCGCAACACCACCAAGTGTCGTTTCGTGGTGACGACAATTGGCGGCCCCTCTTCGCTGCCGGCCGACGAGGGCGAGCGCGCCTTCAGGAGCGCTGCAGACGTTGTCGAAGGGTCAAGTCCCTTCAGTGGTGGGTTTCCCGACGACGGCGAGCGCGCCCTGATTAGCGCTGGCTGGTCGTCGTTGGAGAGCCCGAAGGGCTCTTATGTACGCCGACGGCTGCCGCGCAGGTCGCGCTCCCAGCCGCCCGGGACGATTCACGTACGGCGGCCGAAGTCCCGGACGAAGACGTCCGGACCGGGGCTTTGGTCGTTCGGGACGAGGTTGCCGGCCCAGGAC
>DASQXS010000088.1:0-5022 GCA_035639615.1 Gaiellales bacterium | reverse complement strand
TGGGAGCGGGTGGATGAGCTGGTCACGGATGGCGTGCCGGGGGCGTTGGAGCGGGCGGTGGGGCGGCGGGGGGTGGAGGTGAGGGTCGCGTCGGCGTAACCCGCCTCGGAGACTGAGGCAGATCACGTCCGTCGGTGTCCCGGATCTGGATTTCGAGATCGAGGCCATCCCGATCGGGCGATCCACCGTCGGCGATGCCTGCCGACGGCGAGGTTGGCTTGCCAGCGTCTCCGCCCCTCGGCCGGGCAGAACACCTCGTACCCAGCTCGCCCGAATGGGTGGTCGGTCAGCCCGGCGAGCAGCTCCCGCGACCGCGGCCCCTGCACCTGGAGATGGGGATCGCGAAAAGTGTGCTCCATCGAGACAGAGCTGGCCCAGTTGGGGACGCAGGTCGACGTCACGATGGCGGGCGGCTCGGGCCTGCGATAGTCGACCTGTATCCGATCTACGACACGGAGAAGACGCGGCCGCAGGCGTAGTCGAACCCGATCCCTCCACGGTAAGGAGGGGGTCATCGGTTCGAGTCCGTCAGAACTCCCGGGCCCTGTCGTCGCCTTAGGGTAGGTCGTCGTTGAGATCCGGCGACTCGGGGCGATACTCCTACCCATGCAGCTCCGCGACGGCCACCTCTGGCTCTCGCCGTCCGACCTCTCTGCCCATCTCGCATGCGCCTACCTGACCCGGCTCGAACTGGAGATGGCCCGCGGCGAGCGCAGCCGACCTCACGGCCGCGAGGAGCTCGCCGACCTGGTCGCGCGGAAGGGCGACGAGCACGAGGCCCGCTTTCTCGCCGCCCTCCGACAGGACGGCCGCACGGTCGTCGACGTCACCGCTGAGGGTGAGCAAGACTTCGACGCCGCCGCCCGCGCCACCGAGGCCGCCATGCGCGCCGGTGCCGACGTCATCTACCAGGCCACTTTCGCCCACGACGGCTGGCGCGGGCGGGCCGACTTCGTCATGCGAGTCGATGAACCCCAGTCCGACCTCGGTCCGTGGAGCTACGAGGTCTGGGACACCAAGCTCGCCCGGTCGGCGAAGCCAGCGGCCGTCCTCCAGCTCACCTTCTACTCGCAGCAGGTCGCCCGCATCCAGGGCCGCCTCCCCGACCGGCTCCACGTCGTCCCCGGCACCGGCATCGTCGAGACCTTCCGGCCCGCCGACTTCGACGCCTTCCTCCGCACCGCCCAGCGGCGGCTCCGCGCCTTCCTCGACGCCCCGCCTCGCATCTACCCGTGGCCGTGCCAGCACTGCTCGCGCTGCGACTACATCCCCGTCTGCCGCCGCCGCTGGGAGGAGGACGACCACCTCACGCTCGTCGCCTCCATCCGCCGCGACCAGGTCGAGAAGCTGAACGGCGCCGGCGTCGCCGCCCTTGCGGGCCTCGCCGAGTCGCCGCCCACGCTCCACGTCCCACGACTCGCCGCCCCCATGCTCGCCACCCTTCGCGACCAGGCTGGTCTCCAGTTCCACCGCCGGTGCACTGGCAAACTGACCCGCCGCCTGCTCCCGCCCGAACCCGAGCGGGGATTCGGGCTTCTCCCGCCGCCCTCGCCGGGCGACCTCTTCTTCGACATGGAGGGCGACCCGTTCTTCGAGGCCGCCGGCGGGCTCGAGTTCATGTTCGGCGTCGTCGCCGGCCGGCCGGACGGCACGACCGAGTACACCGCCCTGCGCGCCCACGACCGGGCAACGGAGCGAGCCGCCTTCGAGGCCTTCATAGACCTCGTCCACGCCCGCCTCGCCGAGTACCCCGACATGCACGTCTACCACTACGCCGCCTACGAGCCCGCCACCCTCTCCCGGCTCATGGGCGAGCACGCCACTCGCGAGGCCGAGGTCGACGACCTCCTCCGCCGCGAGATCCTCGTCGACCTCTTCCAGGTCGTCCGCCAGGGACTCCGCGCCGGGGTCCCCTCCTACTCGCTCAAGGAGGTCGAGCAGTTCTTCTTCACCCGCACGGCCAAGGTCACGTCCGGGGACGACGCCGTCCTCAGCTTCGAGCGCTACCTCCAGACCGGCGACACCTCCCTCCTCGACGACGTCGAGGCCTATAACGAGGAGGACTGCCTGGCCACGCTCGAGCTGCGCGACTGGCTCCTCGCCCAGCGCGGCATGGCCGAAGCGGAGTTCCGAACCAAGATCCCGTTCCGCGAGCCGCCCGAGCGGCGTGAACAGCCGCAGGAATCGGCCGAGACGGACGCGGAGACGGCGCGTCTGCGCGACGCCCTCCTCGCCGGCGCCGCCGAAGGCCACGAGCGCTGGCTCCTGGCACAGCTCCTCGACTACCACCGCCGGGAGGCGCGGCCGGCCTGGTGGTGGTACTTCCGCCGCTTCGAGATGACCGGCGAGGAGCTGATCGAGGACGGGGAGGCGATCGCCGGGCTCGCATGGGACGGCGCCGAGCCGGTCGCCGTGGAGCGGTCGCTCGAGTATGGCTTCACATTTCCGGCCCAGCAGCACCGCTTCGACCCCGGCGACGGCGGCACCGACCCCGCCGAGGGCGGCACCGGCTGGACCGTGGTCGACGTCGACAACGAGCACGGTGTCCTGCGCCTCAAGCGCGGCGCGGCCAAGCGCGACGAGCGCCTGCCGACGGCGCTCGTCCCCGGCGGCCCCTACGACACCAAGGTGCAGCAGGCCGCGCTCCGCCGCCTCGCCGCCTCCGTCCTCGCCGATGACGGCTGCTACCCGGCGCTGCGCCGCGTCCTCCGCCGCGACCCGCCGCTCGACGGCGCCGTCGTCCAGCGGATGGAGATCGAGGAGCAGCGCCGCCTTGCGGTCGAGCTGGCCCGCTCCTACCTCGTCGTCCAGGGGCCGCCCGGGTCGGGCAAGACCTACCGCGGCGCCCGCCTCGTCACCGCGCTCCTGCGCGCCGGCAAGCGCGTCGGCGTCGCCGCCCAGAGCCACAAGGCGATCCACAACCTGCTCGACGCGGTCGAGCGCGCGGCGGCCGAGGAGGGGCTCGCGTTCCAGGGGCTGAAGCAGGGCGAGACATACGAGGGCAGGTTCATCCGGCCGGGCGCGAAGCACGAGTTCGCCGACCCCCAGTTCGGGCTCATCGCCGGCACGTCCTGGCTCTTCGCCCGTGACGACCTGGACGGGACGCTGGACGCGCTCGTGATCGACGAGGCCGGCCAGATCTCGCTCGCCGACGCCCTGGCGATGGGCACATCGACGCGCTCGCTGATCCTGCTCGGCGACCCGCTCCAGCTGGCCCAGGTGTCCCAGGGGGTCCACCCGCCCGGCTCGGAGGCCTCCGTCCTCGAGCACCTGCTCGGCGACCACGACACCATCCCCGAGGACCGGGGCATCTTCCTCACCCAGACGCGGCGCCTGCACCCGGACGTGTGCGCGTATGTGTCGGAGGCGTTCTACGAAGGCCGGCTCGAGCCGATCCCGGAGTGCGCGCAGCGTTCGACCTCCCTCGGCACGGGCATCCGCTGGCTTCGGGTCGACCACGAGGGAAACCGGGTCGACGCGGTCGAGGAGGCGGACGCGATCGCGGCGGAGATCGGGCAGGTGCTGGCCGGCACGTTCGTCGAGGACGGCCGCGAGCGGCCGCTGCGGCCGGGCGACATCATGGTCGTCGCCCCATACAACGCCCAGGTGCGCCTGCTCACCGAGCGGTTGCCGGCGGGGGTCGAGATCGGCACGGTGGACAAATTCCAGGGCCGGGAGGCGGCGGTGGTCTTCTACTCGATGACGAGCTCGAGCGGCGAGGACGTCCCCCACGGGCTCGACTTCCTGCTCTCGCGGAACCGGCTGAACGTCGCGATCTCGCGGGCGCAGTGCCTCGCGTACCTCGTGTGCTCGCCGCGCCTCCTTGAGGTCGATTGCAAGACGATCGAGCACATGCGGCTCGCGAACGCGCTCTGCCGGTTCGCGGAGCTGGCGGGACCCGGCGCCGAACGCCGCTGAGGATTCAGCACCCGTCTGGCCCATACGTTGCAGATTCCTGCGATAAGCATATGATCGCTGCGGAATGTCCCTTGATCGGCTCGACCGGCAGTTGATCGCGTCGCTGAAGCTGGACGGGCGCATGAGCTATGCCGAGCTGGCCGGTCGGCTCGGCGTCAGCGAGGGAACGGCGCGGAACCGGCTGGCGCGGCTGATCGAGTCGGGCACGGTGCGGGTGCTGCCCATCGTCGACCAGACGAGGCTGGGCTACCGGCTGAACGCGTGGATCGGCGTTCGCTGCCGCCCGGGCCAGTTCCGCCGGGTGGCCGAGGAGCTGGCGGGCTTTCACGCCGTCCGCTACGTCGGCGCGTGCACCGGCGCCTACGACGTGATCGTGGAGGCGGTGTTCCTGTCCCAGGCGGAGATGCTGCGCTTCCTCGAGTCGGAGCTGCCCACCGTCGAGGGGATCACCAGCACCGAGACGTCCCTGGTCCTGGAGATGTCGAAGCTCGGCTACGAGTGGGAGCTGCGCGAGGAGGACGCTCGCTCCCAACACTCGGCCGAGAAGACCCGAGGAGGGTGAGGATGACTGCGCATGGGATCGAGACCCAGGTGGCTGCACCGCCGCAGGTGTTCAGCCGAAACGCGACCGGGCTCGTCCGCGAGGCGTCGCTCCGGGACGTGCTCGCGTTCAACGTGAACATGCAGAACGTTGTCATCGGCGTGATCTTCTCCCTGCTTCTGATCCCGCCGCTCTACCCGGGCGCGAACATCTACCTCTCCACCCTGATCGCCCTGGTGATCGCGGCGCCAGTCAGCCTGGTGTACGCGAAGCTCTCCGCCGCGTATCCCCGCTCGGGCGGCGACTACGTCTTCGTGTCGCGGACGGTGCACCCCGCGGTCGCGTTCATGTCCAACTTCTCCTACTGCGTCTGGGGGACGTTCTACATCGGCGTCTCCGGCGTCTTCCTCGGCGTCTACGGAGTGGCGCCGCTCCTGCACGTCCTCGGCGCCTACGAGGACAGCACCCGCATCGCCGACTGGGGCAACTGGTTCGCCCGCTCGAACGGCAAGTTCGTGATGGCGGTGGCGGTGATCGCCGTGTTCACCCTGATCTTCATGTTC
>DASQXS010000087.1:0-5938 GCA_035639615.1 Gaiellales bacterium | reverse complement strand
GCGCGCGACCGGCCCGGAACCGACGTCCGGGTTCAGGCATAGCCTGGCGACAGTCCCGCCCACGCCCCTGCCGGACCAGGCGACCCGGTCGAGCGGGCCGGCCGCGCAGGCGCCCATGGTCATCACGCCGCGGGGCGGCGTGCAGGTGATCCCCGGCGGCGGCGGCGACGTGAACATCCCTGCGTCCGGCCTGGTCGGATTCGGCGGCGCAATCGTGATCGGCGGCCTGGCGCTCGCCGCCGCGCGGGCGACCCGCGCGCGGCGCCCGGCGCTGCCGTAGGGCGGGCTCGCGGAAGGGCCCGGACCGGGCGGCCCACGCTGGGCCGCCCGGTCCTTCGCGATAAGGTGCGGGCATGGCCACGATCGTCCGCATGTGTGAGTGCGGACGCCCGGACTGCCACGAGGTGATCGACGTGTCGCCGGGCGAATGGGAACGCCTGCACGCCGGCGACGCTCGGGTCATCGCCCCCGGTCACCTCTCCGGCGCCGCCGACGAAGAGGTCGTCGAGCGGCGGGACGGCTACTGGGTGGTCCGCGGCGCGGACGCGATCGACGAGGCGTCGTGGGAGTCCTTCCCGGCGTCGGACCCGCCGCCGGGACCGGGGCTCTAGCCGCACTTCGGCGTGGACGTCGTGACGCGGAGACGATGCAGCGACGAGCGTTCGGTGTGGTCGCCGTTTCAGGGTCGACCTCAGCCTCCGCTACGGAGGCGAGACCGCGCTCTCGCCGGAGCGCTATGACGGTCCGTCCCGTCCCGGAAGGAGGGGGCCCATGGGGGAACCATGGGTTCCCCCACGATGACTACGCGCGGATGCCCTCGAGGGCGGACCTGCGCCGCCTCTCGACCAGTTCGGCGACCCGCGCCGCCGTCTCCTCGATCGCAAGCCCCGTGACGTCGATCACCGGGCAACCCAGCCGCTTGTGGAGCGAGGCCGTGAACTCGAGCTCGTCGTAGATCTCCGCTAGGTCTGCGTACCTCGCGCCCGCCCCGGCGGCGAGCGCGCGGACGCGCCGGCGGCGGATCTCGGCCAGCCGCTCGGCGTCGATCGTGAGGCCGACGAGCTTCCACGACTCGACCTGGAACAGCGACGGGGGCGGATCGACGCCGCGGACGATCGGGATGTTCGCGGCCATGTAGCCGAGGTACCCGAGGTGCATCGAGGTGGGCGTCTTCGACGTCCGCGACACGCCGACCAGCACGACGTCCGCCTGGCTCAGGTCGTCCGCGCCGCGGCCGTCATCGTGCTTCACCGCGAACTCGATCGCGGCGATTCGGCGGAAGTACTGGGCATCGAGCGGCGCCGTCCGGCCGGGCACCATGGTCGCCTCGCGCCCGGAGGCGGTGGCGATGGCGTTGAGCGCCGGGCCGAGGACGTCCTGGACGACGAGCCGGTGCTCGCGGGCCAGCTCGACCATCGCCTCGCGGAGCCCGGGGTCGACGAGGGTGTAGAAGACGGCCGCGCGCCGGCCGGCGGCGGCCTCGAGCGCGCGCGCAAGCTGCTCGCGGGTATGGACGCGCGCGTGCCGGAACATCTCGATCTCGGTCTCTTCGAACTGGCTCTGGGCCGCCCGGGCGACGCGGGCCCCGGTGTCGCCGGTGGAGTCGCTCACGATGTGGATCTCGAGCCGGTCCGCCACGCAGCCGCCATCCTATCGACCTGCAGGCGTCTCAGCCGGGGAGCTGGGCGAAGTCTCCGAGCCTGCCGAGCCGGTCCGCGACGTTGGCGACGAGCGTGAGCCGGTTTCGGCGCAGGGCGTCGTCGTCGGCCATGACCAATACCTCGTCGAAGAACGTCTCGACGACCGGAGCGAGCTCCGCCGCCGAGTCCAGCGTCGCGTCGGTACGCTCGAGCGCGGCGGCGAGGGCCCGCTCGGCGGGGTCCGCGAGCAGGCCCGCGTCCACGGAGCCGGGGCGCGTCTCGCCGGCGATTCGCCGGCAGCGGCCGTAGGCGTCGCGGACGGCGTCGCGCCGCGGCCCGGCGAACGTGTGCAGGTCGCGCGCGAGCCGAGCGACCGTGACGGGTTCGACGTCGTTCGTGCCGCGTGCGGCGCGGATCTCCTCGATGGTCACGCCCTCATCCAGGAGCAGCGGCTCGAGCCGGTCGAGGACGAACGCCACGGCGTCCTCGCCCACGAGCTCCGGCAGGTCGACCCGCCACCGACGGTCGAGCGCGATCGCGACGAGCCCGGCGGCGGCCCGGCGCAGGCCGTAGGGGTCGCGGCTCCCGGTCGGCTCCAGGCCCGCGGCGAAGGCGACGCTGATCGTATCCCCTTTGTCGGCCACCGCGACCGCGGCGCCGGCTGCGCTGGCCGGCAGCGTCCCGCCCGCCTCGTCCGGTCGGTGGTGCTCCTCGACGGCGGCACAGACCTCGGCCGGCTCTCCGGCCTCCGCGGCGTAGACCGACCCGGCGTAGCCCTGGAGCGCCGAGAACTCTCCGACGAGCCGCGACACCAGGTCTGCCTTGCACAGCTCGGCCGCCCGCATCGCGGCGGCCGTGTCCGCCTCGTTCACGCCGTTTCGCTCGCATAGGCGCCTCACGATCGGCACCAGCCGGCCGGCCTTGTCGGCGAGCGATCCGCTGCCCTCCAGGAAGCTCACCCGGCCGAGCTCACCCACCATCTCCGCGATGCCGCGCTCCCGGTCGCGGGCGAACGCGAAGGCCGCGTCCTCGAGCCGACCCACGAGCACCTCCTCGTTCCCGCGGGCCACCACGTCGGCGTCGCCGCCGTTCGAGACGAGCAGGAACCGCGGCTCGAGCCGGCCGTCCGGGTCGCGCACCGGGAAGTAGCGCTGGTGCGACTGCATCGCGGTCACCGGGATCCGCTCGGGCAGCTCGAGGTAGCGCACGTCGAAGGCGCCCTCGAGCACCTGCGGGAGCTCGACGAGGTAGACGACCTCCTCCAGCTTCCCCATCGGGTCCGTCCAGCCACCGTGGCCATCCAGGCCCTGCACGATCGCCGACCGGCGTTCGCCGGCGTCCGCAACCACGCCGGCGCTGCGAAGATCCTCGAGGTAGGTGGCGGGGGACGCGATCGCGACCTCCGACCGCCCCGGCCGCGGGCCGCGGCTCGCGCCGCCCGCGCGGACGCCCGAATGCTCGACGGGGACGACGTCGCCGCCGAGCTTGACGACGAGCCAGCGGATCGGCCGCGAGAACCTGCCCCCCGGCCAGCGCATCGTCCGCGGGAACTGGAGCTCTTCCACCGCGGCGGCGACGAGGCCCGGCACGAGCTCGGCCACGGGCGTCGGCGCCCCACCCGCCACCGCCCACAGGAAGCCGTCGCGCTCCTCGAGCCGGTCCGGGTCAAGCCCGTGCTTCCGGGCGAAGCCGGCCCGGGCCGCGTCTGGCGCGTCGGCGCGGGGGCCGCGCAGCTCGCGCGGCTCGGCCCGCCGCTCGGCGGGGAGGCCGAGCGCGATCGCGGCGAGCCGGCGGGGCGCGACGTGGACGCGGATCTCCTCCGCGTCCAGCCCGGCCCGCTCCAGGGCGCCGGCGGCGATCGCCGGGAGCTGCGCCTCCGCCGCCCGGCAGTGTGCGGCGGGAAGCTCCTCGCAGCCGATCTCGATCAGAAGGTCAGGCACCGCCCTCACCCTGGGCGTTGAGATAGGCGCGCGCGGCGGCCTGGGTCAGGCGGCGCATCCGCAGGATGTACGCCGCGCGGTCGGTGACGGCGATCGCCCGGCGGGAGTCGAGCAGGTTGAACACGTGTGAGCACTTGAGCACCTGGTCGTAGGCCGGAAGCGGCAGCCCAGCCTCCAAGCACCGGCGCGCCTCGGCCTCGTGGTCGTCGAAATGACGCGCGAGCACGGCCGTGTCGGCGAGCTCGTAGTTGTACGCCGAGAACTGCCGCTCGTTGGCCTCATAGACGTCGGCCCAGCTGACGCCGGGCGCCCACACCATGTCGTGCGCCCGGCGCACGCCCTGGAGATGCATCCCCAGCCGCTCGAGCCCGTATGTGAGCTCCGCCGAGACCGGGTCCAGCTCGATGCCGCCGGCCTGCTGGAAGTACGTGAACTGGGTGATCTCCATCCCGTCCATCCACACCTCCCAGCCGAGGCCCCATGCGCCGAGGCTGGGACTCTCCCAGTTGTCCTCGACGAAGCGGACGTCGTGCCGCTCGACCGGGATCCCGATCGCACGCAGCGAGTCGAGGTAGATGTCCTGAACGTCCGCGGGCGCCGGCTTCAGGATCACCTGATACTGGTAGTGCTGCTGGAACCGGAACGGGTTCTCGGCGTAGCGGCCGTCGTCCGGACGGATCGAGGGCTCGACGTAGGCCGTCCGCCACGGCTTCGGGCCCAGCACCCGCAGGAGGGTGGCCGGGTTGGACGTCCCGGCGCCGACCTCGGTGTGATATGGCTGCATGATCACGCATCCCTGCGCCTCCCAGAAGCCCTGGAGCGCCGAGATCATGCCCTGGAACGTCGCCGCCATCGGAGGCGCAAGCTATCAGTGACTCAGACGTGAAGCGTGCGGAGGCGGAAGCCGCCGTGATACGCGTACGTCTCCTCCACGACCCGCACGGCGTCGGCGGCCGCCGCGGCCGGCAGCGCGCCCGTCTGAAGCGGCCGCTCGACGAGCCCCGCCACCACCTCGAGGCTCCCGCGGCGGAGCCGGAAGGCGCGTACATCCGCCGCGCACCGCTCGCAGGCGGCGCCGCCCGCCTCGGCGGAGTAGCCGACAAGCGGCCCGTCGGCGCCACACGAAGCGCACGAGCCGAGATGGGGGAGGTAGCCCGCGAGCGCCAGCAGCTTCAGCTGGAATCCCAGGCCGAGCGCATCGGCGGCTGGATCGCGGCCGTCGTCCACCTCGGCGAGCAGCTCGAGGAAGCGGACCAGCCCGGCGAAGACGCGCGGCTGGGGATCGGGCTCGGGATGGAGCTTCAGCACGGCTTCGGCCCCGATCTGCGCGACCGCGAGCGCGTACGGTCGCCCCCGCACGTCGGCGTGCGCCGCCACGATGTCCGCTCCCGACACGGTGTGCAGCTCACCGCTGCCCTCGTGCAGGAGGAGCTGGGCGCGCGTCAGCGGCTCGAGGCGGCCGCCGAACCGCGACGTGGTCTTGCGGACGCCCTTGGCGATCGCGTTCACCCGCCCGCGTTCCGCGGTGTACAGGTGCAGCACCCGGTCGGCCTCCCCGAACCGGAGCGATCGCAGGACCACGGCGTCGGCCTTGTACGTGCGCCCCATCACCTCCAGTGTAGGGTGCGGCGATGGCCGGCGAGGTCACGGTGCGGCGCATACGCAACTCCGAGCACGCGGCGCTCGGGGACGTGACTGTCTCTGCCTACCGCACGATCCCGGGCTACGCCCCGACCGCCGGGTACGAGTCAGTCCTGGGCAACGTCGCCGGACGGGCGGAGTCGGCCGAGGTGCTCGTCGCGGTCGACCGGGACGGCGCCGTCCTCGGCGGAGTCGCCTACGTGCCGGGGCTCGGGCCGCTCGCCGAGTTCGACGGCGAGGACGAGGCGGGGATCCGGATGCTCGCGGTCGACCCCGCCGCGCAGGGACGCGGTGTCGGGAGCCTCCTCGCCCGCGAATGCGTTGCCCGGGCGCGGGCCGCGGGCAAGGCGCGCCTCGTGCTCCACACCACCCCGGCGATGACATCAGCACACCGGCTCTACGAGCGGCTGGGCTTCGTGCGAACGCCGGGGCGTGATTTCTCGGCGGACGGCTTCGAGCTCCGCGCCTACGTCCTCGATCTTTGACGTGGGGGAACCCATGGGTTCCCCCACGGGCCCCCTCGTTCCGGATGGGCACGTCACGACTTCCCGCCCCCGAGACCGGCCAGGCATCGCGTTACTCGGAGACCGTGCGCACCTCGGCCCCCGGGATCGCCGCGATCAGCCGCTCGGTCGCGACCTCGAAGACGGCGCGCGGTGTGCCGGCGGCGCACCACACCGTCTCGAACCGGCGGAGCGAGTCGTCGACCAGCGTCCG